>NZ_CP107985.1:619500-929250 GCF_036108815.1 Streptomyces sp. NBC_00353 | reverse complement strand
CGGAGGCGTCGCTGCAAATGGATGCGAGCCTTGATGTGGAGAGGACCGTGCGACGGGTGGCTCGGACGGCTGTTCCCGCTGTCGCCGAGGGGTGCGTCCTGCATCTGCGTCTTTCCGGCGGACTGACTCCCGTGGCCTTCGCGCATATGGACGCGGGCGAGCAGCAGTGGCTCGGTGTGGTCGCGACCGAGGACCTCTGGCTCACGGATGTGTTGCAGCAGGTCGTCAACCGCGAGCGGGGGCTGGTGTTGCAAGGTGACGATCTGGCAGGAGGTCCCTTCGGGACCACCTCGTCCGGGGCGGGGCATGCTGTGCGTGCGCTCAGTGTGAATCCGCTCAAGGCTCGGGGGCGGGCTCTGGGCACTCTGACGTTCCTCTACCACCGGGTGGAACTCGCTGAGGTGGCCTCGCTGTTCCTTGCCGATCTTGCAGACCGGGCCGCGTTGGCCATCGATACCAGCACCCTCTACGAACAGCGGCGCCGGCACATGGTCTCCCTCCAGCGGCATCTGCTACCGAGAGAGCTGCCGCAGATTTCGGGTCTCACTCTGAGTTCGGCATACGAAGTGGGCGATGAATCGCTCGATGTGGGTGGTGACTTCTATGACGCTGTCCCGGGGGCGCAGGGCGGTGTGACGCTCCTTATCGGTGACGTCTGCGGTCGTGGGGCGGAGGCTGCGGCACTCACTGGTCTGGCCCGCCATACCCTGCGCACCCTGCTCGAGAACGGCAGTACGCCCGAGCACGCGCTGGGACGGCTGAACCGGGCTCTGGTCAGGGAGGGCACGTCCCGCTTCGTGACAGCGCTCGTAGCGGTGCTGGTGTCGGACGGAAAGGGATTTCGCCTGCGTTATTGGAATGCCGGGCATCCGGCGCCTCTGGTGCGGCGTGAGGACGGCGCTGTGGAGGAGCTCGCGGCCCACGGGGATCTGCTGGGTGTGCTGGAAGAAATCGAGTACGGATCTGGGTCGGCGCATATGGCGCCGGGGGACGCGCTGGTGCTGTTCACCGACGGGGTGACTGAGGCGAGAGCGGCTGACGGGACGTTCTTCGAGTCCTGCCTGCAGGACGCGGTGGCGCAGGAGGGGGCCGGTGAGGCTCACGGTTTCGCCGAACGGCTGGCAGCGGCCGTTGTGGAATTCCGGGCGACGGGCGCGGACGACATCGCCGTGCTCGTCGCGCAGGCGGGGATGGTCGCGTGAGCGGGTCAGCCGAGGATCCGAGGATCGATCACGATTTCGTCTGGGTGGTCGAGGATTCGGCAGAGGATGCCGAGGCGATTCGGCGGGCGCTCGGGCGCACTCATCCGGGTCTGACGCTGGAATTCACCGACAGGGGGACGGGAGTCGCCGAGCGGTTGCTGGAAGCCACCCGGCGACCGGGGCTCGTCCTCCTGGATCTGCACATGCCCGGTCTCAGCGGTGCCGCGGTGCTCCGATCGATCCGCTCCATGCCTGAACTGAACAACGTGGCCGTGGTTGTCTTCACGGCGTACACCGCGCCGGAGGAGGTCGACGCAACCTACGAGGCAGGGGCCGACAGTTACATCTACAAGCCGGTCAACTTCGACCTCTTCCAAACCGTCCTGAAGGGGGCCGTGGACTACTGGCAGAGAAGAGCGAAGGGCGGGGACGAGGGCCCTGCCGCTCAGTCGCCGCCTTCGTGACCCAGAGTGAAGTAGAAGCTCGTCCCGCAGCCTGGTTCGCTCTCGAGCCACAGCTCACCGCCGTGCCGTTCGACGATCCGTTTGACGATCGCGAGACCCACGCCGGTGCCTCCGCCGCGCTCGTCCTGCCCGTGCAGTCTGCGGAACAGCTCGAAAACCTCGCCCTGATGTTCGGCCGGGATACCGATGCCGTTGTCGCGGACCACGACGGTCTGCTGGGGGGTCCCGCCGGCCGGCGTGCGGAGTGTGTCGACCAGGACCTCGACCGTGCGGTCTCCTTGATCAGCGGCGTACTTGGCAGCGTTCACCAAGAGGTTGACCAGGACCTCGTAGAGCCGGTGCTCATCGGCGTACACCTCGGGCAGATCCCTTCTGACGACCCGCACGTGGGCCTCGGTCAAACGTTCCCCGGCCACCTCGAGTGCGGAGTCCAGCACCCGGTCCAGTGGGACACGGATGCGGTGCAACCCACCTCGGCCCAGCCGCGCGAAGTGCAGCAGCGAGTCGAGCAGGTCATCCATCCGGCCGGCCAGTCGCCGCATGGTGAGCATCCGTCGGACAGTCGTCGCGTCAAGGTCCGCTGCGGCATCCTCGATGACGAAGGTCGCGGCGTTGAAGATGCCCCGCAGTGGTTCCTTGAGGTCGTGGGCTGCCGCATGGGCGAACGAGTCGAGGTCGGAGTTGGTGACGCGTAGCTGTTCGGTAAGCGCTGTCAGTTCGGCCTCGTGCCGGAGTACGAGACCGGTCAGCGTGCGCCAGAGCTCCTGCGCGGTGGCGCGGTCGGTCGGCGTCCAGGGCAGGCTCCGTCCACGTACCACCGCGCGGAAGACGGCACCTGACCCACGAGGAGTGAGCCGCTCGCCTCGCGGGCCGACCTGTACGGGCCTGGAAGGGTCGGTGGCCCATTGGCGGGCGGTGGGACGGTCCCTGCGGAACCAGGCGAGGAAGTCGCCCGAGCGGCTCAGCGTCACCATCAGGATCCCCGCAGGGCCGCTTTCCGTCATGTCGCCGCCGGGTTCGTCAAGTTCCTCGGACAGGCGGTCCGTACTCCAGACCGTGCCCGGTGACAGCCCTGCCGCGCGTGCCTGGAGGGTCTCCAGCAGGGCGGGTGCAACACGCATCCCGCTGGAGGTGCTGCGTCCGCCCCGGCAGAGCACCGCACCATCGGCGTCCAGCAGTGTTCTGAGGGCGTCGTCGCCTGCCAGAAGTGAGCCCTCCAGATCGGACGTGACCCGGGAGATGATCTGATCAAGCCGCTCACGGGAGGCGGTGAGCGCCTCGGCCTGCTCTCGTTCTTCGATGACCGCGAGTTGCAGGGAGAAAGCGACACCGAAGAACTCACATACCGCTCGCAGTTCCGGGGGAATGGTGGCGGGGGCGTCGCCATGACAGGCGATCAGCCCCCACAGCTCGCCCTCCCGGAGGACACTCACCGACATCGACGACTTCACACCGATGTTCCGCAGGTACTCCAGATGGAAGCCGGACACGGTGCGCAGTACGGAATTCGACAGGTCCAGTGGCAGGCCTGAGCCTGCCCGTCGCGGGGGGTGCAAGCCCACACTGACGTCGTCCACGTCAGCGATCACCCGGATCCAGTTGTCGCGGTAGAGCCGCCTCGCCTGGGGCGGGATGTCACTGGCGGGGAACCAGAGCCCCAGCCAGGGTTCGTGGCCGTCGGTGAGTTCCTCCGCGACCACCTCTCCTGGCCCGTCCTCGCCCTCGAAGCGGTAGGCGACCACACGGTCGAAGCCGGTCAGCGCCCGGATCTCATGGGTGGCCGCCTGGCAGCATTCGGCTGTCGTCGTCGCCGACCGAAGCCGTGTCAGGGCTCGCCTAACCCCCTGGTAGTAGCGCGAGAAATGTGGCAACGCGACGGCTCGCGGCTCGCACTCCAGGATCAGAAGGGGCCCCTGCCGGTGTGCGGTCACGTCGAACATCCTGGGTGCGCCTGCCACGTGGACGGTGACAGGGAGAACCAGGCTTGCCGCCTCGTGCTGAGCGCTGACCTCAAGAGCCTCGGCCCAGTCCTCGGGGGACAGCACCCGCGTGATGGGTCCCCCGACCAACTCCTGGGCCTCGATCCCCAGCAAGCAACCGGTGTTCAGAGCTGCGGTGTCCACGGTGCCGGTATCGGCCTCCACCGCCAGCAGGGTGCCGTGGGACTGGATCCTGCCCAGCAGATGAATGGGCTCCTCAACGCATTCGCTGAGGTCGAAGCCCAGGGCCGCCGCGGCCTCGGCCTCCCGCCCCGGGTCCGGAAGGGACATCTCTTCTCCCACGCACCGTGTTCTCGATCCGGTCTGGTCGGCCGTCCGGCTCGCCGAGATCCTTCCACGGCACCTTGGGGCCGAAGGGCTGCTGCGGCGCGTGTCGTCGCTCCTGGCGGCGGCCACCTGTCGCCAGGCTGCCGGTGGACAAGACTTTGGGACCACACGTCTCCGGTACTCGACCAACCACCAGGTCGTCATCGACGCCGATACCCGACTCGTCGTCACCGTCGGCCGACCGGTCACGGGTAACCGCAACGATTGCAAGGCGTGGGAACTTTCTGGTGCGAAGGCTGCCGTCGGCCGGGTCACGGTCATCGCGGACGGCGGCCGGCCTGCTCATCCCGCACCGACGTGAACGCGGCCAGACCGAACTGCCAGCTTGGAAAGAGGAGCACAACACCTCCCACCGCAAGGTCCGGGCCCGCGTCGAGCACGCCTTCGCGCGGATGAAGGCGTGGAAGATCCTTCATGACTGCCGTCTGAAAGGCGACGGCGTTCACACCGCCATGCTCGGCAGCGCCCGGCTGCACAACCTCGCCCTCACGGGGTAACTCCCGCCCCGTACGAGACCAGAGAGGCCCAGGAGAGGCGGCTCCCCGCCTCCCCGGCTCGGAGAATGCTCAGTCGATACAGAATTCGTTGCCCTCAATGTCCAGCATTGGGATGCACGACTCGTTTTCCTCATCGGCATACAGCGTTTGCACGTGGGTGGCGCCGAGCGCGACCAGTCGTGCGCACTCAGCTTCGAGCGTGGCGAGGCGCTCGTCCCCCACGAGCCCGGTGCCGACCCGGACGTCGAGATGCACCCGATTCTTGACGATCTTGCCTTCGGGGACGCGCTGGAAGTACAGGCGCGGGCCCACGCCTGAGGGATCACTGCAGGCGAACCATGAACCCTGCTCCACAGGAGGCAGGGTGCGGTTGAAATCGTCCCAGGTGGCGAACCCCTCCGGCGGCGGCGGTATGACATACCCCAACACCTCGCACCAGAAACGAGCGAGGCGCTCCGGTTCTGCGCAGTCAAAGGTGACTTGGAACCTCTTGATCGCTGACATCGGCGCACCATAGCAGGCGGACTCTGCCGCTCATTTCCCCAGACAGATCCGCCCGCCACCCGTCGCGCCCTGGGCACCTTGGACACCAAGTGACCAAACCGGACAGTCCGCGAGAACGACGCGACCGTGGCGAGGGAGCGCCCCAGTGGTCCCCAGGATCCAGTCCTGACAACCAACCTTCATTCCAAGATCAGTTGCGGGAAATCCCTGAGGCGCCGCAACTCCCACCAGAACTGGCCTTTCCCTGGGCGGTCGGCGACCAGTGGCTCGTCTCGCACCGTTGGCTGCGTACGAGGCTCGGTCTGCGGCTCCGGGGATGGGCAGCATGGCGACGGGGAGGGCGATATCGGTGCAGGTGAAGTGGTTTCCCGCCCTTGATACCGCGTGGGTGGCGTCGACGTCTGGGACCCCGACTCTGCGCACCGAGCGGCTGCTCCTGGAGTCGTACGTCCGAGGATGAAGAGGCCTTCGTCGCTCTGTTCCAGGACACCAGGGTGTCGCAGTGGATGGATGACGGCCCTGCTTCCGAGGCGGCGGACCGGGCCCTGTTCGGGCGGATCTTCACGAAGGTCAATGCCCAGGCCCTGTTCGAGGTCTGGGCTGTTCGTCGGGACGGACTCCTGGTCGGGTATTGCCGAGATCAGTCGCCCCCCGCACGATAGGACGTGCCTGCGTTCGTCCCGTGGGTGTCGAAGGCGTCACCGGGTCGCGGAACACGGCGGCGTGGAGGACGTCGCGCATCTGTGGGTGCGTTGTCCGGGGCCGAGGGCGGGCAGCGCGACTTCCCTGCGACGCACACGGCCGCCTCTGCGCCGCCGCCGGTACGGCCCGGTGGAGTCGGGGGCCGTACCGGTTCCGCTTCGGGATGGGCTCAGTTGGTGAAGGTGAAGTACTTCCAAGCGCCGTGCGTGGTGGAGTTGACGGTGTCGCCGGAGGAGCTGTTGATGTACGACGAGCGCATTCGGGCGCGGATACCGGACTCGCCCGCTGCCTCCAGGCGCACGGCCGACTTGCCGTTCGTGGCCAGGGCAAAGTACTGGGAGCCTGAGTCGTACCAGGAGCCCTGGTAGTACACCTGGAGCTGGAAGCGCTGCTTGCGGCCGGCGTAGTAGTTCATCGTTGTGGTGAACACCGGGTCAGTGTTTTTGTGGAAGTAGTAGTACGTCGTGGAGCCGATCTTGCCCGTCTTGTAGTGCTTGGAGACGGTGGTGGAGATCTTCGCGTGGGCGTACGCCGTTGACTTCACGGTTTTTGAGGCGGAGCGGGCGTCGCCGGCGAAGACCGCGGTGACGGTGGTGTCACGGGTCATGTCGACGATCGCCGACACGTTGCCCTTGGAATTGACCTTGGCCGTCTTCAGTAGCTTCTTCGGCTTGTCGGTGCCGAACGGGTCCGCGTAGATCGCGACGGTGCGGCTCTTGTACGTCGCACCGAGGTGCGCGGTGAAAGTGACGTCCTTGCCGTACGAGTACAGCTTGCCGTTGTTGTTCAGGCTCAGCGAGGTGGCCTTGCGCGAGACCTCCACCGCGTCGGAGCCGGAGGCGGGCGCGTGCGTGGCGTCGCCCGCGTAGGAGACCTTGTAGGTGACCTTGCCGCCGACGGAGGGGGTGTCCGTGAAGGAGAAGCTGCCGTCTGCCTTCGTCTTGACGGCGGCCAGTGCCTTGCCGTTCGACGACTCGATGTCCGTGCGGGTCACCTTCAGGCTGGTGCCCGCGGCGAGGGACGTCTTCGAGGTCAGCTTGCCGGTGACGGCGAGCTTCTTGGCTCGTTCCCACTTGGTGGGGGCCGACACCTTGAGGGTGGGCAGCTCCTTGGTGGGGTCGGTCAGGGCGCGCAGGGTGTACGTGCCGTAGGTGTTCACGGAGACGGCGAAGACCCGGCTTGTGTCAGGAGCCCAGGCGAGTGCTCCGTCCACGAGGGTGTCGGCGCCGCTGCTGTTGCCGGTGTTGGGGAAGTCGTACTCCCGCGTCGGCGTGGGGTCACCGGTCCGGTGGATGTGGACGTCGGGTTCGTACCAGGAGGAGCTGCCGCCCGCGACGCTGCCGTCGGGCGCGACCCGCACGGCGTTCGGGTAGGCGTCGATGGGGTAACCGGCCTGCTCGGTGAGGTCGGTGGCCGAGTAGGCGCCGAGGCCGTAGCCGTAGTCCGGGTCGCCCCATGATGTGAGGACCTGGCTGCCGTCGGGCGTCAGGTCCAGCTGCCTCACCGCGGTGTCCATATCGCCCTTGACCCGCAGCGTGGCTCCGTCGGCCGAGACGTCGTACACGGCGAGCTTGCCGCCGTTACCCGCCGCCAGCACGCCCGGGACGGCCGGATCGGAAGCCAGGAACATCCCGAAGGCGCCGTAGAAGTCGACGTCGCCGCGCTGGGCGAGGTGGACGACGGGCTCGGCGCCGGAGACGTCGAGCGAGCCGAGGTTGGTGTCGTAGGTGAACCAGACCCGGCCGTCCACCACCTCGAGGTCGCCGGGAGCCGCGCCGACCGGGTAACTCGCGGTCTGGGTGTACGTCCCTGTCTCCACCGAGACGATCCGGTTGCCGTTCTTCACGGCCGCGTACACCTGCCCGGAGTCGGCGGACAGCGCGAGGCCGGTCACGCCGGAGAGCCCGGTCAGCGTCGCCTTCACGGTGCCCGTGTAGTCGGTGACGACGATCTTGCCGCCGGTCGGATCGGAGATGTAGACCCGCTGGTGGGTGCCGTCCACGACGATGTCGCCGACCGATTTCACCGGCAGGGTTTTCGCGGAGTCGGCCGCCGCCGGACTCGCCACGCCCGTTACCAGAGACGCGGAACTGAGGACGACCGCGAGTGCCGTCGCGGTCGAGATGCTGCGCCTGCGCACAGTGATGCCCCCCACAGAAGAAGCCCGGTGCTCACCGGGCGGAAATGAACAGGCCGCGCGTCCCCCCTCGCACCGACGCGGGTGCGTGGACGCCGCCGAAGAGGCAGCGTATGGCATGCAAGTGACAATTGAGGACTGGAATTCCGCGACTCGATGCACTCGGCCGGACTGAACCTTCCCCACGTGACCGGGACTTCGAGTGCATCGCCGCCGTCATCGACCGGACGCTCCCGGAGTACGGCCCAGAGGCCGACGAGTGAGCCAGGCAGGGAAGCGTTTCATGAGAGGGCTGCGCACCGGTGCAGCCCTCTCCGAGTCGGACCTGCGGAGCGGCCGATGTTCGGCGTCGACGACGACTCGTGGACCTGCGCCCCGGTGCGGTTGGCGAGCTCGGTGACAGCCACCGTGTGGTCGTGGTGGCTGTGGGGAGCTGTCCGGGGTGTCCGGTTACAGACAGCTGCAACACCCCCGGATGTTGCAGCCCCAGCGGCGAAGCCACCCCTCGTAGGTCGCGGGTGCCAGAGGCAGGACTCGCCGCGACAGTAGGCGTTCGCCTCGCGCGTCGATCACCACGCAGTGGTGGTGTTCCTTGCCGATGTCCACGCCGGCCAGATCTGGGGCACGGTCACCTCCGCCAGATCGTCGTCCAACTGCAGTCCCGCAGACGACCTCGCCGACGTTGTCCCACGCAGCGATCGAGTCGCATATCCCAAGTAGCGGTCGAGTCGTCGCGGGGCTCCGGGCGACCAAGTCATTTGAGCCATCAGACGGCGACAAGCTCATAGCCATACGGCCATACCCGGAACCCCTGGGGCCGACGATCGTACGAATGACCGCCTCGGACCCACGCCTTGGAAGGTAGGACAAGTTCAGCTCCGGAGCGCGTACCACGTCGTACCACCTGAGGCAGACAACCGTGGTGAGCGACGGCAAGCGCGACCGTGGTGCGAAGCCGGCAGAGGACGGCATTTGTGCAAGCCTGATTGCTCAGGGCAGGACGTCTTCCGGCGGGTGAGGCTTTGAGTGATGTGACTGTCACCTGATGGTGTAGGCACGGGCGGAACTTTTCGGTCCGCATTCCTCTCCCGAAGACCCGCCATTGACGGCGGCCAAGTCATGCATGGGCTCCTCCTGAAGACGGGACCCGGATGGTCCGTCCGGGGTTGTGCCTGGTCAAAGGGCACCGGCGCTCACTTCTCGGGGGCGGGCCAAGTCGCCACAAGTGCTCGCCGATCTGGGAAGCGGGGACCGGAGACCATCTCCTGGGTCGTCTCACCGTTGAGCCAGCACACTTGCTCGGGGCCGCCGTCGCCGGTGTCGAACAGGCAGCACACTCCGCCGCTGGCGGCGGTGAGGTCGGTGAACACCTTCCTGATGTTGGTCGACCGCGCGAACAAGCGGCTCATCCCCGACGTCGCTGCCCAGCACTCCACCGACGCGTAACCAGGGTGCAGGAAGGACTCGAACCGGATCGTCGCGTAGACGTACCCGATCTGGATGCGCCCGTCCGCCTCGGGTTCAGGGCCGCCCGTCTCCGCGTACTCGCGCAGTGCGTCATCGACGTCGAACATGAGGGACGTGTCGAGCTCGAGCGTGCTGCTTGTGGAGCAGACAACCGGCTCGCTCTTGAAGTGGGACGTGAACGGGAGGACGAGCCGGTCACCGCCGGGCAGGATGACATCGAGCGGCGGCACGTGAGAGGCCGGTGGCGCCAGTTCGGCCAGATTGGCCAGCGCCTTGGCGACGTTTTGGGGACGCAGGTAGATGTCGTAGCCGTAGGTCAGTCCCATTCTTCCCCCAATGCCGGGTCGAACCGCACCTTCTCATGCCCCGCCCCTGGGGCGCCTGCCTCCTCAACATGCACAGCAGCGCAGCACGCTGGGGGACTGGCGTCAGGGCCGGGTCCGCGAGCAGGTGAGCTGCCGCACGCCCGAGCGTGCCCTCGCGGCGCAACACCAGGGCCAGCCCCTGCCAACCATCGCCGACGACGCTGCGGGCCCCCAACTCAGTCGGGCCCCTGGCCCCCCAACCCGTGCCGCTGGATCATCCGTGAAATGTCCTTCGCGGTGACGATCCCCACCAGATGGCCCCCGTCCACGACGAGAATGCGCATGCCACCACCCGGGCGGAGCTTCTCGAGAGTCTCACTCAGAAGATCAGTCGGGGCGGCAACCGCGCACTGTGAGAGCGGCATCGCCACCTCGCGCACGCGCACGGCCTCCCGGCGCGCTCCCGGTATCCGGGCAAGCCTGCGTACTTCAACGATCCCACTGGGACGGCCCTCGAAATCGAGCAGCGGCACGGAGGAATGGCGGGAGTTCACTGCCACGTCGTCGATGAACTGCCGGATGGTCAGCCAGTCGGCGCCGGTGGTCACCGGGCTGGACATGGCATCGGCGACCTTGACGCCCCGCAGCGCTGTGTGGATCACGGCGCGCTGCCGTTCGGCGCCGGCGACGACCGTGATGAAGAGACCGACGAGGACGAGCCACAGCCCGCCCGGCACCCCGCGGAGGAGGGAGATCCAGCCGAAGGCCATCAGTAGCCCGCCCATGACCTGACCGCTTCGGGAGGCAGCCCGATCCGCACGGTCCCGGTCTCCGGTGCGCCACCACAACAGCGCCTGCACCGCCCTTCCGCCGTCGAGCGGCGCAGCGGGCAGTAGGTTGAATGCCCCCAGGAACAGGTTCGCCCAGCCGAGCCACACCAGCACGGCGGCGGGCACCGCCCAGCCGGACATCGAATGCAGTCCGATTCCCGCTCCGAGCGCGACGCCCCCGATGGCCAGGCTGGTGAGTGGCCCGCTGACCGCCACCGCGAAAGCCACCGCCGCTGTCTGCGGTCGCCCCATCCGGGTCATCCCACCCAGGGCCCACAGCGTCACATCCTGTACCGCGATCTTCTTCCTGCGGGCAGTCGCAGCGTGCGCCGTCTCGTGGAGCAGGAGGCTGCCCATGAGCAGGACGGCCCCCACGGCACTGGCGAACGTGTACACCGCATCCGAACGCCCTGGAGTCCATGCCGGGAGGGTCTGGCGGCCAAGACCGTACGCGAACAGGATCACCAGCAGCGGCATGCTCCAGTGCATCCGCAGTGGTACCCCGACAACTTGTCCGACACGGACCGATCCGTTCATCGTCGTCTCCTGTCGGCCCGGAACCCGGTCCATCGGGCAGGATCTCGCGACCTGACTCCGTGAACCGACCAGCACCGCACCCACCCACAATTGTCGCTCTCGGAAGCTCCCGCCCACGACAGCCCTGGTCTGCCCACAGGCGCTGGAGCCGAGGTAGCTGAGGCTCAGGCAACCGTTCCTAGGGCATGTCGAACGTCGATCCCGTCGGCCAGGCCGAGGCGGGCGGCGTTGTCACGGGCGCAATCCACGGCGCGCACCTCCTGGTCGGTGGCGACGATGCGGCGCACTCCACGACGGGCGAGGACGGCGGACAGCACTCCCGTTCCCTTGCCGATGTCGAAGGCCGTGTCCCCCGCGGGCAGTTTGGTCTCGGCCACCAGGTCGACGTACTCGCTGTGGACCGGGGAGAAGACCCCGTAGTGCGGGTGGATGCGGTTGCCGCCGAGCGCCGGCATCTCCACGCCTTTCCTGCGCCATTCGTACGCGCCGATCACGCCGAGCAATTCACGCAGTGAGCCGACTCCGGGCCCTGCGCACAGGCCGTGCGCGTGGGCGCAGGCATCCTGCGCCCGGGGGCCGCGGCACAGCGAGATCGTCCAGTCGCCCTCATAGGGAATGAGCAGCATGCCGAGCAGCCGCGCCCGGCGCGCATGTTCCCGGCGGTGCAGCCGAAAAGCCTCGGCAGGGGTTCACAACTGCTGCGCACGCGAGCTGCTTTGGCGCAGTTGGCCACGATTGGGTGAACGGTGTGACGGTCTGTCGGTATGTCTGGCGGGGTGTGCGTAATGTTCTCGGTGCGATCTGGGACGCCGGGTGTGGCGTCAGCGGTCGGGGCCCCCGTGTCACCAGCGAGATGGTGCGGGGCCTCCCCGTCGCCTCTGGCCACACCCATATGGCCAGGTCGTAGGGATCCCGCCCGCCCGGGACGGACCGCATACGGGATATGCGTCGCCGACCGGGACGCGAAAGCGGAGGACCAGCGCGCCCAACACCGTTCGGGGCGCGCCAGTGATCCAGGACTCACTCCTGCTCACTGCCCAGGAACGGTTTGGACCAAGGCCGAGTGCCTGCGCTCGGCGCGATGGTTCAGGGCGGCAAGGAGCCTGCGCGCGGACGGGTAATCGCCGCGCCAAAAGCACGGCGGTGCCCTCGCCGATCAGCTGGTGCGCCGCAGCGACGCTGATGGTGTCCTCTGCAGTGACGATGCGCTCAGGGGGTGGGGTACCGTCCGCGAAATACCAGAACATCAACTCCCATGAGAGCCGATGTTCGATGCCCGGGCGGCGACCTGGGCGTTCCGGAAGAAATATTTCGCGTCCTATTGACGTGTCGAGGTCGCAGCACCTTGATGCCTTTCCGACGTTCACAACCTGCTGACGGTGGTGGGGACGCCGGCAGGACGCTGTCTGCCGACGGTCTGCGTCCTGGCGTCGGCCGGTCGGCTTACCAGGCAGCAGCCGGGTGTCGTCGCGGTTGGCACGCTGCGTGCCCACGGCGTCGACCTCGTGCTGATCCGGCGCGATGGCCACGGGGTTGCTAGAGCCAGTCGCGGTGTTTGAAAACTACGTATAGGCCGACGCAGACCACGGCCATCAGGGCGAGGGCGAAGGGGTAACCGAGGACCCAGTGCAGCTCGGGCATGTGGTCGAAGTTCATGCCGTAGACGGTGCCGATGAGGGTGGGCGCGAAGAGGATGGCCGCCCAGGCGGAGACCTTCTTGATCTCGTCGTTCTGTGCGTGGCCGGCCTCGGCCAGCTGCTTCATTTCCTCGTTCTGGGCCTGATTGACCAGAGTGGCGTTGACGGTGAGGATGTCGCCGAGCATCTCGCGGAAGCTGTCCACGCGCTCGACCACGGTGGTGTCGTGGTCGGCGACGTCTCGCAGGTAACGCTGAAGTTCCTCGTCCGTGCCGTACTTCTCGAAACCGGCCTCGAGCCCGCGCATGATGGTCAGGAGCGGCCGGGTGGCGCGCTGGAACTCGACGACTTCGCGGGAGAGTTCGTAGATGCGGCGGGAGACCTTCGGGTCGCCGCCGAACACCTCGGTCTCGATCTCGTCGATGTCGTGCTGGAGGCCGGCCACCACGGGCGCGTAACCGTCGACCACCGCGTCAAGGATCGCGTACAGCACCGCCTCGGGGCCCAGCGCCAGCAGCTCGGGGTCGCCCTCCAGTCGCTTGCGGACGATGGCCAGGTCGGGTGCCTGGCTGTGCCGTACGGTCAGCACGAATCCGGGGCCGACGAACAGATGGAGTTCCCCGAAGTCCACCTCCTCGGCCTCGTCCATGTACCGGGCCGAGCGCAGCACGACGAAAAGCGTGTCCCCGTAGCGCTCCAGTTTCGGCCGCTGGTGGGCCACGATGGCGTCCTCGACGGCCAGCTCGTGCAGCCCGAACTGCTCCGCCGCCTCCCACAGCTGCGCGGGGGAAGGGCGGTACAGCCCGATCCACGCCATGGTGCCAGGTTCCCCCGGAAGCCGCTCGTAGATCTCCTCCAGCGTCGAGGGCGTCGCGATCCGCCGTCCGGCACGGTAGATCGCCGCGTCCACCACACTGCGGGCCAGCGACGCGGGGGGCTCCTCCTGTTCCGCCCGTGGATCCATCGAATGCTCGGGGGCCGGGTCCGGCCCGTGTCCGCCCGGGCTCAGCGGCCACTTACCCGCTCGGGCCGCACGCGATCGCCAATCGGACATGACAGAAACCTCCAGAAGGAAATCCACCTGAGTTCGGTCCATGTGGCGGCTCCGAATCAGGTGGTACCTGGCCGGGCGAGGTCTCTTGCAAACCGGCCCTCGGCACAAAACAGCCTATGGGCGGCCGCGACACCTGTCGTGTCGCGGCCGGTAGGGCGCTGAGCCCCAGTGGCTCGACCTGCCCGGCGCTACTGTGGGACGTGCCGGTAGTACGTGACGGTGGAGGAGATGGCAGGCATGTCAACCTCAAGCCACGCGATGTTCGGCGCTCCGTGTTGGGTCAGCCTCATGACCCATGATCTCGAAGCGGCGCAGCAGTTCTACGGTTCTGTCCTGGACTGGACGTTCCGCCGAGCTCGGGTCGGGGACGCCTGCTCCGTCGGTCTTCACGAGGGGATTCCGGTCGCCGGTATCGGCGCGCTCGCACGGGATCTCGCTGTGGCCGTGGTGTGGACGCCGTACTTCGCCGTTGACGACGCCGATGTGACCACAGCACGGATCCGCGAGCGCTGCGCCA
This sequence comes from Streptomyces sp. NBC_00353, assembly GCF_036108815.1. Classification (NCBI taxonomy): domain Bacteria; kingdom Bacillati; phylum Actinomycetota; class Actinomycetes; order Kitasatosporales; family Streptomycetaceae; genus Streptomyces; species Streptomyces sp. NBC_00353. The sequence goes on along the minus strand of NZ_CP107985.1, from coordinate 915,070 downwards.
CGCTGGCCGTCGGCCCCCTCTCCTTCGGCACCGGCCGGGCGGCACTGGCCGCGGACCGTGACGGCGCAGTCTTCGGGATCTGGGAGGGAGAGGTCATCCCGGACTGGGGGGTGGGTCGCAAAGGGGCCCCCGCTTGGCTCGAACTGCGTACCAGAGATGCCTTCGATGCCGCCATCTTCTATGGCGAGGTCCTCGACTGGGGCGGCGAGCGACCGGGCAGCTGCCAAGTCGCCTACGAAAACGATCACGTCGTGCTCCGTCACGGCGAAGACACGGTGGCGCGGCTCAGCGGCGGAGCCGTGGAGGCTGCTCCCGACCCGCAGGTCCGACCGCGCTGGCACGTCCATTTCCGGGTGCCTGACATCGAGGCTGCCGTTCACACGGCCACTGGCCTCGGAGGCAGCAGCGTCTCTCCCGTGGAGCAATCCGAGACCGATCGCTGGATCACGCTGCGTGACCCGGAGGGTGGACTGTTCACCGTCACCTCGCCCCGGCTCGGGGACTGAGCCCTCCGGAGGCGGATCGCCGGGCATCCGCCGAGAGAGCCGGCCGAGGCCCCGCCCGACGGCCCGGGAACGAACGACACGCGGGCACTTCGACCGGTTCGGAGCCGTCGCTGACGGACGGCTGTTCCGTACCGCTATTGCGGTTAGTCGCCAGTGCGTCACGGGCGGTCGGCGTCGGGCGGCATGTCCTCGACGACCTTGGCCAGTCGCCCGAGCATGGTGCGGTGCCGGATCTGCAGGAGGGCGTCGAGGGCGGCGTTGTGGAACTGCCCTCCCGGCCCACGCAAAGGGTGTTCGTCGACAATCACGAGGGTGTTGTCGCCCCAGGGCCGGATGTCGAAGGAGATTCGTGCTGTGCCGAGCGGACCGTTGTCGGCCTCGAGTTCGAGTGCACCGGGCCGATCGATGCGACGGACGGTGGTGTGGCCCTGGAACTCCTTGGGGCCCAGACGCACCGTGTAGTCGATCGTAGATCCGACCTCGGGCCATCGGCCTTCCCCCGGGCCGGTTTCGTGCGTGCCGACGACCCAGTCGCCGTAGCGCGTTTCGTCCTCGAGGAGGGACCACACCACACCTGGCTTACGGAGGATGAGCTGGTGTCGTACGGCCATGATCGCCTCCTACGCATTCGGCTCCGCTGTCGAGGTCGTTCGATTGCTCGGCCGCCGGCAGCCAGCGCACTGCGCCGACTGCCGGCGGGCCCAGGACGAACGCAGAACTCTGAGGGAACGGAGCTGGTGCGTTCTGCCGCCGCATCTCCTCAGGTGGCTGGAGGCCTGTCTATCGGATCAGCCCTGCCGCGAGCCCGGCATGATCCGATGGAGTGGGCCTACCCCTGCCTGGATTTCTTGTCGGGAGGATCTTGAGGGTCCACCCCCGTGGTTGCCGAGGCGTCCTTGGTGCCGCTGGGGCGCTGTGAACGGCCTCTACGGCCCGTGTCGTGCATGCCTTCCTCGGAACCCTTGGCGCGCTCTTCGCCTCTGCGACCGGTGCTTTTCGCGGTGTCGCCGGGGACGTCCTTGTTTTCCTCTTTGGAGATCTTCCTGCCGCGTCCCGGGCCGGGTGCGTGCTCCTCGGGGTGGAAGGAGCGATGCGCGCTTGGATTGTCCTGTTGGCGAGTCTCGTCCACGTCCGACGCCCAGCCGTGCTGCTGGGTTCCTTTGTGCCGGCTCGGACCTTCGCCGTGCGGTGGCTGGGATGGCTTTGGATGTTTGGGCATGAGTAGGCCTGCCTGCCTATGGGGGGTGGGGTCCGGTCTGCGAACGCGAAAACTCTTCGCAGCTCCCTTGCAAAAATTCTGCCATTCATTACGAAGGTGGGCATACCGGGTCTATGCCGCATAGCACCGAGTGTGCGCACGGGAGTCGCCTCCAATATTCGAACGACCGTGCGAGGAGGATGTCCCTTCCTACGTCTTTCATCGGAAGTGCGCCCGCTCGGCGGAGCGCCTCCCGGCCCTCGTAACGCTGGGGTCTGGCGGCCGAGGCGCGCGGCGAGGGGGAGATGACGGCCGTCGGGACCGGCGAGGGTTGACTGATCGATGGTCACTCGAACCAGGCCCTTGGGGGAGCGCGAAGTCGACGCCTCGCATGCACAGGCCGGAGACGCGGCTTGCGGGCTGGGGGAGTCGACCGCTCACCTCTCCTGGGAGGGCCAGACCGTGATCTACGAGAACGGGGTCCGTCCGGCCGAGACCGACCGGCTCCCGCTCGACGACCAGTACGCGGTGGCCGACGTGGACCTCGACCTGCTGAGGCAGGAGCGCCAGTGGATGGGCACCTTCGACGACAACCGCCACGGCCACGCCGCGTGTACCGACGGCTCCGGCGCGTTGCCTTCCAAACGGGCCGTCGCCTACTGGGGCGGCGGATCGCATGCACGACGCCGGATCGAGGCTCTCCAGCAGTCCTCGGCGAGCGTCGCGCTGTTCCTGGAGTACATCCCACAGAACCTGCACCAGTGGCTGGGCGAGCAGATGGACGCCGGCGGCGAAGCCGCCGACCGGGCCTGCGCCATGGTGGAGAGGGCATCCTGACCGACGGCCAGCGCCTTTTCTTTGCGGACTACGGTCTGGCAATGCCCTGTACGGGTACGGGAAGGGACGACCGCGAGGAGCAAGTGCGCGCGTACGCCCAGGGCGAGAGACCCAGGGGAATCCCGGAGGCGGCAGCCGCGGCAATCCTCGCCCGCCATGCGCCGCTCACCGCAGTGATGGCGGACTTATTTCGCAAGCTCCAGCGCGAGAGCAGGGAGACCCCGTACGCGCTCGAGGAGATCCGCCGGATCGGCCGTATGTATCTGCGGGCAATCACTTCGCCCGTCCCACCACTGCGGAGCAGGCAGCACCTGGAGGAGCGGCGCCATCGCCCGCGCGGCGAATGCAACGAGAGGCAAGAGGTGAAGGGCACGCCCCGTAAGCACGGGTGACGCATGTGAGCCGTCGTCACTTCGCGGTACGAAAGGGCCCCGCTCCCACTCCGCACCGGCGCCGCGGTCGCGCTGTCGGAAGTGTGGCCGCCGCAGCTCGGGGTAGTCGGCCGGTCAGGCCAACGGCCCGTCCAGAGTTGTCGAGCGGAAGGATCGTCCATGTTGATGGCTCACCCGGCCGTACTGCGGAGCTTGATCGAGCAGTACGAGACTCTGATGGTGCTGGAGGCCGAGAGCGGCGCCCGTGACGCCCGGCAGCGGATAGGCGATGTGGCATACACGCTGTGTGTGGCCACGGGCACGGGGGACATCGACAGTGCGCTGGTGGCCGCCCGTTATCAGTTGCCGGGGGCCCGTCCTCAGGATGACTCCGTGCTGGCGGCCGGCCCCGTGAACCTGCCGTCAGGCGCAATCACAGGCATCCTGAGATGACTGGAGTGGTCCGTCAGGACGGTGTAACCAGGCAGTGATGGGTGTTCCTACCCGGACTACGAGCCAACGCCGAGGGGGACGCCCATGAGCGAGACGACACCTTCTCAGGCCGAAGGCGAAGAGCGGAACATGAAGAGGATGAGCCCGGGGTTCGAAGGTGCATAGGCAACGCCGAATCGATGCATGAGGCGCTGCGTACGAACCCGTCCCGGGCACAGGGAGCCGGGAAGGAAGGCTGAAGGCAACCGGCGACCAACGCGCAGCACATCTCCGGTCGGTCAGAGGTGCCGCACTGCCATCTCGACCACCGGGCCATGGCGCGTGAAAGTCTCACAGGGAGATTCCTTCATGGCTTCCGAGTCTGCAGAAACAGCAGAATTCCCCTACCCTTTTGTGATCACGCTGCCCGGCGTCTACGCGCCGCAGCACGACACGCGGCTGCTGATGGCCGCCCTGGACCGGGAACACATTGCAGCGGGTGCGCATGTGCTGGATCTCGGAACGGGGAGCGGCGCTTTGGCCGTGCGCGCCGCTCAGCTCGGTGGACGGGTGACGGCCGTGGACATCGCGCGCTGTGCCGTGGCGACCACGCGGCTCAACGCGTTGTTGCACCGCCAGCGCATCACTGTTCGCCACAGCGATCTGGCCTCTGCCATGCAGGACCGCCGCTACGACCTCATTCTCTGCAACCCGCCGTACGTCCCGGCTCCGCACGCCCGGGTGCCTACCCATGGTTCGTCGCAAGCCTGGGACGCGGGGTTCGACGGCCGGGCGGTCGTGGACCGTGTCTGCGACGGCGCCCCTGCCGCGCTGCGCACCGCAGGCGTGCTCCTGATGGTGCACTCCGGGTTGTGCGATCCCGCTGCCACTCTGCGCCGACTGTCCCGCGGCGGCCTCAAAGCGACAGTCAGCGCACGCGCGCGCGTCCCGCTCGGGCCCGTTCTCCTGTCCAGGCAGAGCTGGCTCCAGGAACGGCAACTGATGAGGGCCGACGATTCATGTGAGGAACTGGTGGTCATCCGTGCCGAACGCCCCTGAATCCAGGCGACGTATCACCCTGAACGACAACGGGCCCTGGCTGGTGGAAGGGCCGGTGGAGGTGACCGGTACCGATGGCACCACCGTGGCCTCGGACCGCTTCACCGTCGCCATCTGTACATGTCGCCGCAGCCACATCTATCCCTGGTGCGACACCAGCCACCGGCGACGCACGGGCCGGGGCGCCACAGATCCGTCTTCCGACGGTCGAAGGCTCGACGAGCCGCATGCGGAGGCTCGACGACAGGCAGATCCTGTGGCGAGCCACGAGTTGAGCGAGCGCGACGACGAGCTCTGTGGAGGGATCGGTCAGTCAGCCGAGGAGAGAGGGCACGGCTGTGCGGAGCGTGGGTGTTGAGGAGGAACTTCTCCTGGTCGACGCGGAGAGCGATGAACCGCAGGCACTGTCGACAGCGGTTCTGGCCATGGCGGACCGACATGCCGAAGGAGAATGTGCCTTCGAGTCCGAGCTGCACCGCCAGCAACTCGAATTTGCCACCCGGCCGCCTCAAACCGACATGGACGAGTCGGCGGAAGAGATAATCCGCCGACGGGTGGAGGCCGCCGGTCACGCGGACAAGGCGGGGGCCGCCGTGGTTGCGCTGGCCACGTCCCCGCTCCCTGTCAGCCCGACGATCGGAACCGGTGAGCGGTATCACTGGCTGGAGCAGCATTTCGGAGTGACCGCGCAGGAACAGCTGACATGCGGATGCCATGTCCACGTGTCGGTGGAGTCGGACGAGGAGGGCGTCGCCGTGCTGGATCGCGTGCGGCCCTGGTTGTCGGTGCTGTTGGCCCTGAGTGGGAACTCGCCCTTCTGGCAGGGCCAGGACAGCGGCTACAACAGCTATCGGAGCAGGGTCTGGGGCCGCTGGCCGTCAGCAGGCCCGGCAGATGTATTCGGCTCTGCGGAGCGCTATCACGAGCAGATACAGGCGCTGCTCGACACCGAAGTGCTGCGCGACAAGGGAATGATCTACTTTGATGCGCGCCTCTCCCACCGCTACCCCACCATCGAAGTCAGAGTTGCGGACGTGTGCCTCGATCCGGTAGTCACGGTGCTGCTGGCCACGCTGATTCGTGGTCTGGTCGAGACAGCGGCGCGTGAATGGCGGGCCGATAAGCCACCCGCCCGATTCCAGACAACTCTCCTGCGCATGGCTGCCTGGCGAGCAAGCCGTTCCGGGCTGGATGACCGGCTGCTCCACCCTCTCACCATGCATCCCGAACCCGCCGAAACCGTGGCTCGTGCACTACTGGCGCATGTGCGCGGGGCCCTGGAGGAGAGCGGCGACCTGAAGGCGGCCGAGGACGCGCTGGACTCTTTGATGACTGCGGGAAACGGGGCGTGTGTCCAGAGAGATCTGATGCGGCGGACCGGTAGCCTCCGCGCCACCGTTACGGAGTGCGTACGGCGCACCCGAGGATGACGACGAAAACTCGCGTACATCGCAACATGGGCTGCAGGACGCAACCCCCTCCCACCTACACAGTGGTTCCGCGCCGCACCGCGGACTATCTGCGCTTTCATCCTGCCTGGGCTGAGCGACTTCCCCTTCATTCCCCTGCTGCTCACGGGTAGCCCTGCAGGCATCTACGCTCACAACGTCTAGTGTGCGCGGGTGCCGGCGTGGGTGGTGAAGCGATACTCGACGGTGAAGGGGAGGGTGTCGAGGTCGAGCGCCTGACGGAGCCGGGGCAGCCCGTGGGTGGTGAGGTGACGGTTGATAGTGGTGAGATCACCGCCCTGCTCGGTGCTGATCACCATTGCGAGGGTGGGATTTTGGCGGGTTCCGGCGAGCGTGGCGCGGGCGTGGCGGACGCCGGGGTAGGTGGTGACTTCACTGAGGAAGGGGGCGGTGGCAGTGTTCGCAGCCAGTTCGGTGCTGCCGCGCTCGGGGTGCTGCTCGAGGTGCCAGGTGTGGGTTTTGGGGCGCCGCGTGAGTTGGGCGACGATCCAGCGGAGGACGAGCAGCCCCAGAACGATGGCGGTGGCGGCAGCAATCCAGAGTGCCCAGGTGGGCGGCTCGGCGGTGGCGGGAGTGAGTGTGGCGTCCGAATCCAGGAAGGTGAGTTGGCCGAAGTGAGCCGCCAGGGCGAAGGAACTTGAGGCGAGCAGGAGGACGCCGATGACGGCGAGGAGGGTGCGGTTGAGGCGGACTGGGCGGTTGAGGCTGGTCATGATGTGTTCCTGGTGGCACGGAGCCGGATCTTCATGGCCGGACGAGTGAGCGGGGTGACCTGGTCCAGGCGCTGATCCAGGGCGGCGCGCACGGCATCGGTGAGCCCCGCGGTGTTGGTCCGGTGGGTGCGGATGCGGGCGACGATCGTGCGGCGGCCCAGTTTCAGCTTCGCTCTGCTGACCCCGTCGACATTCGCGGCTGCGTTCTGCAGAGCGTGGCGCAGGCTACGCCTGGTGATGCCGGAGTCCATGTCACCGGCCAGCGGCAGAACGGTCGGTTTCCCCGGCAGGAGTGCCGCGAGCAGCAGGAGTAGCCCGAGCAGGGCGAATGTTGCGGCGGCGATGAGGGTGGTGGCGTCGCTCCAGTGCGTGCTGTGCAGGGTGTCAGTGACGGAGCGGTAGTTGATGAGCGGGCTCTGACCGATGATCAGCTGAATGGCGACGATGGCGATGAGCACGCAGGCTGCGAGCAGGACCAGCGCGGTGAGAGTGGCCGGGATGGTGCGGCGGGGCCGGCATTTCATCGGACTCTCCTGGTCGGTGAGTCGGGAGCGTGTAGTGCAGTGACGGTGATGTCGACACGGGTGACGGTCAGACCGGTGAGGTCCGCAACGCGGCGCACCAAGCGTGCGCGGGCGTCTTCGGTGGTGTGAGCGACGGATTTTGGATAGGCGACGGACAGGCGAACATCGAGCGCCGCAACTGAGTCGCCACTGACCTTCGCGGCAACCCGGGCGGAGTCTTCGGCGTGTTCCCCTGGGACTTCGATGCCGAGCACCCGGCCGGGCGTTCCGCCGATGTTCTCGACTTCGGTCAACACCCGGGCGGCGATACGTTCCACAGCGCGGTCGGAGATCGTTGTGCTGCCTCGCTGCGCCGCGCCGGACTCTCCTTCAGCTGACGTGGTGATCGCGGTGTCCATGGAAGTCGTCCCTGTCACGGCCGGTGAGTTGGGCGAGGTCGAGCTTGCCATCGAGGTATCGCCCTACCAGCAGCCCAACCGTCCCGAGAACGAGGACGATGAGGAAGGCTTCGAAACCGCCGAACGCGGCGGTGACGCCGAGGACGAGCCCTGTCAGGAGGCCCATCTGAGTGGACGTCATGTCAATTCTCCTTGGTGCCGTACGTTGCCCTGACGGTGGCCATGCGGCATTGAGTCGGGGTGTGCGAGTACGCACAGATGGGCCGTTGTACTGCATGGAGCCTGTGGTAAGGCCCCGTGCTCACTGTGGTGACGTACGGCGTGCGCGGTGCCGGGGGCCTGGCAGCGGCTACTGGACGCGGTCGCCGGTGTCCTGGTCGTCGCCGTCACTGTCGTCAGCGGCGATGTGCACGTCATTGACATTAATGTTGACTTCGACGACTTCCAGGCCGGTCATCTGCTCGACGGAGTCGATGACGTTGTTGCGGACGTCCTTGGCCAACTCGGGTATCGACACTCCGTACTCGACCAGGATCTGCAGGTCCACGGCCGCCTGCTTCTGACCGACCTCGACGGAGACGCCCTGTCCGGCGCTGGCGGAGGCTCCGGGGATACGGCCCTTGACTGCGCCGAACGCCCGTGCCGCTCCGCCACCCAGCTCATATACGCCGGGCACCTCGCGGGCAGCGAGACCGGCGATCTTTTGGACGACGACATCGGCGATGGTGGTGGAACCCTGCCCGGAAGCTTGCGCAGGTGAAGGTGCACTGGTGGCACTCTTGTCCGCGTCGCCTGCGGCAAAAGTGGAGGGCACGGCAGTATTGGTGGTGGCCGGGTTCGTCATGGTGCTCTCCTCGGTTTCCTGGCTCTGGACGGGGCGGCTTCGCGCTCGTCACACCTGAACGACCCGTGCCAGGGGAGAACGTCATGGCCTTTCAGGCACCCGCGTCACTCGCGTGATCGAGAAGGGTGAGCGCGGCGGCATCGATGTCGGTGACGACAAGGCGCAGCCGAGCGTCCTTCCACCGGGTCTCCTGCAGCGCTGCGTGCAGGGCGGCCTCTGCCTCGCGCAGGATCGGAGGAAGGGGGAGGGCAAGGGCGACGACGCGGATCTCGATCAGTTCGTCGTCGATGCCGACGGCCATGGTGTCGAGGTTCCACGGCACGCGTGAGCCGACGTAGGTGGTGGCGGGGGTCGCCGGACGCAGACCGGGGATCCCGCCCAGGACGGCCAGAATTGAGCGTGTCAGCTCTGATCTCGAAGTCACCACGCACCGGTCCCATACAAGTCGATGTCCATGATCGACACCACGACGGCCTGCGGAGCGAGACCCGTGGCATCGGCGACGGCCCGCGTGACCTCGCGCTGAACCGCCCGCCCCACGGCCCCGGCCTGGTCATACCCGGAGGCGACCATGTCGATGGACGCGCGCAGGCTCGATGGCACGGCTGAGTGGTCGACCGTGATTCTCACACCCTCGGTCGGGGCCGGGGCAAGGCCGTTGATCTTCTGGCGTACCGAACGCGCCACCTGGGAAGCGAGCCCGGTCAGGCCGGGTTCGAGCCGCACAACACCAGGGACGCCGACAGCGGCTCGGGCGGCAATTGCGGCGATCACGGGCTCGGTGATCACCCACTGGGCACGGGGAGCCCGTGCCTCGTCGTCCGGCACGGTCGTTGCCATGGGGAACACCGTGTCCATGTGCTTCAGCCTCTCTCAACAGTCTGCTGCCCGATCCCGGGGTTTCATGCGTCGTACAGGTCTTCCACGGTCAGGTCCAGACGCACCAGGGCTATCCCGACCCGTGCTGCAGCGGCTGCCCGGACCCGCTCGCGCACCTCGTCGACGGCGTCGGCGGAAAACCTGCGGTAGGCCACCGCGAGGCTCATCTCCACCTCCACCGCGCCCTCCCTCTCCGTGACGGAGATCCGGCAGCGCCGTGCGCGCACACCGTCGACAGAATCGGCGGCGCATCGCAGCACCGCAGCGACCGCTTGTTCGCTGATCTGCACCCCGCCCGGCTCCGCGCCGGGCAGCGCGAGCATGTGGTGACGGCGGACCTCTGCGCGCACCGCAGACATGATCCGTCCGGTCAAGCCCAGCGGAGGTCCGATCTCTTCCGAGGCGAGCTTGCCGGTCACCTCTTGCAGGACCACCAGACTCTGCCGCGCCGCAGTGCAGTGCTCGCAGGTGAGATCATGGGTGTCACCCAGGCCGGTGCCGGCCCGATCGAGCCGCTCCCACACCGCCTCCATATCGCGGCCGCAAGGCAGCACATATCCCTGAGTGTCGCTCATTTCCATGGAGCCATCGCCTCCGCCAACTGCACTCGAGCGCGCGCTATGCGTCCACGCACCGCCGTACGGGTCGTGCCCATAACCCCAGCGATCTCCTCATAGGAGCGACCGTGAACCTCCCGCAACAGCCAGCATGCCCGCTGCTCGGGCGTCAGCCGCTTCAAAGCGGCGGCGAGCGCGATCAGCTGCTCGCTCACCTGTGCCGCCCGCTCCGGTGATCCAGCCGCCTCGGCAGTTTCGCGACTGTCCAGGTCAGCCTCCGCGACGGGTCTACGTGCCCGGATGATGTTCAGGCACCGGTTGCTCGTCGTCCGGTAGAGCCAGCCCACGAACGCTGCGTCGTCCCGCAACTGCCCCAGCCGCCGCCAAGCGGTCAGGAACACCTCTTGCACCACGTCCTCGGCGTCGCCACGGCTGGCGAGCATATGCAGTGCCAAGCGGTACATCGGCCCCTGATAACGGCGCACCAGCACCTCGAAGGCGCGCATGTCGCCGTCACGGGCGCGAACCACCAGGGTGGCATCATCCAGCCCCACCTCCGGGGCGGGGGAGGCGGGCTGTGAACCGACCCCGGCAGACGACGTCACCTGCACAACCTTCCTGCGCCAGGCAGGCTCTCGGGCCCTTCTCACGGACCTGCTGGAATAGCGGCAGAACCCACCTCGCAGTAGAAGGACACGACGACCGCGCCCGCGTCACGGCATATCAAGTATCTGCCACACACCGGGGCCGCTGCAGTGGTCGGCGCGGGTGCCAGTGACCTGCAATCGCGGATGCCGCAGCGGCCCGCCCGCGCAGCAGGAAACGAAGCTTTCCAAGATGCGACTGTCGCGAAACGGGCGAGACTTGTGAGTACAGGACCGGCATTGAGTGATGGCTCTCGTGCCGAGGCGACCGGCCGACGTTGCCGGATTCGCGGTGCTGTAGAGGGCCGGCCCCGCCCGAAATGAGACAGGACTAGGTTCCCCCTTCGTTGCGCTCCCAAAATTGGCAGTGGCCGCCGTTAGGGCAGAGACGACTGACAGCCACAGAACTGCAGTTTGCGCGGCACAGGCGGGTCCCGCGGGAACTTTGAAGGTGACGTGCGTATGGACGATCAGACCAAGGTGACTCTCGCCGCGGCCCTTGTCGGCGGATACGTGCTGGGACGCACGAAGAAGGGCAAGCTCGCGCTGAGCGTGGCGACTTATTTGGCGGGCAAACGGTTCGGCCTTGAGCCGCGCCAGCTCGCTACCGAGGGAATGCGCAGGCTGGGGGAGATCCCGCAGGTGGCCGAACTGCAGGACCAGCTGAAGGGGGAGTTCCTCGAGGCCGGCCGCAAGGCTGTGACAGCTGCTGCGACTCGCGGAATGGGGACGCTCTCGGACACGCTCCGTGACCGCACGGCCAGCCTCGGCAAGAAGGAAGAAGCTGAGCCGGAGGAGGAGTACGAACCGGAGGAGGAAGAGGAGGAACCGGAGGAGGAAGAGGAGGAACCGGAGGAGGAAGAGGAGGAACCGGAGGAGGAAGAGGAGGAACCGGAGGAGGAAGAGGAGGAACCGGAGGAGGAAGAGGAGGAGCCTGAACCCGAACGCCCGCAGCGCCGTAGAAGCTCCCGGAAGCCGGCTCGGCCCGAGAGGGCCCCCTCTGACCGGAGTTCTTCCGGGGCGGCGGCGAAGGAGCCATCCCGGAAGAGGAAGTCCTCTGCGACGAAGCCGGCCGCGAAGAAGGCAGCCCCAGCGAAGAAGTCTGCCCCCAAGAAGCAGGCTCCCGCAAAGAGGGCGGCGTCCTCAGGGCGGCCGGCGAAGAGGACATCCAAGCGCGCCGATCGACGGAGGTAACCCGCCATGGCTGGGAAGGAGACGAAGGAGCGAGAGACGCAGGGGTCGGGGGCGGGCGGACTGGGTGAGGCGCTGTCGGGTTTCGTTGAAGCACAGGTGGGACGGCTCGCGGAGAAAGCCAGCGACAAGCTCACGGACGTCACGGGGCAGCTCACCGATGCCGCCGACAGCGGGTCACTGCTCAAAATCGGCTCGCGCGTCCTTGGTGGCGAATCCCCCGTGAAGGCGTTCTTGTCCGAGAAGGCCAAAGGCCTCAAGGACAGCGTCGTGGGCAAGGTCAAGGAGGCGTTCGGCGGCGGTAAGGGCAAGTCCGGCAGTAGCAAGAGCATGAACATCATTGAGGTCCTCGATGTCGGCGTGCCCCTTCGCACGGCCTACGACTACTGGACCCAGTACGACGAGTTCAGCAGCTTTACGAAGGGCGTTCGCAGCGTCTCGATGAGCGACGAGATGGCCAGCGACTGGAAGGTCAAGGTCGGCCCCTCTTCCCGCAGCTTCAAAGCGACTGTTCAGGAGCAGATTCCGGACGACCGGATCGTCTGGACCTCCGAAGGCGCCAAGGGGACGACCAAGGGTGCCGTAAGTTTCCATGAACTGGCGCCGACGCTGACGCGGATCGTCCTGGTCATGGAGTACTACCCTTCCGGGTTCTTCGAAAAGACCGGAAATATTTGGCGGGCCCAGGGCCGCCGGGTTCGGCTGGACTTCAAGCACTTCCAGCGGTACGTCAGTCTCACCGAAGAGGAGCCGGAAGGCTGGCGCGGCGAGATCCGAGACGGTGAAGTCGTCACGTCACACGAAGAAGCCATGGAAGAGGAAGAAGCAGCACAGGCCGAGGACTCGGAGAATGACGACGACTACGAAACCGCGGAAGACGGCGATGCTGAGGACGAAGGAGAGGACGTGGAGGAAGACGAGTGGGAGGACGAGGCCGACGATGAAGACCGGGAGGAATGATCCCGATATGCGACATGGGAGCAGGTGGCCTGAACCACACTGTGACGGTCCGTCACCTGCCATAGTTGCTCGGGAGAGCGTCGACTCATAGGGAGCCGCCGATCCGGCGGAGGTGTGGCGGCGAACCGTGAACGGCAGCAGCACCGACCTTTCTCTCCTCGGAATCCAGCAGCGATCGGAGCCAGCCACCTGGGGCCGGGGTGCTCTCGCCAATCGGCCAGTCCCCGCTGGTTGGAGGCACGTGCGCGGCGGCCGGGTCGGTGCAGACCGCCACGGTGACGTGGCTCTGTGCCGGCTGAGCGATGTTCACACTTGCACCTCGGTCGCCTTGGCGGCCCGGGTGAAGATCTGATCATGGCGCTCCTCGTCGACACCGGGCGTGTTGCCACGCGACTCGGTCGCGGTTGGCGAGCGTACCGATCAGTAGTGGGAGCCCGAGAAGAGCATCGCGGTGGAACTCGTAGCCGAAGACCGAGAACCCGCAGGTAAATCCGTGCCCGCTGGCCATTCCTGAGGACGTTCAATCTCATCCAGACTTCACATAATCCCGTTTCGGTCCGACCGGTCGGTAGATTGCGTTTACAGAGCCATTTACGGTTGAGGTGGAAGTTATCCATCGAGTGAGAAGCGGGATGTGAGTGTCGTGGCCAAGGATGAGAAGGCCAAGGCCAAGGTGGAACAGGCCAAGGGCAAGGTGGAGGAGACCGCCGGCCGTGCGGTAGGCAACGAGGGTTTGACGACTAAGGGTCGCGCCGAAAAGGCTAAGGGTGACATTCGTCAAGCGAAGGAGAAGGCGAAGGACGCCTTCAAGCGCTGAAATGGGCCCCGGCAGGGCCGGTGCGAAAGGATAGTTACGGGGTCCCCCGTCATGGGTGGCTGGGAATGCGATGCCATTCGGATGGGGCCCATGCTCCCTCGCGAGCCGACGCCATTTCGCCGGTGGGCAAGGGGCGTGTCTTCATGGCCCGCATGGGCCGCGCATGACGGCAATCCCGCCGGTATTCGGTCCATGCCGGCCCGCCGTCCACCGCCGTTTCGCCCAGTGGAGCCGGGCCCGCCTGTGGGCCCGGCTCCACTGCGTCATCCTCGACGCGCCCGGCGCCGGGGGAGAGCCGGACCGGTTCCGGTGCGCTCGAGACCGTCGGCGTCCGGGCCACAAGGGGGCGCTGTTCGGACCGAATCCGCCGGCTGCGGCAATCCAGGATCGACCACCTGCTGACGGGAACGGGCGTCTCTCGAAAGGGTGCTTGGCCTGCTGGACGGCCGGGGTGTGATCGACCTGTCCCCGAGCGGCGCATGCGCGACTTGGCTCTCCTGGAGCTGCAGTACCTCGTGCACGGGAACGAACGCGGGCGAGTGCGAGGCCGCCCTGACGCGTGTTGGCTCCGCCGACAGAACCGCCGCCCACCGGCTTGAGCGAGAGCGTGAGGCAGCTGTGGCCACCTCACCTCTCGGATGCCGCGCTCAAGCGGCCAGGGCCGGCTCACCCCGTGGACCAAGCAGGCCGGAAGGAGACGTGCGGCATCAGGCATCGGCAGCCGTCCCTGCGTAGGCCCGGGTGCGTCGCCCGAGCTCATGACACCCGCGACAGCCGGCGAATCCGGAGCATCCTGCCTTTGCTTCCAGCCCACCCGGCTTCGGCGCGCGACTGGTTGCCGATGCGCTGTGTGTTACCGAGGCAGCCGAGCGCTTCTGTCGCGCCACGCCTTTGTCAGTGCGCACCGACGGCTGGCCGCTCCTATCGCCGACGTCGCTGGAAGGTCGACGACCTCGACCACAAGGGTCTTCGCACTGGAGTGGCGGTGAGGCTTCGCTTTCCGCCAAGGTCCGGAGCCAGCCGTCCCCCGCGTGCGCCCCTTCAGCGCCCGTCGGACTGGGGTATTAGGCCGTCGGCGACCAGGCCGGCAAGTACCGCCTCACCCAGGGCGTGCACCGCGGACTGTGGGCGGACCATCACGGTGAACTCCTTGATCCGGCCCGTCTCGTCGAACTGGAGCAGGTCGATGCCGTGGATCTGCTTGCCGTGCACGGTGGCCCGGAACAGGAGGATCACCGACGGAGCCTCTTCGCCGTCGGTGCTGGTTTCGGCCGCGCCCTCGAAATGTCCGATGTAGCGGAAGTCCTCGAAGGTGCGCAGGAGCACGCCGAAGAGCCCCAGCACCATGGGCTTGCCCTCGAAGGGAGTGAACTTCACCGGGCTGTAGAGGCGGATGTCCTCGGTGAACAGGCCCTCCAGCGCTGCTAGATCACGCTTCTCCACGACGGTGCGGAAGCGTTCAGCAGTCTCCATGACCCCTCCTGATACTCAAGAATCTGACTAGTCACTTTCTTGAGTATGATGCAGTGGCGGACGAGGAAAGGGAAGGGGTGCCTTCGATGGCCTTGCGACATGCCGTACTGGCGGCGCTGCTGGACGGCGAATACAGCGGATACCAACTGGCCAAGGCGTTCGACGTCGGCGTCGCGAACTTCTGGTACGCCCTGCCTCAGCAGCTGTACGCCGAGCTGACCAAGCTGGAGAAGGATGGGCTGGTCGCAGGTCGGCAGGTGGTCCAGGAAACCCGGCCCAACAAACGTCTGTTCCGGGTCACCGACGCCGGTCTCGCCGAGCTTGAAAAATTTGCCGCATCCGTATCGAAGCCCTCGTTCATCCGCGACGACCTGCTCGTCAAGGTCCAGGCCGCCGACCGCATCGGTACCGCGCCGGTGATCGAGCAGCTCGAAGAGCGAGCGTCCGCAGCCGAGGCCAGAATCGAGCTCTTCGGCAAGCTGCTGCGGCAGATGCGCGGCGATGCGGACGAGGAAGAGTTCCTACGTCGAGGCGAGCGGATCGGGCCGTACCTGACCTGCCTGCGCGGCCTGGCCTTTGAACAGGGCAACCGGGACTGGTGCCTGCGGATCTCGGCCGTACTGCGGGAAAGGGTGACGACCCATGAACAACGGTGAATACCTGCGCTACGTCGCTCTGGGTGACAGCCAGACCGAAGGACTCGGCGACGGCGACGACACCGTCGGCCTACGGGGCTGGGCCGATCGACTCGCCGAGCACCTCGCGGCGGTCAACCCCTCTCTCAAGTACGCCAATCTGGCCGTACGAGGACGTGTCGCCGGCCAGGTCCGCGCCGAACAGCTGGGGCCCGCCCTGGCCCTGCGCCCCGACCTGGCCACCGTCGTTGCCGGGGTCAACGACCTGCTCCGGCCCCGGTTCAACGCCGCGGAGGTGGCCGGGCATCTGGAAGAAGTGTTCACCGCGCTCACAGACACCGGGACCCATGTAGTGACTCTCACCTTCCCCGATGTCGGGAAGATCGCGCCACTTGCCCGGCCAGTCAGGTCCCGCGTGTTCGACCTCAACGCCCGCATCCGCGCTGCGGCCGCCCGGCACGGGGTCACGGTCGCCGAAACCGCCGGGCACGCCGTCACCACCGACCCACGGCTGTGGAGCGCTGACCGACTCCACGCGAGCCCCCTGGGCCACGAGCGGATCGCCGCAGCCGTCGCCCACGCCATTCACCTCCCCGGAAGCGACGACGCCTGGACGCTCCCGCTGCCTGCACAGGCGGTCCCTGCCGGCTGGCAAGCCGCAGCAGCCGAACTGCGCTGGGCGGCCACATTCCTCGGCCCCTGGCTCGCACGCCGTCTGCGCGGCCAGTCCTCCGGCGACGGCCGCACCGCAAAACGCCCCCAGCTCCTGCCCCTGAGCACCACGCCCGACTCCCCGGCGGACCCCCGTTCACGGGAATTGCCGTAGGAGGGAGGGCCCATGCACCGGTCGGGCTTCTCCCGAAAAGGTTCCGCGTTGTGCCGTACACCGGAGTGGGCACGTCCATCCGCCCCGGCTGTGCCCTCTTGCGAGTACGCCGACACCTGGCCGGGTGGAAACGGCTGAGGCCGGAGCCCAGCAGCTCCGGCCTCGGTTCGTGGCTGGCCAGCTTTTGAACCGCAGGGTTGCGAGGTGGCCATGTCCTACTGGTCGAGATATCGATAATCGTCGCTGGCGCGGGCGATGTGAATGCCGCCTTCACGGATCTGCCACTCGTTCAGGCCTGTGGTTTCGTGGCTGGCCAAGAAGAGACCGGTGACCAGGTCGTTGTCCTCGTCGGAGGGCGGGATCCTCGCTATGACCTGTAGTTGTTCCAGCAGCGCGTCCACGCCGCTCTCGCGGATGTCTGCGCCGTAGAAGACGTAGTGGGTCCAGTTGTAATGCTGTTCCGGGAAACTCCAGGCTCCGCTGTATGCGCGGTCGGTGTCGGAACGGACGATCTCTCTGACCTGGGCCAACTGCGGTGCGTCGCACTGAAGCCGGCCTCTGACCCCGACATAGATGCCCATGGCTCCCGACCCTTCAATAACCGTTCGGTTCGGCGTCGCTGTGACCCGGACCGAACAGTGGGCCTGAACCTGACGCATCGCCATGCCCGGCGGTAGGCGACCTCGCGGTCCGCGTCGCGGTCGACGGTCTCGCGATGGTGCTCAAGCTCGTTGAGTCCGCCCAGGACCGCCGGGCTGAGCACGCCCCGTCCGGCTACAGCCTGCGTTGATCGTGCGGCGTGGGCTCGTTGTGGCCGAGGGATTCCTCTGCCACGGTCAGGCGGAGCACGTCGTAGCCGATGAACTCGAACAAGCGGGTGCCGCGGCGTAGGGGCTGAGGCGTGCCGACGAACCGGTGCTTACCGACCCCGAAGCCGGCGTCCGGTGCCGACAGCCACCGCGGTTCGAAGTCGTGCGCTTCGAACCATTCGCAGATCAGCGGGACCCGGTCGGGCGCGGCGCGGTGTCGGGTCCAGATGACGACGCCGCCGGTCTTGCACAGCTGGCTACAGGCCGCGATGGTGCGCTCGATATCGGCGTCGGTGATGTTGCCGAAAACGCCGCAGACGAGGACGAGATCCGCAGGGGCCGTGTCCTCGTAATGATCGATGAGGGAGGCGTCGCCGGTCACCACCTCAACCTGCCGCAAGCCTGCCCGGTCAGCCCATTCCATAGCGGTCGCAGTGTTTCGCGGGTCCAGCTCGACGAGCCTTGCCCGTACGTCGTTGCGGCGGGGGTGCCCGACCAGAACATCCAGAAGGTCGCGGCCTTCCCCAGCACAGAGGCTGATCACCTTCAACCCGCCAGCCGGGGCATCAGACAGGGCAGCGCGAACCTGCGCTTGAACCGTCTGCAACCGTCGTGCCATCCACGAGTCGGCCACCTCGTACTGATCGTGCCAGGCGCTCCAATCCATAGGTGGACGCTACGGCGACTCACCGCCCATGGGCGACCCAATTCTGATCACCGGACCCGGGGAGCGGCCATCCACAGGCTTTGACAATTGCTCGCAGCCCTCGGGCACAGCGCGGTGTACTGGGCTGCCCGGGACGGCTCCGAGACCGCGATCACACCGGACACGTCAAGATCATCTTGCCTGTGACCAGCAGTTATGGGACAGGTCTTAGCGGCTCTGATCGGATGGGCGATCCGGTGACTGATCCGCCGTCGGTGATCCAATCTTCCACGAATTCCCGGTGCTGGGATGCTTCAGAGATCGGTAGCTCGCTCGTGGCGGGGCTCGTACATGCCCACCTCGCCGCCGCCCGGCAGGCGGAACCTGGTCAGCCGCCCCCAGCGCGCATCGGTGACTGCCTGGGTGAACTCCACTCCCTTCGCGGCCAGGTTCTTCACCGTTGCACTGATGTCGTCGCACATCAGGTAGAGCTCCTGCGTCTCCGGACCGTCCGTGGGATGCACGGCGATCTCGGTCGGCGGAAGCTTGAAGATCAGCCAGCCGCCTCCCGCATCGACATGCGGATACTCCAACACATCCCGGAAGAAGGCCCGGTCCGCTTCCGCGTCACGGCTGTAAATGATGACGTGTCCACCGATGATCATGCGGTCAGCGTAAGCCCCGACGCGGACACCTCGCCGCTGCGACGTCAAACCGTGTGCTCACGGTTCATAACCGGGTCGCCGGCTTCACCATCACGGTCACGTCTCCACTGCATGATGCGCTGTATCGGCCTACCGTCGGGACATGAGCGAGATCTTCGTGATGTATGAGCTCGATCAGCCAAGTGCAGCGCGATCCTTCACCGGTGCATCACTGGTTGAGGGGCGGCCCGTCCGCTGCGTGCACGCGGCGCCCGCAGCCCCTGGGTCCACCACGACCCCAGGGCCGCGCACCCTCTGCGGTAAGGACACCTTCGCCATGGAGCCATCTCCCAGTAGGCTCACGGATCCCGGGTCCTCGTGGTACACGGCAGAGTACGCCCGGCTGGTCTGTGCTCAATGTGATGCTGTGCTGGAGGGGTGATCGGTCCTCCAATCGGCTGTGTTCCCGTCGGCTCCAGCGCTGGTTGAACCACCTCAGTCAGGAATGATCAGCAGAGCCATATGGAGCAGGCCAGGGCCCAGTACCTACGTGATGAGCAGGAGGGATGAGATACCCCGCCGCGGTACGTCCGAGCATCCAGAAGGTCTGGACGGACCAAGGCTTCGTCGGCAGGCTGGTCGATTGGAGCGCTTCGATCCTCGGCCGCGACCTGGAGATCGTCCGTAAAGGGCCTGACCAGCGAGGCCTTCAAGTCCAGCCCAAGCGCTGGGCCGCTGAGCGGACGTTCGCCTGGATGACCCCGCACCGGCGGCTTGCCGTGACTACGAGACCGATCCCGCCCGGTCCGAGACCATGATCCGATGGGCGATGATCGGCATCATGGTCCGCCCTAACTGATCGTTTCAGAATGAGTCGTGTGGCTTGAGCCTGGAGTGCTCCATCCACGGGGTCGCGCCACCGCCGGACACGGGCGGCTGTTCACCCTGCCACTGACACGTCAGCGGCACTCGCTATTGTCCGTGCCATGATCTCAAGTGATCGTCTGCTTGACCTGATCCAGGCCACCCCGGAGATCGATCTGCTGCTGCGGTCATCGTTCGGCTTCGACATCCACCGGAAGCACTATGGCGATGGCTTGAGGCTTGCCTCGGGTGCGCCGCTGGAGGTGATCGCCGGGGAGTCCGCTGGTGGGGCGTACTTCCTGTGTTCCGAGCAGAACGGTCGCCGGCCGGTGGTGTTCGCGAGTTCCGAAGGAGAAGGCGGTCTGCTCGCTGATGACCTGGCGGACGCGCTGGAGATCATCATCGGGCTGGAGTGGCAGGACTGCCTCTCATTCTCGGGCGGCGGCGATGTGAAGGTCATGCAGATCTCCGCTCAACACCTTGAACGGTCCCGCGACAAGTACAACCCGGACATCGACAACGAAGCTGCCCGGGTGGCCACAGCCCTGTCACTGCGTATCGTGCCGGTCACCGACCTCGTCATCCGGTTGCAAGCAGCCGCCTCGAAGACCGAACCGGACTACGTCGTGACCGACGACGACGGGCAGGCGTTCGACCCACCGTTCGGCGAGCACGTGGAGCCTCGCCACGGTGGCTGGCGCTGAATTCGACCGGCCGCTGCTGCCAGTCCCATCGACGCCGGCATCCCGGGCAATTTCTGACAACGCGTCGGGCAGACTCTCCAACGTGTTTTCCGACCTTGTTCCCGATGATCTCTGGGAGCGCATAGCTCCGCTTCTCCCAGCCCGGCCTGCCCGACGCCATCACCACCCCGGACGACTGCCGGTATCGGACCGCGCCGCACTGGCTGGCATCGTCTACGTGCTCCGTAAGGGAGTGGCCTGGCGCGATGTGCCCATCCAGGTCGTTGGCTGTTCAGGGGTGACCGCGTGGCGTCGGCTCCGGGACTGGACTGAGGCCGGCGTCTGGCCCCGCTTGCACGAGGTCCTCCTCGCCGAGCTGCGGGAGGCCGACCTGCCGGACATGGACGACGCCGCGATTGACGGTTCGCACGTCAGGGCGTTGAAAGGGGGGCTCACATCGGCCCTTCGCCGGTCGACCGGGGTAGGTCGGGCAGCAAGCACCACCTGATCGTCGACCGGCACGGCACCCCGCTCGCCGTCACGCTGACCGGCGGCAACCGTCACGACGTCACACAGCTCCTGCCGCTCCTTGACGCGATCCCACCGATCCGGGGCCTGCGCGGACGCCCGCGCACACGGCCACGAAGGCTATTTTGCCGACCGGGGCTACGACTTCGACAAGTATCGCCGCCTGCTGTGGAAGCGCGGGATCAAGCCGCTCATCGCCCGTCGCGGCGTCGCCCACGGCTCGGGCCTGGGCAAGACCCGCTGGGTGGTCGAGCGGACCTTCGCCTGGCTCCACCAGTTCAAGCGTCTGCGCATCCGCTACGAGGTACGCGCCGACCTCCACCAAGGCCTGCTCCAACTCGCCTGCAGCATCATCTGCTTGAGACTACTCAGAACCTCATTCTGAAACGATCAGTAACCCGAGGTTGCCCGGCCGAACGGCCAGGGCCACGGCGCCCTCGGTGGACAGCCCCGTAGTAGACGACAGGCACTGCAACGCGTCAGGAATTCTGGACGGCGCCTACGAACCGCTCGACCTCGCTTCGCAGCTCTGGCGAGAGGTCGGAGAGGCTGCCGACGATGAAGGTCAGTTGCCTTGCAAGCTCCGGATGAGCGCTCCAGACCGCTGAGGGCCTGGTCAGGACCGCGCGCAGCAGGTCGCCCTCGTACATGTGGCCTTCGGCCAGCGGGTTGTCACGAAGCACCTCCACCGCGAGCGGAAGAAGCACGGGCAGCCCAATGCCCTGCCCGATCAGCAGGCGCAGGTCCTCAACGGTCAGAGCCCCGACCGGCCGGCTCCGCAAGGCATGCGCCGTCGCAATGAGACGGGTGGCGTCGGGTGGGGGCGCCTGCCAGCGATCACGCTCAAGCTCCTCGAGGGACCGACTACGGTCGATAGATACAGTCACGAGGCGATTCTCTCGTAAATGCGTGTGACTGAGCGCTGCAGTTGGCCCGTGAGCGAGCGGGTTGGTCCGACCGAGAGTCCGAGTTGGCCTGCGGCGGCTGGCCCTCCCATAGGGTGAACGGATGTTCAACCGGCTTGAGGTCAGGGTGTTGCCACCAAAAATCCGGTGGGCTGCCCAGTTGCAGTTGTGGATCGATGGCGAGGATGTGGTGGCAGAGGCTGTCGGCGAGGGAGGCCGTGGCCCGTTTGCGGAAGAGGCTCTGCCCGCCAACGGTCGCAGCCGGCTGTGGGCGACCGGAGAGCGGCGAGGCGTCGTGTTGGGGGAGCCCGCGTGCACGGGCGGATGTTGCGGCTTCCTCTCGGTGTTCGTGCAGCGGCAGGGGTGCATTGTGGAGTGGTCCGACTGGCAGGTGCCCGGCAGCGAAGCGCGGCCCCGGACATTTCACTTCGACGCCGATCAGTACGACGTGGAAGTGGCCCGAGCTTCGTCAGATTGGGCGTCCACGCAGTGATGATGCCGACCGGCTCTCACCGGATCGACTACTGAGCAATTCAGTTGGCAAGCGGGCCAACTGGAGCGCTCAGTCACAATGCGAGATCTCAAACGCTGTTTCAGTCAGACGGCGGGCCAACACGTGGGTGGTGCTGCCGTCATCCTCTTTTATGTCCCGGACATGCTCGAAACCGATTCCGTCCAGCAGGGCCAGTGAGGCCACGTTCGCTGGGTCCACAGTGGCGTACACCCTGGTCAGTTTGAGGGCGTCGAAGCCATAGGTGACGATCGCCTCGGCCAACTCGGTCCCCAGGCCGGCCCCCCATGCCGTCGGCGCCAGAGCATAGATGATCTCGTGGCCTCCGACGACGTCGTTCGGCTTGATCTCGGCATGCCCGACCAGGAGCCCGTCGCGACGAACTGCCCAGACATCGAACAGGTCCTGGGCATAGACCTTCGTGAAGATGCGCCCGAACAGGGCCCGGTCTGCTGCTTCGGAAGCAGTGCCGTCACCCATCCACTTCGACACTCTGGTGTCCTGGAACAGAGCGACGAAGCCCTCTTCGTCCTCGGAGATGTATGGCTCCAGGAGTAGTCGCTCGGTGCGCAGAGTCGGGGGCATAGATGGCGACGCTACCCACGCGACATCCAAGTCGGCAAACCCCTTTCGCCTGTGCGGCGTCGCCTTCTCGTCTCTACGCCGCACATCGCTTGGTGCTGCGGTCCTCGGTGCGTGCCCGCTGGCGGCGCCGCAGTTCGAGTGCGGCGATGGGGACGCCGGTTGTGTTGGTGGCGAACGCGGTGAGCCGCAGGCCGTCGGTACCGTGCGAATCCACGATCACCTGCCCTGCGGTGTCCGGCGACGAGAATCCGACCAACTTCCAGACGCCTTCACGGACTTCGGCCCGTGCTGACCGGATTGCGTTCAGCCTTCGGACCAGCCGGGGCCAAATGTCGATGAGGCGGGAGACGGCCGGTGGTGCCGTTCACTTCGGTGCCGGCCGATTTGAGCTACGGCGACCGTCAAGCGTCCGTTTGGCGAGCGCGGCCCAGCACTCACGTGGCCCGACGACCTCGGGGAGATGGCGACGCGCTCGACGGCGTTCGGGCCTCGCCGACAAGGGACAGGACTTTTGGTTCCGCGGCTGCATTCGTAGGCCGATGGGACACCCGCCTGGGCCGCCGACGCGTACTGCTTTACGCGGCGCGCCGCCGCTTCGCGAGAAGCTTGTCAGTTCCAGCGGACGGCAAAAGGCAAAGGCAGAGAGATCTCTCTCCCGGCCACTCTTAACGTATAGCGCACTGGGGGGCTTGCGGCAAGACCCGGGTGGTGGCGCAAAATCGTCGGCCGAGGCCACAACCTGCGGAAAGGGGGGCACGACGTGCGTGTGTTGTCGACGTATGGGGGACGCGGTGACGTCGAATCAGTGGTGGGACCGGCAGTGCGGTCGCGAGCGCTCGGGGCGGTGGTGCGGGTGTGCGCGCCGCGCGACCGGGATGAGCGGTCGGCCGACTCTTCTGACGGAGGGCAGCCAGAGACGACGACGTGCCTGACAAGAGGTTCGACAGAGCTGGAGGCGCCGGTGATTCGATCGGCCAGTGCAGTGCAGCGGGACACGACTGCCTCGGAGGTATCGCGGTGATCGAGCAGTACGTGTGGGATCTTCAAGAGGTTGACGAGACGCAGGTCGCGGTTGTCGGCGGCAAGGGCGCTCACCTGGGCGCGCTGTCGCGGATCGAAGGCGTTGGCGTGCCGGCCGGCTTCTGCGTGACGACGGACGCCTTCCGGCGGATCATGGCGGAAGCGCCGTCGATCGACGACCGGCTCGATCAGCTGTCGCGTCTGAACCCGGACGACCGGGAGGCGATCCGCACGCTCAGCGCGCAGATTCGCCGGACCATCGAAGGGATTGCCATCCCGGGCGATGTCGCGGCGGGGATCACCCGCGCGCTCGCCCAGCTCGGCGAGCAAGCCGCCTACGCCGTCCGCTCCAGCGCGACGGCAGAGGACCTGCCGACGACCTCCTTCGCCGGCCAGCAGGACACGTATTTGAACGTCGTGGGGCCGGCGGCGATCCTCCAGCACGTCAGCCGGTGCTGGGCCTCGTTGTTCACCGAGCGGGCCGTGATTTACCGCCAGGGGAACGGCATCGACCACCGTACGGTCCACATGGCCGTGGTCGTGCAGCAGATGGTCTTCCCGCATGCGGCCGGCATCCTGTTCACGGCCGACCCCGTCACGGGCAACCGGAAAGTCGCCACCGTGGACGCCGGTTTCGGCCTCGGCGAGGCCCTGGTCTCCGGCCTGGTGAACCCGGACGTCTTCAAGGTGCGACACGGTGAACTCGTCGCCAAGGCGATCGCCGCCAAACAACGTGCCGTTCAGGCCCTGCCGGCCGGCGGTACGCAGGAAGTGGCGATCGACTCGCAGCGGCAGGAGCAGCCGGCACTGACGGATGCGCAGGTCGTGCGGCTGGTGCAGCTCGGACGGCGGATCGAAGCGCACTTCGGCCGCCCGCAGGACATCGAATGGTGCCTGGCCGATGATGGCTTCCAGATCGTTCAGAGCCGGCCGATCACGACGCTGTTCCCCATCCCCGAGACCGGCGACCAGGAGAATCACGTCTACGTCTCCGTTGGTCATGGGAAGATGATGACCGACCCCATGAAGCCCCTGGGGCTCTCCGTGTGGCAGCTGACGGCCATGGTGCCGATGCACGAGGCCGGCGGGAGGCTGTTCGTCGATGTCACCCGGCGCCTGGCCTCGCCCGCGAGCCGCGCCGGCCTCCTGGACGTCATGGGGAGAGGCGATCCGCTGATCAGGGACGCTCTGGAGACCGTCCTCGACCGCGACGATTTCGTCCCGTCGCTCCCGGACACGAGTCCCGGCGGGCCGCCGGCCAGCGGCGCGTCCGCCCCGGTCGAGGTCGATCCGGCCATCGTCACCGAGCTGATCGAGCGCAGCCAGGTGTCCATCGCCACCCTGGAGCGCGGCATCCGGACGAAGACCGGACCGGCGCTGTTCGACTTCCTGCTGGAGGCCTTCGAGGAGCACAAGCGAGTCCTCAGTGATCCGCTGAACCTACAGGCGATCATGGCGGGGATGGAGGCCACGTGGTGGCTCAACGACAAGCTGCAGGAGTGGCTGGGCGAGAAGAACGCGGCTGACACGCTAACGCTGTCCGCCCCCGACAACGTCACGTCGGAGATGGGACTGGCGCTGCTCGACGTCGCCGACGTGATCCGCCCGCAGCCGGAGGTGGTGGCGTTCCTGCAGGGCGTCGAGGACGAGGGCTTTCTGGACGAGCTGGCGAAGCTCGCGGGCGGGACCGAAGCGCGCGACGCCATAGAGGCCTACCTCGACCGGTACGGCATGCGCTGCGTCGGCGAGATCGACATCACGAGGCCACGTTGGCGCGAGCGCCCCACCACGCTCGTGCCCGTGATCCTCGACAACGTCAGGAACTTCGAGCCGGGCGCCGCCGAGCGGCGCTTCGAGCAGGGACAGCAGAAGGCACAGAAGAAGGAACAGGACGTGCTGTCACGCTTGCGGGCCCTGCCGGACGGAGACCAGAAAGCCGACGAGGCCAAGCGGATGATCGACCGGGTCAGAACCTTCATCGGGTACCGGGAGTACCCGAAGTACGGCATCGTCAGCCGCTCCTTCGTCTACAAGCAGGCCCTGCTGGAGGAGGCCGAGCGCCTCGTGCAGGCCAATGTGCTTCCTGAGAAGGAGGACATCTTCTACCTCACGTTCCAGGAGTTCCACGACGTCGTGCGCTCGAACCAGGTGGATAACCAGCTCATCCAGCAGCGCAAGGACGCGTTCCGGTCGTACCACGCGCTCACACCGCCCCGGGTGCTCACATCGGATGGTGAGGCCGTCACCGGGGCGTACCGGCGCGACGATGTGCCGGCCGGCGCTCTGATCGGCCTACCGGTTTCCGCCGGGACCATCGAGGGAAGGGCCCGCGTCATCCTTGACATCGCGGAGGCCGATCTCGAAGCGGGCGACATCCTGGTCACGACCTTCACGGACCCCAGCTGGTCGCCGCTGTTCGTCGGAATCGCGGGCCTGGTGACGGAGGTGGGCGGCCTGATGACCCATGGCGCAGTGATCGCCCGGGAGTACGGCTTGCCGGCCGTCGTGGGCGTGGAGCAGGCCACCCGGCTGATCCGGGACGGGCAGCGGATCCGCGTGCACGGAACCGACGGGTACATCGAGATCCTGCCTTGACCGACCACACCGAGAAGCCCCATCCGTAGCTTCCGGCCAAAACAACGCCAAGCAGTTGCTGACCATCCCCCGCCCCCCGCCCCCCGCCCGCAACGCGCACACGCGGACACGACCCGTAACTGTTCTTCATCAGCTTCCGCCTCGACGGGAGCGACACCGACAGCGGTCCCGGCGTCCCGGCCCGCGCCCTCACCGTGGCCCGGGATGCAAGGGACAGCGGCGGCTCCTTCGAGGTGGTCCTGTGGCGCGCGGACGGTGGGGTGCCGGACGACGCGG
Source organism: Streptomyces sp. NBC_00353 (assembly GCF_036108815.1). Lineage (NCBI taxonomy): Bacteria > Bacillati > Actinomycetota > Actinomycetes > Kitasatosporales > Streptomycetaceae > Streptomyces > Streptomyces sp. NBC_00353. The sequence goes on along the minus strand of NZ_CP107985.1, from coordinate 888,671 downwards.
TGCTGCTTCGTGTAGCCGAGAAGGTGCTGCCGACGGTCCCGGGGTGGGCTGCCGAGGGGTGACGGCCTCTGGCAGCGCTCGCCAGCCGGCGCTCCGGCCGGGGGCAGGCCATGTTCCAGCTGGCCTGCACTCTGATCTGCCTCCGTGATCTGGCGGGGATGGGATCGGAGAACCAGAGTTCCCACAGGTCGGGGACGTGGCTGTCAAAAGCCACAAGGACGGCGACGGGGAGGTCTGCGAGGCCACTCGCTGCCGCTCGGGAAACACGGCCGTGTCCTATAGGTTCGATCACATCCCGTTGGAGGACGGGCCCAGACCTACGCGTGAGGGACCTCGCATGGCCACCATCCATCGCACCACAATGACGCCGACCAAGCTGGAACTGCTCACCGGCTGGCTGCCGAAGCAGAGCTGGTACGTGGGCGAGGCAGAAGCGCCGGAACTGGTCAAAGCCGGTGGTTTCCGTCTGGACGATCCGGAGGGCGCGGTCGGGATCGAGTTCATGGTCGTGGTGGACGACACCGCGCAGGAGCCGGTGGCGTATCTGGTACCGATGGGCTACCGCGGTGCGGCGCTGGAGGGCGTCCCCGGCGAGGCGTTGATCGGCACGTCTGAGCACGGGGTGCTCGGTACCCGGTGGATCTACGATGGCGTCCATGACCCGGTGGTTATGGCGCAGTTGCGCGCGCTCCTGCGCGGCGAGGTGATGCCGCAGCATCAGAGCAAGAACGACACTCCTGATCCGACCGTCACCGTGCACGGAACTGGGCCTGACGACGGGTTTGACGTTCAGGTCAACCGTGTCCTGGGGCCGGCGGAGGTTGCTCAGAGGCCGTCCGTTCGTCTTGTCGCCGGGTGGACCTGGCCGGACGGGACGGCTGCGCGGGGGGTGCTCGCGGCCGTCGCGCTGCGGTAAGAGGTCGCGCAGACACAGTAGACGTGTGGTCAGGGTCGGTGGTTCGGGCGTTCGTCTCAGCGGTGAGTTGTCCAGGACCGTCGGATCAGGCTGCGCACAGTGACGATTGTGTCGGCGAGGTCGAAGAAGGCATCGATGACGGTGATGCGACGCTCGTAGCATCGGGCGAGACGGTGAAAGGCGTACTGCCAGGCGTGGGTGCGTTCGACGTGCCAACGCCGACTGGCCTGAAGGGCGTCTTCCCCCCGTTGGACGCGATGCGGCCGTGCAGGCCGCGTTCGCTGAGCAGAGCGTGGGTGGTGTCCGCTCGAAGGTGGCCCGGTCGCCGATGCGCCGGCGGTGGCAGCCGAGAGGATTGTCCGGGTGGTACACCGGCCGCTCGGGCAAAAGCGTCGAAACTCCATGCTTGCTATGCCTTGTGCCCGTTCCGCAGCCGAGGTCCTCCAGCGTGCCTATCCGCGCGACCTCTTGCCGGATGAGGTTCTTTGCCGGGTGTCAGGCTGGCGACGCGCGAGAAGGATTCCGCCGAGCGTGCTCTCGGCTGAGCTGAGAGTTCTGTGTGCCTCGACGGTGAAGCCGGCATCGTTGAGCCATGCGGTCAATTGGCAGGGCTGGCGACGATGGACGTACACCTTCATCGGGTGGCCGCCATAGCCCTGCGTCTTCAGCCGCGACTCATCACCGACGTGGAAGCTGAGTAGCAGCGGACCACCGGGCCGCAACACACGCTGGAAATGCCTCAAGACCGAGCCGATCTCGTCGTCGGGGACGTGGATGAGCGAGTACCAGGCCACCAGACCAGCCATCGAAGCATCGGCGAGGTCGAGGTCCGTCATGGAACCGACCTCGAACCGTAGGCCGGGGTGATCACGCCGCGCCACCTCGATCATCGCGGGCGACAGGTCGATCCCGAACGCGTCCACGCCCAGTTCACGCAAGTGAGCCGTGACCCTCCCCGGCCCGCATCCCACGTCCGCAACCGGCCCCCCGCCGCTGGTGCGCACCAGGTCGGCGAACAGCGCCAGGACCGCACGCTCCTCAGGCGTTTCATCCAGGAGGTTGCGTACCTGTTCCGCATAGCTGGTGGCGACGGTGTCGTAGGACGTCCGCGTGTCTGCTAGCCAGCCTTCAGTGTTCATTCCGATTCCCACGACCGCAGGCTACCCAACAGCGCATATGAGATGACCTCCTCATACTGCAACAGCATCTGGGTTGTGTGGCCTTGGAGTTGGGAGTGGCGTTGTGGGCTCGGGCCCGGCTGGTACGTCGGTAGCGTGACCAGTGCAGGCAGTGCTCGCTGCCGGGGCAGTGGAGTGTGACGATGCCGTGCCCGATCAACCGGCGGATCTCCGGAACGCTGAGAGGAATGGGGTTGTGTTCCCGGCATCCCCTTCCCCTCTTTCGGCTTCTTGGGCCGGGACAGTGGTCAGATAGGACATGGCCGCCATACCAAGCCCGGTAGAGCCTGACCTGGCAGTGGCCCGGGCCGCACTCGGCCTTGGCGATCCGGAAGCAGACCTCCACCGCGACCCCGCGGTCTTGAGTAGGTCCTTCCGGCGTGAGTCGCAGGAGACGTAGCGCATTTAGTTTCAAATGAGACCGTATCGAACGAGTGGATGGTTGTAATGTGGCCTCATGACCACCGACTTTCCTCACGGAACCACCGCCTCGCGTGTGACCGACCGCCCCGGGGATGCCTCGCCATTCGCTCTCGGCCTGCTGCTGCGCCGGGCACACTGGCACGCGGCCGCGGTGATGGAGGAGGCGCTTCGACCGCTCGGTATCGAGTTGCGGCATTTCGCTGTGCTGATCGTGCTGGTCGACCGCGGGCCCACGGTGCAGCGGGACTTGGTGGCGGCGACGGGGTCGGACAAGGCGGGAATCATGCGGGTCGTGGACGACCTGGAGCGCAAGGGGCTGGCCGTACGCAAGACCGTTCCGGGGGATCGGCGGGTGCGGGCAGTCGAAATCACGCCTCAGGGCCTCGAGCTTTTCGACGCAGCTCATGTGGCGGCGGCGCCGCTCGCTGAGCGTCTGGTCGCCGAACTGGGGCCCGGCGAGCCCGAGCGGCTGACGGATCTGCTGACCCGGTTTGCCTATCCCGCAGGCGCTGAGGCGTAAGCGCGTCCGAGCGCCGGTCGCCTGCCGCGTGGGCGCGGTTCGTCGCATGCGGCTTTCGCGGCGAACCCGCCCTTGAGAGCTGCGGCCGACGTTGCTACGCACCGGTCCTGGCTGAGGGGGCGGTCTGAGCTCCGTTGCCGACGGGCACCGAGCTGTCCGCGCGGCTATCGCGTGGCATACCTGGGCGGCGGTGTGCTCTTCGTCCTCGCACGCATCGCCGTCGTCTCGATGTCCGGCCCGCCGGCAGGCCGAACGCCCGCCGCCCCGAGTGCCGGGCCGCCGGCCTCCAGGCGGAGCGCCGATGTCACTGGCGGAGAGGGTGCAGGCGACGCGGGCGCCTTGTGACGCCCTGGGGCGAGGTGTCACACGGCGTCTATGGCCCGTGGGTCACGCGGCGAGGCGCTCCGCGAGTTCCTTGGCCTTGGTGGTCGCGTCCTCGAAGGCGCGCTCGCGGGAGGCCTCGTAGAGGGGTATCAGTGCGGACATGGCCGGGTTGCGGGGGGCCATGGTGAGTTCGGGGACGATGAAGTCGAGGTCCAGGCCGAGGGTGCCCTTGAGGACGGCCTCCAGGTAGTTCTGTACGAACTCATAGCCCTCGCGCGGGGTGCCCGGCGCGTAGGAGCCGCCGCGGCTGGCGACGACGGTGACCGGGGTGCCCTGGGCGGAGGGGGTCTCGCCCGCGGTGCGGCCGAGCAGGATGACGTTGTCCAGCCACGCCTTGAGAGTCGACGGGATCGAGTAGTTGTACATGGGGGCGCCGATCAGGACGGCGTCCGCCTGCTCCAGCTCTTCGATGAGCCTCACGCGCGCGGTGAACGCGGCGGACTGCTCCGGGGTGTGCTCGGACGGGGCGGCGAAGCCCGCGGTGTGGGCGTCGGCGGTGATGTGCGGGACGGGGCTGGCGGCGACGTCGCGGTAGATCACCGTGCCGTCCGGGTGCTGCTCCTCCCAGGCCTTGCGGAAGGCGTCCGCGACCGAACGGGACGAGGACGCCTCGCCGGGGAACACGGACGAGTCGATGTGCAGCAGCGTGGCCATGGACTTTCTCCAAAGAGCAGTGCCCGAGGCGGGGAGCCGCGGGCTGAGGATTCGTACGCGACGACAGTCAAACACAAGATGGTATTGAATAATACTGTCGCGAGTAATACGGTAGTGGGTGTGACGAAGGTAGTGACCTTGAGCAGGGGATGCGCGGTCATGGACGTCTATGAGGCGGTCACGAGTCGGCGGGCGGTGCGCGGATTCACCGACCGGCCTGTCCCGAAGGAGGCGCTGGAGCGTGTGCTGTCCGCCGCGGCTCGGGCGCCCTCCGCATCGAACCTCCAGCCGTGGCGCGCCTACGTCCTGACCGGCGCGCCGCTGGCCGAACTCAAGAAGCGCGCCGGTGAGCGCATAGCAGCAGGCGACCCCTGGGACGAGCCGGAGTACGAGCAGTACCCGCCCGCACTGAAGTCCCCGTACTGCGAACGCCGATTCGCCTTCGGTGAGCAGCGCTACGGCGCACTCGGTATTCCGCGCGAGGATGTGGAGGCGCGCCAGAGGGCCGCTTCCGCGAACTGGGACTGTTTCGGCGCGCCCGCCGCCCTGTTCTGCTACATCGACCGCGACCTGGGCCCGGCCCAATGGTCCGATGTCGGCATGTATCTGCAGACTGTCATGCTGCTGCTTCGCGCCGAAGGGCTGCACAGTTGCGCGCAGATGGCATGGGCGAAGTATCGCAAGACCGTCGCGGGGGTCCTGTCACCGCCGGACGAGCTCATCCTCTTCTGTGGCATGTCGATCGGGTTCGAGGACGTCACGGTGGGTTACACCCGTACGGGACGGGCGCCGCTCGACGAGACGGTCACGTTCGTCGATGGTTACTGACGCCGCCCGCCCTCGGTCGATCAAGGCGCCGTTTCTTGCCACGCCCCCGCAGGGGTCCATACGAAGCATTTCTGACATGCTCCCGACGGTTGGACCGATCCCCTACTCGATCGTCCGGGCGACGCGGTTAATGGAGTTCATGGACGCCGTCCTGTCCTGGACCGCCGAGGGCGACACCGTCCGGTTGCCCGCCACGCCGATCCAGCCGATCGCCTCCAAGGACGTGGCCAACGCAATGGCGGAGGTAGCCGCGGGCGCCCCGCTGAACGGCATGGGCAACATCGCCGGCCCCGAGATCTTCTCCCTCGACGAGCTGGGCCGGATCACCCTGTCCCGCAAGGGCGACAGCCGCGCCGTCGTCACCGATCCCACCGCCGGCATGTTCGCCGTAGTCAAGGGTGACGTCCTCACCGACAAGGAAGCTCACCTCGCCACTACCCGCTACGCCGACTGGCTCTCCTGACCCCTCGCACCCTCTCCGGCGCCAGCCGGCGGACCGCACAACGACCAACCACGCCCGAGACGGCACTGAGATCATTTACGAGGCAGCCGGCCGTCAACCCGGCGGGCAGACTACGCACATGCAGCTCCCCGCCGAAGCCGTTGCCGCCACCGTGCTGGTCGAGGTCGTACGGATCTCCGCCCTCCCGACCAAGCGGGGCGTCCCGTACCCCGGCAGGGTGGTCGCGCACTGGGCCGGGAGCGAGGCCGCCGACGCCCTGACCCTGATCGAGAAGCTGCCCGGCAGCGAACAGCACCGCTGCGGCTTCTCACCAGGTTGGAGCATCCGGGCGTACGAGGACTCTCTCGACCTGGCGCTGTTCGAGGCGGCGTTCTGTTTCAGGTGCCACGAGGTCCGCATGCACGGAACGGCCGTGCCACCCGTGCTGGCCACGCAGTTCTTCGACGCGGACACCTCGCCGGCCCAGGCCCTCCTGGCCCTCTTCCGCGAGGCGGCCCCGTAGCCGGCCGAGGGATGAGCGGGCTCGCGCAGCCCTCGGGCCGCTTGTACGGACTTCATCGAGCCGGCCCGCGCCCGTTGGGCGCGGGCCGGGCTGTATCCGGGGTGGGCGTATCTGCCGCAGGGCAGTTCAGGCTCTGGACCTCTTCCAACGCCCCTCACTACCTGCCGCGCCTGGCGACAACCCACCCCCGGGCAACCCCAAGGTGCGGGCCGTCAGTCTTCGACGGTGTGGCAGGACCTCGGTGCGTCAACGGGGTTGCACCTGGCGGGCCCGCCGTCGGGGAGCTGTGCGACGTAGTCGCTGCCGTAGCGGGCGGCGAGCCCGGGCACCGGGAAGTCGGTGCTGACGATCTGCGCGCCGCTGGCCAGCGCGGCCTCGAGCTGCCTGGTGTCACCGGTCCTGGCCGCACCGAACGGAACGTCGCTGCGCGTCCGGACGAGGTACCCCTTGCGCACCCAGTCCTGGATCTTCGCGGTGTTCGCGCCGGTTGGGTCGTTCTCCTCGAGGAATGCGGCGTCAGCGCGGCCAGGGGCGGAGTCGGTGAACAGCACACGGCCTTCGAGATTCGGCCGGCCGCTGAGGTATGGCGCCTGCAGTTTGGCGTCCTTGTTGTCCATCAGGAACACGAACTTTCCGCGCGCCTGTGCGAGGCTCGGCCAGCCGTGGCGCAGTACGGACTCCTCGAGCGTCAAGCCCCGGTGGCGAATCGTGTCCGGCGTGATGAGCTCGTCCGCGTCGAACACCGAGCGGATCTCGGTGTCGAGCCGGTCGAACTGCTTCGCATCCCAAGGCGGGCTTTTCGGGCCTCCGAGCTGCTCCATTTTCGGGTCCGTCGCCTTGAGCTCGAGCAGGATCGGGATCGGCACATGGTTCGGATTCGCGTCCGACCACGTCTTCACCTGTCGCAGGCACTTCACCAGCGTCGAACACGTCGTGTTGTAGTCGTGGTCGGCCCAGTGCATGACCTTGAGGCCGGGTCCCGCGAGGTCGGGGTCGGCGAGCGGAGGGAGTTCCGCTTTCTGCCGGATCAGCGGGTTGGTGTAGAGCCCACCCCGGTCACTGTCGGGCATCACGTCGAGTTCGAGCTGGCGCACCGGTTGCTGGTCGAGTTGCACCGGCAGCGAAGCGTGCGAGTACCACAGATTGTCGGGGTCGGATTCGCCCTGAATCTTCTTCTCAGCGAAGGACACTTCGCGGTGGTAGCTGTTGTGTGTGCCCAGTATTTGGATCTGGTTCATCCGGACCGGGGCGTGGTCGCTGGCGTCCGCGGCCGAAGTAAGCGTGCCAAGGCCGAGGGCAACCGCCGCGCTGATGAGCGCAAATTGACGTATACGCATGACCCACACCCTCGCCGGTGCTCATGGTCGTCAAACGAAGACCGGCCAACCTCATAGGGAATGCCTCCCCAACAACACCGTGGTCACGACGAGGTGTTGTGGCCTGCGGCCGTCGTGCACGTGCGGGCGCCGTCAGTAGAAGAGAGGGTCCTTCTCGAAGATAGCCAGCGCAACCTTGGCCGCTCCGCGTGGACTTGCCCGCACGGGCGACATTCCGGGGACTGCAGAGTTGGCGCATCACGCGGAGGCAGCCCGCTGTCATCGGCCAGTGGCCGAACCCGGTGGCGCCACGGTCGGGTTGGCGCAAACAACCGGACGGCGCCGGCGTACTGTCGGGCCCCGGCTGCGTCCGGTGCGCGTCTGGTGCCCGACATCGGGAAGGGACCGACTCTTCACCCTCCGGTCACGAATCCGCCAAGGGGCCGGATCACGATCGTGATCGTATTTGATACCTGTCGCAGGAGGACCACACCATGTTGCGCCGTACCTTGTCCGCACTCGCCGTCGTCTCCGTGCTCGCCACCACGGGGATCGCCCAGGCCTCGGCCGCCGAAGGCACCGGTGCCCGTGTGCTGGACGTGATGACGTTCAACATCCACCACGCCCAGGGCACCGATGATGTACTCGACCTCCAGCGGATCGCCGACGTCGTCAAGGAAAGCGGCGCCGACGTGGTCGGGCTGCAGGAGGTCGACAACCACTACTCCGGGCGCAGCAATTGGGCCGACCAGCCTGCCGAGCTGGCCGCCATGCTGGGATACCACGTGGTGTTCGGCGCCAACATCGACAACAACCCCCCGACACCCGGTGGGCACCGGATCCAGTACGGCACCGCGATCCTCTCCCGGTACCCGATCACCGAATGGGACAACACCTGGCTGTACAAGTCGCCCGGTCAGGAGCAACGCGGGCTGCTGCACGCCACGCTCGACGTCCGCGGGAAGGCCGTGCACTTCTACTGCACCCACCTTGCCGCCAGCTCGCAGACCGACCGTCTTCACCAGGCCCCGCAGATCGTCGACCTGATAGGTGACACCGATCCGTCGATCCTCGTGGGCGACTTCAATGCGGTCCCGTCCGCGTCCGAGTCTCAGCCGTTGCAGACCAGCTACACCGACGCATGGACAAAGGCCGGTCACGGGGATGGGATGACCTTTCCCGCCGAGGGCCCGACCGAGCGGATCGACGACATCTACACCACGGACGAGGTCAAGCCGGTGGTCACCCGCGTCCTGAACGCCGACCCCACGGCTTCGGACCACCTCCCGGTCATCAGCAGGGTGGTCGTCGCCCCCTGACGAGGGTTCCAGTCGGGTTCGAGGCGACCCGGGGCTTTCAGGGGAGCGCGGGGTCGCTTCGAGCGTGCATGGCACGTCGCCCGGGCTGGGGCAGGTCGTGGCGCGCTGGGATCGCAGTATCACGCTGTTTGTGGACTACGTGGAGGGCGCCGCCGAGCGAAACCTGATGGTCAGGCCGGGCGAGGTTCTGTAATGCTGATGGCTGTGATCGACAAGCCTCCCATCGACGAGCGGTCATGCGCCGGAGAAGTGGCCCAGGCGTGGAGCCTGGACGGCGTTGAACTCGTGTTCCTGCCGATCGGTTTGGACGGGCAGGCGTGGGCGTACCGAATCAACACCGCAGGTGGTGATGGCTACTTCTTGAAAGTGCGGCGCGGGGAGTTCGCGCCGGCGGCCGTGTCGTTGCCGCAATATCTGCGCGAGCAGGGCCTGACCCATGTGGTGGCACCGCTCAGCACGCGGTCCGGCGAAGCAGGTCATGCCATGGGTGACTATCGAATGCTGCTGTATCCGTTTCACGTCGGCGGGAACCTGTGGAGCCGCGGCCTGACCGACCGACAGTGGATCGAGTACGGGGAGTTCCTGGGCAAGCTGCACAGCACTGTGCCCAGCCCACGGATCGAGTCGGTCCTGCCCGCGGAGAGCTATGCGACGACCGCACCGGCGAGGGTGTACGCACGCACCGCCGAGGCAGCGGTGAGTAGCGTGCTCGGCGCCTTCTGGCAGCGGTATGGTGCCGCGGTCACAAGGCTGTGCGAGACGGTCTGCGAGCTCACCGCCAAGGTCGGGGCCGGTCCGCATGTCATCTGCCACGCCGATGTCCATCCGGGCAACCTGATCGCTGACGGTAATGGCCCTTTACATGTCGTCGACTGGGATGCACCGATCATGGCGCCGCGCGAACGCGACCTGATGTTCGTCCTTGGACAGGGCTTCGGTGACCATCCAGTCAACCCCCGCCGGGAGGAGCTTTTTCGTCAGGGTTACGGGCCGCTCCAGGTCAACGAGGAGCTTCTGTCGTTCTATCGTCAGGAGCGCAATCTGGATGACATCGCCGAGTTTCTCAGTCGCATCCTCGATCCCCGGACGAGCGCCGAAGCCCGGGCGAACGATCTGCATTGGCTGACCCGTAATGCCGAGATGCTCACGTAGACACCTGCTTCGGCCAGGTCGTGCGCGTTACCCACCGGAAGCGGGTTCTGATGCGGGGAGCCTGCTGCCGTCGGACTTCGCGTCGGCGTCGGCCGCGAAGTACTACTTCGATGAACAGGACGCCGGCGATGACCGGCCGATCCTGAAGCCCAAGACTCGGGTGAGGGGCTCGCGGAACACGACGTGCGAGGCAACTGCGGTCAGAGCGAAGCCGGGTGACAGTGCACAGCGTGTTCATCTTCTTCTTCAACGCCAACGTGGTGGCTGTCGCGGACGACTGACTCAGGGCTGACTGCGGGAGGTGGACTATCGCAGGGAATCCGCCGATGCCGGAGCGGTGAGGTCGGGTGCGCTCTTCAGCCCTGCGCTGCCACGGCAGGTTCGGGGTGCGCTGTGCGGCAGGGATTCCTGGGCGATGCCCGCAGAGCGTCGGGAGGGGCGATGATGTCAGCCATGGCATTGTCGACGGCGTTCACGAAGTTGTTCGGTGTGCGGCATCCGATTGCGTTGGCGCCCATGGGCGGGTCGGCCGGCGGCGCGCTGGCTGCGGCGGTCTCCCGCGGCGGTGGGCTGGGGCTGCTGGGCGGCGGGTACGGGGATGATCGGGATTGGCTGGCCCGTGAGCTGCCGATCGTTGCCGGAGGCGGGCGGCCGTGGGGAGTTGGGTTCCTGAGCTGGGCAGCCGGTGTCAGCGCGGTTGAGCAGGCGCTGGAGTACGGCCCGGGGGCTGTGATGCTGTCCTTCGGAGATCCGAGCCCTTTCGTCGAACGAATCCGCGCAGCTGGTGCGGCGGTGATCGTTCAGGTCACCGATCTGCAGGAGGCTCAGAGGGCGGTGGATGTGGGGGCCGATGTCATCGTGGCGCAGGGGAGCGAGGGCGGCGGGCACGGGGCCCGGCGCGGGAGGGCCACGTTGCCGTTCGTGCCGGTCGTGGTGGACTTGGCGGCACCGGTGCCGGTGCTGGCGGCCGGTGGGATCGCCGACGGTCGTGGTGTGGCCGCCGCCTTGGCGCTGGGGGCCGCCGGGGCGCTCATCGGCACCCGATTCCAGGCCACGGCCGAGGCGCTGGTCGATCCCTCGATCGCTGAGGCGATCGTCCGCGGGCGCGGGGAGGATACGGAACGCAGCGGTGTCCTTGACATCGCCAGGGGGGCCCGATGGCAGACGGCGAAGTACACGGCTCGCTCCCTCGGCCATCCTTACCTCGACCGCTGGCGGGGCCGGGAGGCGGAACTTGCCGCGGACTCCCAGGCTCGCCGTGCCTACCAGGTCGATGTGGCACGAGGCGACGTGCCACCGCTGCCGGTGTGGGCCGGCGAGGGTGTCGACCTCATCGACGACCTGCCACCCGCAGCCGACCTTGTTGCCGCACTTGCCGCCCAGGCCGACAGCGCCCTGGCCCGAGCAGGAAGGTACTGACAGGAGGACAGTGAAGCACTCTCTCCGGGTCACTTCCGTAATTGGCCGCCCGTGGGGAATTCTTGGTGGCCGCTCAGTGGTCAGGGGGTCCCCGCATGATCTGCCCGCGCATGCCTTGGCAGATGTCGCGGGCGAGCTTGTCGCGGGATTCCTGCACAGGAATCCTGAAGATATCTTCCAAGCGGCTCGACTCGATATATCAGCCTCGGGGGCGCTCCCCGGGACGGGGTCAGCGCCAGTGCGGAGCGCCCGCTCCGCCTGGCGTCGTCGCCTCGATCTTTGTGCGGATTTCGCGCATGACCCTGATGATCTGGGACTCGTGGTCGGGGGTGAGCCGGGCCACGGGGACCGAGCAGCTGATGGCGTCCTGGGCGGGGGTGTCGTAACGGAGGGCGAAGCCGAAGCCGATGATGCCGAGGACGCCTTCCTCGCGGTCGATGGAGTAGCCGCGGGCGCGGGTTATCTCGAGGTCGGCCGCCAGGGTGTCGCGTTCCGTGTGGGTGTTGGGTGTGGCCGGCGTGTACGGGCCCTCGGGGAGCGTGGAGTCCGGGCGTTCGGCCAGGAGTGCCTTGCCCAGCGCGCCCGCGTGGGCCGGGAGGCGGCGGCCGACCCGGCTGATCGTGCGCAGGTACTCGTGTGATTCGCGTGTTGCCAGGTACGCCACGTCTCCGCCGTCCAGGCGGCCCATGTGGATCGTCTCGCCGAGTGCCTCCGACGCCTCGTCGAGATACGGGCGTACGGCCCTGACGCGGGGGTCGGAGTCCAGGTAGCTCGTGCCCGTGAGCAGGGCGTGGATCCCGATGCCGTAGAGGGAGCCCGTCATGTCCGTGCGGACCCAGCCCCGGCTTATCAGGGTCTGGAGCAGGGCGTACATCGAGCTGCGGGGGACCTGGAGTTCGGCCGCGAGTTCCTGGAGCCGGGCGGGGCGATCGCCGCGCTCCGCCAGTACCTCCAGCAGCTCGACCGTGCGCGCGGCGGACTTCACCTCGCGCACTCCACGCTCCTCGTCCGTGTTCATGGGGTCCGGCATGTGCTGATCGTAAGCGAGGGCCACCGAACCATTGACGGCCCGTGTTTGCGTATCTAACCTTCATCTTCATACGTAGATGATGTCTACATACGGAGATGGGGTCGGCAGGAATGAGCACGGACACGGAAACGGAGGCCGTCGTCGGGCGGCTGCGGAGCGGGATGGCGAACGGCGTGCTGTCGTTCCCGCTCACCAGCTTCCACGACGACGGCTCCCTCGACCTCGATGGGTTCCGTGCGTACGTGGCTGCACAGATCGACGCCGGCCCCGGCGCCGTCTTTCCCGCCTGCGGCACGGGGGAGTTCTTCTCCCTGGACGAGGACGAGTACCGGGACGTCGTCACCGCCGCGGTGGAAGCGGCGGCGGGGAGGGTGCCCGTCGTGGCCGGCGTCGGGTACGGATGGGCCCAGGCCGCCAGGTTCGCGCGGATCGCCGAGGAGGCCGGGGCCGATGCTCTGCTCGTGCTGCCGCACTACCTCGTCGCCGCGCCGCAGGACGGACTCGTCGCGCAGCTGGAGCATCTGGCGGCGCGGACCCCACTGCCGCTCATCGCGTACCAGCGCGATCAAGTCGCGTTCAGCGTCAAGTCGTTGATGCGGATTGCCCGGATTCCCGGGGTCATCGGGCTCAAGGACGGGCACAGCGACCTCGACCGGCTGCAGCGCCTCACACTCGCCGCGCCCGACGGTTTCCTGTTCTTCAACGGGGCCGCCACCGCGGAGATCCAGGCCCGCGCGTACACCACGGTCGGAGTGCCCGCGTATTCGTCGGCCGTCCACGCCTTCGCACCCGAGATCGCCGACGCCTTCTTCGAGGCCCGTAGGCGGGGCGACGACCATGTCATGGATCGGCTGCTGCGGGAGTTCTACGTCCCGCTCGTCGAACTCAGGGACCGGCAGCCCGGATACGCCGTCTCGCTCGTGAAGGCCGCTGCCCGGCTGCGCGGGCGTCCCGTCGGGCCCGTACGCGCCCCGCTCGTCGATCCCTCGGCCACCGACCTCGCCGACCTGGAGCGCCTGCTTGCCGCCGGCCTCGACCTCGCGTCCACCCTCACCCCCGTAGGAGCCGCCCTGTGACTCGCGATCTGACCATCACCGAGGTTCGGCTGACCCCGATCCTGGTCGCCGACCCGCCGCTGCTCAACACCCAGGGCGTGCATCAGCCGTACACGCCGCGACTGATCGTGGAGGTCGTCACGGCGGGTGGCGTGACGGGGGTGGGGGAGACGTACGGCGACAGCAAGTATCTGGAGCTCGCCCGGCCCTTCGCCGACAAGCTCGTCGGGCGTCAAGTCTCCGATCTCAATGCGCTGTTCGTCGTGGCGGACGAGGTTTCCGTCGATCGGGGACGGGTCGAGAACCAGGTCGACGTGGGTGGGTTGCGGGGGGTGCAGACCGCCGACAAGTTGCGGTTGTCTGTGGTGTCCGGCTTCGAGGTCGCCTGTCTTGATGCGCTCGGCAAGGCGCTCGGGCTGCCCGTGCACGCGCTGCTCGGCGGGAAGTTGCGGGACGCGGTGGAGTACAGCGCCTATCTCTTCTACAAGTGGGCCGACCACCCGGCGGGGGTCGTCTCCGAGAAGGATGACTGGGGGGCCGCAGTCGATCCGGCCGGCGTCGTCGAGCAGGCACGGAAGTTCACCGAGCGGTACGGGTTCACCTCGTTCAAGCTCAAGGGCGGTGTCTTCGCACCGGAAGAGGAGATCGCCGCCGTACGGGCGCTCGCCGAGGCCTTTCCCGGGCATTCTTTGCGGCTCGACCCCAACGGGGCCTGGTCCGTGGAGACGTCGCTGAAGGTCGCTCAGGAACTGGGCGACGTACTCGAATATCTGGAGGACCCGGCGCTCGGTACGCCGGCCATGGCTGAGGTCGCCGCGAAGACGGACGTGCCGCTCGCCACCAACATGTGCGTGACCACCTTCGCCGAGATCCAGGAGGCTTTCACCCAGGGGGCCGTACAGGTCGTACTGTCCGACCACCACTACTGGGGCGGGCTGCGCAACACCCGTGAACTTGCCGCCATGTGCCGCACGTTCGGCGTCGGGGTTTCGATGCACTCCAACACCCATCTGGGCATCAGCCTTGCCGCGATGACCCATGTCGCGTCGACCGTGCCGAACCTCCACCACGCCTGTGACTCCCACTACCCCTGGCAGTCCGAGGACGTGCTCACCGAACGCCTCACCTTCGAAGACGGGTCGGTCAAGGTGTCCGACGCGCCCGGTCTCGGCGTCGAACTCGACCGCGACAAACTGGCGTTCCTGCATCAGCGGTGGCTCGACGACGACGGCCGCCTGCGGGACCGCGACGACGCGGCCGCGATGCGGATCGCCGACCCGGAGTGGGTCACGCCGACCGTCCCTCGCTGGTAACTCCCACCGCGGGACCGGAAGTTCGTGCGACCCGGTCCCGCTCACCCCTCTCTCCCCTCCCTGCCCACGATCGGAGCCGCTCGTGTCCGCAGTACCACCAGCACAAGTCCCCGCTGTTGAGCACCCGCCCGCCGTTCAGTCCGCCATCCGTAAGATCTTCCGGCGCGTCGTCCCTCTCTTCTTCGTGATGTTCGTCGCGAACTACATGGACCGCGTGAATCTCGGCTTCGCCCAGGACCAACTCCGCGCGGACGTCGGGCTGTCCGCCGCAGCGTTCGGGCTCGGCGCCGGGATCTTCTTCATCGCGTACGCCATTTTCGAAGTGCCCTCCAACATGATGATGGAGCGCTTCGGAGCGAAGATCTGGCTCACTCGGATCATGATCACCTGGGGCCTCGTGGCCACCGCGATGGCCTTCGTGTCGAGTGCGGAGATGTTCTACGCGCTGCGGTTCCTGCTCGGAGTCGCGGAGGCCGGGTTCTTCCCGGCCGTCATCTACTACTTCTCACGTTGGCTGCCCGACTCCCACCGAGGGCGGGCCACGTCCATATTCTTGATGGGCTCGGGCACGGCGACCGTCATCGTCGGGCCGATCTCCGGCGCGCTGCTCGAAATGCACGGCCTGTGGGGGCACTCCGGCTGGCAGTGGATGTTCTTCATCGAGGGCGTCTTCTCGGTGGTGCTGGGATTTGTCGTCTACCGGTTCCTCGACTCCGGTATCGAGCAGGCCACGTGGCTGACGGACGAGGAGAAGCGCGGGCTCGTCGCCGTCATCGACGCCGAGCAGGCGGAGCGCGCCGGGGAACGCGCGACCGCACAGGTGTCGCGGTGGAAGCTGCTCGCCGACCCGCAGATGCTGCTGTTCCTGTGGATCTACTTCGCGATCAACGTCGCCCTGTACGCGGTGACGTTCTGGCTGCCGTCGATCGTGGACGACATCGGCGGGCTGAGCGAGTTCCAGGTCGGGTTGCTGACGGCGGTGCCGTGGCTGTGCGCGATCGTCGCCGTGTACGTGAGCGGGCGGATCTCGGACCGCATCGGCAAGAGGCGTCCGATCCTGGTGACTCTGCTGGTCATCGGCGGCTGCGGCACCCTGCTCGCCGTGTTCGTGTCGCCGTGGGTCGGGCTCGGCGCCCTGTGTATCGCCGCCGTCGGTTTCAAGCCCGCCTCGCCGATCTTCTGGACGATCCCTCAGAGCTACCTCGACGCACGGGCTGCGGCGCCCGGCATCGCGCTCATCAACTCCATCGGCAACCTCGGCGGCTTCGTCGCGCCGACGGCCTTCGGACTGATCGAGGACGCGACGGGTTCGACCAAGGGTGGACTGGCGGGCCTGACGGTCGTCGGTTTCCTGGCCGCGCTGAGCGTTCTGCTGGTGCGGGGCGGCGGGCGCAATGACCGGATTCGCGCGAAGCCCGTGAGAGCCCCTGTGGCCATGGCGCCGGGGGCCACCCCGGGCACGGCACAGATCGTGGAGTCCGGACCAGCGGGAACGGCTCCGGTAGGGGCCTGACGTGACGGGCCGCGCGGGCGTGCGTGAACGCCGCTGCCCGTCACGGGGCGTGGCGCACACGGACTTGAATCCGCCCACGCCAGGGAGCGAATGGTGATCGCTTCCACTGGAGAGGGACCGTACTGCCCGGCTCAGACCGACCCACTCGAAGGACTGGGCACTCCACAGGACCCGCCCTGGGACGTCTAGCTCACAGGCACCGTCAGCCTCGACATCATCTTCACCGGGCTCGACTCCGCCCCGGTGCGCGGGACCGAGTCCTGGGCACGCGGGATGGGGTCGAGCCCCCGTTGTGTGGCGAACATGACGACGGCGTCGACCCGTCTCGGGCTCAGAACCTTCCCCCGTGGCGGCCCGACCACTACGCCGTCCTGGATGGTTACTGCCGGGGCGGGGGAGGGGAGACGCAGGTCACATTCGCCCATGTCACAACTTGCTGGAGCTGTTCCGTCCAAGAGGTGTAGCCACCAACAACGACAACGGGAGTGCACCATGGAAGCTCGGTTGAACCTCTTCGCCAGCCCGGTCGCCGCCAAGTTCGGGAAGCACATCGTTGCTGCGGGCAAGGTGCTCGCGGACTCGACGCTGCCGGTCGCGACACAGGAACTGGTGAAGCTCCGCGCCAGCCAGATCAATGGCTGCGGCTTCTGCACCGACATGCACACCAAGGACGCCGCGCACGCCGGGGAGACCTCGACGCGTCTCAACCTGGTCGCGGCCTGGCGCGAGGCCACGGTGTTCACCGACGCCGAGCGCGCGGCCCTGGAGTTGACGGAGCAGGGCACCCGCATCGCCGACGCTGCCGGCGGCGTCACGGACGAAGCCTGGGCGAACGCCGCCAAGCACTACGACGAGGAACAACTCGCCACCCTGGTGTGCACCATCGCCCTCATCAACGCCTTCAACCGCGGGAACGTCATCGTCCAGCAGCCTGCCGGCGGCTACCAGCCCGGCCAGTTCGCATAACCACGTCCCTGGCCGGGACCGCCGGTGCCCCGCACCTGCAGCAGCACACGCCCCCGGGCGCCCTCGTCGGGGCCCGGGGGCGTTGACCTGGTCCCGCCCGGCAGTCCGACCGGCCCAGCGAGTCGGCCTGGCCAAGACGTTCGTTTCCGTCGGTTGGGGGTCCCCCATATGCACCAGTGCTCACTGCCGGTCTCCCAACCTCGCCTGTTCTGCGAACGTGCTGGTCACAGCCACAAGCGCGACTGACCCCGCCGTGATGACTGCCAGTGCGACCTTGCGGACCAGGCGGCCGAGTTGGGAAGCCAAACAGTACCTGCGCCACGGCCAGGCGCAGCAGTTCCGCGGCCGACGGCTTCGGCGGTCGGACGGATCCGGCGACAAGGCGGTACATGGTCGTCGATGAACACGTACAGGGCAGCCAGAAGTGCGTCCAGCCGGACGCCATGGTTCAGCCCCGGGCGATGGACTGTTCGATGAGGGCCACGGTGGCGCGGGGATCGTCGACCTCGATGACGAGGCGGTCGTAGCTTTCGGCGTCGGCGAGTTCAATGACGACCGCCTTGTCCGGGTTCTTCACGTCCCAGAACAGGCGCTCACCGTTGTGGAGGAAGCGGCCGGCGGTGATCACACCGGGGAAGTTGGTGCCACCGACGCGGATGCCTTTCCGTTCGCGGGTGATGCCGGGGTCGTGGGTGGCGCCACGCACATGCGCGAGGGGGATTTCCAGGCGGCTCTTGAGGCTCCAGAGCTTGTCGAGACCCTGGATTTCGGCGGTCAGTAGGCCGCGTTCACGGTCGATGGAGATCAGGGCCATGTCAGTACTCCTTGGGGGCGGTGGGTTGGGCGCGCAGGCGCAGGCGGGCACCGAGGACAGTGGAGGCGAGTTGAGGGGCGGCGTCACCGTGGGAGGGGCGCAGGGCATCCTCCAGGGCGGTGATGCCTTCCGCGACCAGCACGGCAACCTCCGGATCGTGGGGGGCGCGTTCGGCGGCGGCGAGGAGGAGGAGTCCGGCCGCTGGGCCGTTGTCGTACGAGGCGATGGCTGTTGTCAGTGCCTGCGCGGGGTCGGTGAGGGTGGCGATGGCGGCGCTGGCGGGGTGGATCTCGTGGTCGAGGTGGTTGCGGAGGGCGGTCAGATGCAGGTTCCGCTTGGAGCCGAAGACTTTGTAGAGACTGCCTCGGTGGATGCCGGTGGCTGTGACCAGGTCGTCCACCGAGGTGCCCTCGTAGCCGTGGGTGGCGAAGAGAGTGGCCGCGGTACTGACGGCCTGATCGGTGTCAAAGGTGCGTGGTCGTCCCATGGGTATGACCGTATGTGATTTAAGAACGTCCAGTCAAGAACGAGTGTTCTTTTATGGGAGGTGCTGTAGGCCTGGGGTGGCAGACGCTTCCCAGGGGGCATCCCATCGACTACTGGCCCCCACCGGGCCGTCCCTTGTCTCAACGTGCAGTTGCGGCAGCATCCTTCGGGGCGGGTATGTCCACGAACAGCTGTGCGAGTTGGTGCGACGGCACTCGGCCAGGCCGAGCGCGAGGACGAGACCGCCCGCCGCCGCGCCGATTACCAGGGCGAAGCCCAGCTCGACGCGGGCGAGGCCGGCGAGATCGACTGCGGTCAGGCTGGAGCCGACCACCGTCTGCGACGAGGGCAGGTCTGTGACGTGGGCGCTCGGGCCCAGCACTCGCTTCGCCTTCGCGGCGGCCTGGCGCTGGCCGGTGCCCCTGGTGTCAACCAGCAGCGTTCCGGGGGCATCGCTGCCCGTCGTACGCGCGATGTACGAGGCGTTCGCGACCAGGAAGCTGTCCTTCGGAGCGGTCGGGAACTCCTTGACGACGCCCTCGAAGCGGAACGGAACCGTACGCAACTGCCCCGTCAGGGCATCGGTCAACCGTAGCCGCACCTGGTCTCCCGGGTGCAGCACGAAGTCGTGCGCGGTCTCGGCGCTGACCAACAGCCCCTCCGGGCGCGCACTGAGGCGGTCCATCAGCGACCGGACCGTACCACCGGAGAAGTAGCCGTTCTGGAGCCGGCCCGCCCCCACGATGCTCGTGGGGCGCACCCCGTAGAGGTCCTGCAGATCCGCGCCCACATAGGCAAACCGGTGCTGAAGCGGCTCCACATGCCGCACCCCCGGCACGGCCGCCAGCTTCGCCGTGTCCGACGCCGTGAGCACCGGCCGGGTCACGATGACATCGGCCCCGTTGGTCAGCACGGCATCAACCTTGGCCTGTTGCGGGTAGAAGGAGTTGAAGACCCCGGTCGACACAGCGAACACAGGCCAACGCCAGCAGCACCACGAAGCGGACCACGGTGCCGCGCTGCCGCGACAGGGCCGCGGTGACCGTGCCGGACAGGGCGCCTGCCACCGGTCGGAATAGCCATGCGAGCACCGGCCGACCCCGGCGCAGTACTAGGGTGCGTTTCATAAGCGGCCGCCCGCTGATCTCCGCAGCATGATCGGCCAGTACAGTCGTCCTCATGGCAACACCGGTACTGCGGGCGATTGAGTGGGACGGGACGTCATGGGACGACCCGTCTGACGACCAGCTGCACGATCTGCTGGCCGACATGAGCCTGACCTGGCGATTTGTCGTTGTCCAGCGGCTTGACCTCGAACCCGTCGGCCAGCACTACATGCAGGTCTATCTCAACGATGACCTCAGCTACCAGGTCGAATACCGCGAAGGTGGCCCAGACAGGCACTTTCACGCCCGGGTGCCGCGCGAGCACGAGGTGTTCGCCGTGGAGCCCGTTGCCGAAGTGCTTCAGCGCTGGGCCCGGGGGCGGCCGGGCTGGCGTGAAGCTCTTCCCTGGGCCCCGTGGCCACCGGTGGAACCAGCGCGATGAACCTCGTGCGGCGCGATGCGTGCCACGCGGCCCCTCACAGCCACTCGTTGATGGCCGCGATGACCACGGTGGCTTCGTAGCGGACGGCGAGTTTGATGCCCCTATGGATGTCAAGCAGCGGCTCTGACAGATCCTGCCTGGTCAGCCGGAGGCTTCGATGGGACGAGAAGTCGGTAGATCTCTCGTGCGACGTAGCGTTTGAGGCAGCGGATGATCTCGCGGCGCGTCTTCCCCTCGGCCAGACGTCGTTGCAGGTAATCGCGGGTGCGGTCGTCCCAGCGCAAACGGCTCAGGACGATCCGGTAGAGGGCGGCGTTCGCCTGGCGATCGCCGCCTCGGTTCAGTCTGCGGCGCTGTGTCTTCCCAGAGGAAGCCTCGACCGGGCTGGTGCCGCATAGAGCTGCGAAGGATGCCTCGCTGACGAGCCGCTCAGGGTTGTCGCCGGCCGAGACGAGAAGGGCAGCGGCGCTGTCCGGCCCGACGCCACGAACTTCCAGCAGGCCGGGCGTGCTGGCCTCGACGGCCTCGGCTATCCGCTTTTGGAGATCGTCGATCTCCTCGGTCAGGTGCCGGATGCGGCGGGCCAGCAGCCTCAAGGTGTGACGAGCGGCCCCGGCCGGCCCGCTCGTGGGCTGGGTGTCGAGGTTGGCGCACCGCTTGAACAGGTGCGGGTTGCTCAGCCCGGCCGGCGACTCGCGGAGGGCGGAGTCAGCTGAGACCAGCACGCTCTTGAGCTGGTTGATCGCCTGAGTCCTGGACTTGATGGCGGACCCCTTCGCCAGCTTAAACAGCCGGAGCATCTCGACTGGACCATCGCCGGTCTTCGCCGCAGCGGTGGCTCGTCCAGTCAGCACGGCGCGGGCGGCGGCTTCGGCGTCGATGGCGTCGGTTTTGCCGTGACGGCGTCGGGCGGCCTTGTCAGGCTGGTTGACCTCGGTCACCTCGATGCCTTCGGCGCGCAGGTGACGGGTCAGGGCGGCTCCGTATGAGCCGGTGCACTCGACCCCGGCCCGCCGCAGCACGCCGAACGACCGTGCCCAGTCGAGGAGTTGCCGATAGCCATCGGCGGTCGCGGGGAAGCTGCGACCGTCCAGTGCGGCGCCGAGCACGGTGATCACGGCCGCGGCGTGGACATCCTTGTGAGTGTCCACGCCGAGCAGGACGTCCTCGGCGTCCGCTGGAATGTGACATGGGGCGGTGGACTGCGTGATGCTGGTCAAGGTCGCCTGTCTCCTGATCGCCTCGGGAACCGGTGGCCGTCGCCGGGCCGGGGCGGTCAAGACTGTGACGGTGCCTGTCGCGAAGGCCCCTATCGGGACACATCCCCTGCCCGGCGGCAGCGAATACCGCCCCGAGCAGTGGCCGACAGATCAAACTCAAGGCACCAAGGCCAGTCGTATCGCGAGTCAGGCCACCGCCAGGAGCGGCACCTGAACATCCTCACAGTCGTATCGAGTCGCGACGGCCCGGTGTCTCTTGAGGCGGTTGATTCCGCATTCGACAGCGTGGCGTTCGCGATAGTCGGCCTTGTCGAACTTCGGTGGCCTGCCGCCGCGCATGCCGCGCTTCTTACGGTTGCGGATCTGGTCGGTCTTCTCCGGGATGGTGCAGCGGATGCCGCCTCTGCGCAGGTAGGCGCGGTTCGCGCGTGAGCCGTATGCCTTATCCCGGCTGCGCGGGATTCATCTGGCCGGAGCTTCTCGACCGATGGCTCTACTGAGACAGACCACCGCATCGACCTCTGCGGGCGTCACTCATCGTGATATCGGGCAGCATCAACGAAGCAGTACGCGATACGGAGACATGCGAGCTCGCCAGTCCCAATACCCGTCATCCGAGCCGAATGGTGTCACCGGTGACGGTGATCCGTTCGGCAGCCAGCGGCTGCGGCGCGGGACCGGCCACGACCGCAGCGTCCGTGATGCTGTACCGACTGCCGTGGCAGGGGCAGTTGATGGTGCCATCGCTGACCTCGGCGACGGTGCACCCCATGTGGGTGCAGATGGCGGAGAAGCCCTTGAACTCGCCCTCCTTGGGCTGGGTCACCACGACCTCCTGCTCCGCGAAGACCTTGCCGCCTCCGACCGGAATGTCCGAGGTCTTGGCGAGAGCCTCTCCTCCCGGCACGGAACCATCGGCGCTCGCTGCACCTGCCCTGGTGCTCGGCTTCGCGGCCCGGGAGGTCTCCGGTGCCGCGGCCGTACTCCTGTCTCCGTCCCCGTCCTCGTCCCCGGACGAGCCGCAAGCGGCCACCAGCCCCGCGGCGCCCGCCGCACCTGCCGTGAGTACCGTCCTTCGCCGTGCATGCATGACTTGCTCCCTGCCTGGTGGCCATAACACCGGGACCGTCCGCTCCCGGCACAAGCATCGTCACCCCGCGGACCCCGAGGTCCTGTCAACCTGGCGGCAAGCTCGCCCGAGTGCCACAAGCCCGGTTCCGCAGAGCGGTTGAGACTGGCGAGCGCACATGGTGAGGTGTCGCGTATTGCTCAGCTGCCGCTGCTCGGTATCGCCACGAGCGACAAGGTCAGGCTCACCGATGTTGACCTGTCGAGAACCAGGCTGTCGACCACGGACCTGCGGGGCGTGGGCGCTCAGGTGGGCGAAGCTCTGTGCGTGATCGACCGGGAGCAAGGAGGCTCCGATGCTCTCGCAGCCCAGAACATCGAGCTTCTGTCACTGCTGACGGCCGAGGATCTACGGGCCGCTCGGGCGGCCGATCGGTAGGCCATGTCCGCTTGCCACCCTGGCGCGGCGGCCGAAGCACCGCCGGGCGGGAGATCTCGACGACGCGCTCGCCCACGACCTCGCTGCCTCCCTCGGTAGACGTCCTCGCCGGCCCGCGGCGCGCCGACGGTGTTCTCGCTACTGCCCGTGCGCCGGGAACGGACCGGCCCTCAGGACGACGCCGGACAGGGCAGGCTCTGAGGACGCGCCGTCCGTACAACCCGGCTCGCGGCCGTCTTCTGTAACAGCCCGTACGCCAGCACGGGCAGTAGCAGATACGGCTTGTCCGGCAGGGCCGTGGTGATCAGCACCGCACTGGCGCTGCTGTTGTTCATGCCGCACGCGAGCGTGAGGGACGTGGCGGCGGGCGCGTCCAGACGGAGGACGCGTGCCGCCATCCGGCCCACCGCGAAAGAGAGCGCGCACACGAGTGCCGCCACAACCAATGCCGCGGCGAACAGCAGTAGCCGAGGGTGGGTCACGAAGGAGCCGAGGGCGCCGCTGGCATTCGTATACGTCAGAACCAGTGAGGCCGCCATGGCCACTGGCACAACGACGTGCAGCGCATGCTCAAGTCCGCGTTCGGGCAGCAGTAGCCGGGCCACGATGCCCGCTACGCACGGCATCACCACGCCAGTGAGCGCGAAACCTCCGTTCATGGTGGGCCCGGCGGCACCCAGCACGTTCGCGTAGCCGGTGCTGAGCAGCGGCGCAAGCACACTTACGACGGCCGGGACAGTGAGCGGGCTGACCAGGGTGGAAGCGATCACGAGGCCCACCATGGTCGGTTGGTCGCCGTGGCCCTCGCCGGTCCACACCGTCGCCCCGGCCGCCACAGGCATCGCTACGATCAGGATCATCGCTGTGATCAGTCCACTGCCGCCGTCCGTGTCGGGCGAGCACCGCAGCAGGAACGCCACCAGCGGGATGATCAGTATCGGCGCCGCAACGTGCAGAGCCAGCCCCGCCAGCAGGGCCCAGGGGCGCCGCAGCAACTGTCCCAGCGCGTGCACAGGGACCTGGAGCCCTGCCGAGAAGAGCAACAGGGAAAGCAGCAGTGAGGCGGTATGCAGGGTCAGGTCGATGCGGGGCAGCGTGTGCGGGTGACGTAACCACAAGCCCGGGCCGGGCAGCAGCAGGGCGGCGAGGTACGAGACCGCGACGGCCCTACCGAGTCGTCGCCGCAGCCAGTCCATCGCCCCGTCGGTGTGCATGGCAGCATGATCCTCGTGTGGGGTCGGCAGGGCAGGTGATGCCACGCGGCAGTCAGGATGCGTTCAGGTTCCCGGTGGCACGGTCGGGCCTTGTGACCTATGAGAGGTCTGAGACGCGAGACTCCAGAACTCCGCCTGAACCCGACCCTGGCCCTCGACTGCACTGGAACAAGGAGCCCGGCATTCGTGGTGGCCGCGTGTCGCCTTGCTCGTCGGTGTCTTTGGGTGGGGTGAAGCCGCCGGCGATTCTCACGTAACAGTCGTCAACCCAGCGGCTGAAGCACCGACGGTGGGCGTCCGCCCGGGATTAATGTCGCTCCGGTGCTGTGGACCTGCTGGGGCGAGGACTGGCGGGCCAGGGTCACACCCGACAGCGTCCACCGCACCGTCACGGCCGGCCTGGACGGCGGTGGCACGATCCTGCTTCACGACTCCGACTACACCTCGGCCCCCGGTTCCTGGCGCACCACCCTTGGCGCACTGCCCCGCCTGCTGGACACCTGCGAGCAACGCGGCCTGCGCGTCGGACCATTGCGGGACCACGGGATGTGAGTGCGGAGCAGGTGCGGGCGCTGCGGGAACTGTTCGGGCAGATTCCGCCACGACGGCCGCCGTGCCGCTCCGCGATGCCTCGGAGCCGGCGGTCCGGCCTTCGCCGTCCACTTACCCCGCACCGGGGCCGGCGAGCCCGAGGTCATAAGCGAGGATCACGGCCTGGATGCGATCGCGGGCACCGATCTTGGCCAGGACGCGGCCCACGTGTGTCTTGACGGTGGACTCGGACACCACGAAGCGGGTGGCAATCTCACCGTTGGTCCACCCCTTGCCGATGGCGACGAGGATCTCGCGCTCGCGTTCGGTGAGTGCATCCAGTCTCGGGTCCTCCTCGGAATCGCTCCGGCGAGCGGGCACGTGCTGGGCGTACTCGTCCAGGAGTCGGCGGGTGAGAGCCGGCGCGATGACGGCGTCGCCGACGGCGACGGCGCGGATGCCGGCGAGGAGTTCCTCGGGGCGCGCGTCCTTGAGGAGGAAGCCGCTGGCTCCGGCCCGGAGGGCGGCGTGGACGTATTCGTCGAGGTCGAAAGTGGTCAGCACGAGAACGCGGGAGCGGCCGCCGGCGGCGGTGATCCGGCGGGTGGCCTCGATGCCGTCCATACCTGGCATGCGTACGTCCATGAGGACGACGTCGGGACGCAGCTCGGCGGTCTTACGGACGGCCTCGGCGCCGTGCGCGGCCTCACCGACCACCTCCGTCTCGGAGATGGAGTCGAGCAGCACCCGGAAACCGTAGCGTTGGAGCGGCTGGTCGTCCACGATGAGCACTGTGGTCACCTGGCACCGGCCCGGGGTGTCATGTCGAGGGTGGCCTCCACCGCCCATCCCCCGCCGGTCGCGGGTCCGGCGCTGACGTTCCCTCCGTAGAGCGCCACTCGTTCTCGCATGCCCACCAGTCCGTGTCCTTCCTCGTTCCGTGATCCGGGGCGTTCCGCCGGGCCGTCGTCCCGGACCCGGATGACCAGCCGGACATCCTCGACGACCACCGACAGTTTCACCCGCGTGCCTGCCCCGGCGTGCTTCAGGCTGTTCGTGAGGGCTTCCTGAACGATGCGGTAGACCGTCAACTGCATCCCGCCGTCCAGGGCACCCAGGTCGCCGGCGGTCCGGTAGACGATGTCCAGGCCGGCGGTGCGCACACCGTCGCACAGCGCCTCGATGTCCATGAGATCGGGCTGCGGACTCAGTTCAGGCGTGACGGGAGGGCCGTCCGACGCCTCCCGCAGCACGCCGAGGACGCGCCGCAGTTCACCGAGAGCAGTCCGGCCTGTGTCGCCGATGAGCTGCAGGGCCTCTTTGCCACGTTCGGGAGCCGCATCCGTGGCATACACACCGGCGTCAGCGAGGGTGATCATGATGGCCAGGTTGTGACCGACGATGTCGTGCATCTCGCGGGCGACCCGCGTCCGCTCGGTGGCGGTCGCGAGCCTGCTGCGCTGGTCACGTTCGATCTCCAGGCGGGCCGCCCGTTCCCGCAGCCCCGCCAGCTGGGCCCGGCGGGTCCGTACCATCAGACCGAGTGCCAGGGCCGCGGTCGCGGTGCTCAGCAGGAAGAACAGCGCGTCCCAGACGGACACCGCCGCCGACGCGCGCACCGCGACCAGCACCATCCCCGCCGCCATGATCCCGCAGGCCCACGGCAACTGCCGCGGCCGCCCGTGCAGGGCGAGGCTGTACAGGGCGATGAACAGGGCAACGTCCGCGCGCAGCGCGGCGCCCAGCGACCACTGGAGGGCGAACACCGCCGCGATGGTGCCGAAGGCCGCCATGGGCCTGCGCCGACGCCACAGCAGCGGCAGCACCAGACCGGCCTGCAGGACCAGCGTGACCGCCGGGGGAAGCAGGGTGAAGGCGAGTCGGAACCGGCGTGGACCATCGCCGTCCCCGGCACCGCCGTGCAACAGGTCCGGCAGGCAGAACATGAGGAAGACCAGTACCACCACCGTGGTGTCCAGTACCCATGAATGTGCCCGGTCCGCCTGTCGCAGCCGCTGGCCGCCCCGGGAGAGACGGGTGACCAGCGGCCCCATCCCGCTGGCTTCGTCGGCGGACATGGGTGTCGTCAAGGAGGTCACCTGCCCATGGTGCATGCGATCAGACGTCGCTGCGCACGAGCCGGTATGCCGCCCCCGCCAGGGCGAGTGCCGTCCAGGCGAGGAAGACCAGCAGCCCGGCCGTGGGCGACAGGGTGGTGGTGTCGTGCGTCAGGGCGAACATCGACTCGCCCGCGTTGCTCGGCAGGTAGGGACTGATGTCGTCCTGCCAGGAACTGGGGAGCAGCGACACGAGCCCCGGGATCAGCATCAAGGCGGCGACCAGCACCGAGATGCCGCCGGCCACCGACCGCAGCAGCGCGCCCAGGGCGGTGCCGATCACGCCGACCAGGCCGAGGTAGAGCGCGGCGCCCAGCAGGCTTCGCAGGACTCCCGCGTCCGTCAGGCCCATCGCGGCGGGGGTGCCGGAGACGATGCCGCTGCCGAACAGGAAGGCGACGAACGCGCCGAGCGTGCCGACCGCCAGCGTGACCAGCCCGAACACGGCCGCCTTGGACCACAGCACCGGCAACCGGCGCGGTACGGCCGCCAGCGTCGAGCGGATCATGCCGGTGGAATACTCCCCCGCCGTGACCAGCACGCCGAGCACGCCCAGGGCGAGCTGGGCGAAGTTGGTGCCGAAGAGAGACAGGCTCACGGCCGTGGCGTCAGCGAAGTCCCGGTCCAGGTGACCGGAGCCGATGCCGGACTTGTAGCGGCTCGCGGCGATCAGCCCGAAGGCGACGAGGAAGAGCAGTCCGAGGCTCAGGGTGATCCACGTCGAGCGCAGCGACCACAGCTTGGCCCACTCGGAGGACAGCACGCGCCGTCCGGTCACCCGGTAGGCGGGGCGGGCGGGGCCGGACGAGGGTGCCTCGACGGTCGCGGTGAGGGTGCTCATGCCGCCCTCCCGTCGGCCGCGAGGAGGTCGATGCCGGTCGTGGAGCCGTGGTACTCCACGGCATCCTTGGTCAGGTTCATGAACGCCTCTTCCAACGACACCGTCCGCGCACTCAGTTCGAACAGCGCGATTCCGTGCTCGGCCGCCTTCAGGCCGATCTCGCGGGCGGTCAGCCCGGTCACCTGAAGTTCCTCGGAGCCGGCGCGGCCCGTGGCGTCGACACCGGGACCGGCCAGTACGTCCCGCAGCCTCGCCGGGTCCTGCGTGGCCACCTTCACCATGTCGCCGCCCGCCTCGCGGACGAGGTCCCGCACGGTCGTGTCGGCCAGCAGCCGGCCACGACCCACGATGATGAGATGGTCCGCCACCAGGGCCATCTCGCTCATCAGATGGGACGACACGAACACGGTCCGGCCCTCCTCAGCGAGCGCCTTCAGCAGGTTGCGGATCCAGAGCACGCCTTCCGGGTCCAGCCCGTTGACCGGCTCGTCCAGCATCACGGTCTGCGGATCGCCGAGGAGTGCCGCCGCGATGCCGAGCCGCTGGCCCATGCCGAGGGAGAAAGCGCCTGCCCGCTTCTTCGCCACACTCCCCAGCCCCGCGAGGTCGATGACCTCGTCGACCCGGCAACGGGGAATCCCATGCGTCAGTGCGAGCGCCATCAGGTGATTGTGGGCCGAGCGGCCCGGGTGAATCGATTTCGCCTCCAGAAGGGCCCCGACCTCCTGAAGCGGTGCCTCGTGCCGGGCGTAGTGGCGGCCGTTGACCTTGACGGAGCCGCTCGACGGAGCATCGAGCCCGACGATCATCCGCATGGTCGTCGACTTCCCGGCTCCGTTGGGCCCCAGGAAACCGGTCACCATGCCCGGCCTGACGGCGAAGTCCAGCCCGTCGACGGCAGTCTTCTCGCCGTACCTCTTGGTCAGCTGCTGTGCGTCGATCATTCGTGTTTCTTCCTGTCGGAGACCGGCGCCAGTCCTTCGCCCCTGACGCATCACCAACCACGCTAGGGACCAAAACGCCCCGATTCGGTGGTACCGGGGGCTGATCCGCGCCCATCGGGTCGTACCCCGGTACTACGTGCCGCCGCTCCGGCGCGCACGCTGTTCAGGTTGTGTTCAGGCACGGCGTGCCAACGTGCGGATCATGACCACAGAGCACGTCCTCGACGACCAGCCCCTCGTCCCCGTACGTCGGATGGCGAACAAGGTGCCAGAGGTGACCGTCTACTTCTGGATCGTCAAGGTGCTGACCACCGGCATGGGCGAGACGGCGTCGGACCTCCTGGCCCGCCTGCTCGGTCCGGTTCCGGCGGTCACTCTCGGCGGCCTCGCCCTGATGGCCGCCCTCGCCGTGCAGTTCGCTCTCCGCCAGTACGTCGCCTGGGCCTACTGGACCGCCGTCGTCATGGTCAGCGTGTTCGGCACCATGGCAGCCGACGTCCTGCACGTCGGCCTCGGCGTACCGTACGCCGTGTCGGCGCCGGCCTTCCTTGCCGTACTGGCCGCGGTCTTCGTCCTCTGGTACGCGAGCGAACGGACCCTGTCCATCCACAGCATCCGCACCCGCCGCCGCGAGACGTTCTACTGGGCGGCCGTCCTCGCCACATTCGCCCTCGGCACCGCCGCGGGCGACCTCACCGCCACCGTCGGGTTCGGCTACCTGGGCTCGGTCGCCCTTTTCTCGGCCGCCATCTGCGAGCCCGCCCTGACCCACCGCTTCGGCGCCCTGAACGCGGTGCCCGCCTTCTGGACCGCGTACGTCATCACCCGTCCCCTCGGCGCCTCCCTCGCCGACTGGATGGCACTCGGGCACGCCCGCGGCGGCCTCGGCCTCGGATTGGCACCGGTCACCCTCGCGTGGACGGCCGCGATCGTCGGATTCGTCGGCTACCTGGCCGTGTCACAGCGCAACACACACGCCCTTCACGCAGCCTGAGGGTCAGAACGCGCCACGGTGCGGGCTGGCCACCACCCGCGGATCAGCCGAGACCGAGCATCGGCGGCAATTCCAGAGCCGAACGGCCGTTCACGTGGACGTGGCGCGCAGCCTCACGCCCTGATGCGAATCAACGAAGGGTCGGATCTCGACCTCATTGTCGTCATTCAGGAACGGCCGGAATCGGTTCGAGGCTCGCCCGCACCTGGGCCGACGAACACGCCGCCGCCACACGCCGGACCCGCTCCAGGGCTCCTTGGCCCCGGCCGCTCCCGTCCAGAATGGCAGAGACCTTTTCGAGGACCCGCAGCTGCGACATCGCGGGTGGTTTGCGCGACTGTCCCACCCCGAGGCCGGAACCCACGAGTACGCCGGCCTGCCCCATGAGACGGCAGGGCAGATCCTGCAGCCCACCTCGGCAGCGCCGCTCCTCGGGCAGCACACCGCCACAGTTCTGAAGGAAGCGGACTGAGGAGCATGCGGCACCTCCTTACCCGGCTTTCCCGCGGAAGATGGCGCCCGACGCGCCAGTCCTGCGGGGAGCGCAGGAATTCGGTCTTTTGGGTCGGCGCCCGTGCCTCGGGGCGTCGGCTGCCGGCCGCCCGGGCTTCCAGAGGCGCTCCTCGCAAGGGCAAGCCGATCCCTTATGGGCGAGCGGTTGGTGTCAGGTGAGGTCGCGTGTTTCCCAGCCGGGTGGGAGTTTGGGCAGGCCGATGAGTGCGTCGATGCCGAGGTGCTCGAGAAGGAGGGCTTTGAGGTGGCGGCCGTCGATGAGTTCCATGCGGCCGGTGCGGTGGGCGAAGTCCCAGCTGGCTTTGCCGAACCATGCGGTGGTGACGACGATGCCTTTGGCGGCGGCTTTGTCGTGCATGACGCCGACGAGTGCGCGTACGGCTTCGGCGGGTACGGCGTTCTTGGAGCGTTTGGCCTGGATGATGCACAGGCCGCCGATGAGGGGTTCCTCGTTGACGGCCACGGCGTCGACACCGTCGTCGGGGGAGGCCTGGGTGACCCAGGACTTGAGACCGATCTTCTCGAAGAGACGCCGGATGAGGTGCTCGAACTCGATGGGATCCAGCGCGACGAGGTCGGGCCGGCTGTCCAGCCCGGCTACGACATCCCGCTCAGGAGCCAGCTTGTACTTGGCGAGGTCGAAGGTGACCACGGGCCGGACGGGTTCCAGATCGTAGGGGTGCTGGGACACGATGGCGTTGAGGAAGTGCAGGCTCTGAACCGGGTCGAGTTCCGACTCGTCCAGGACAAGGTCCTCGAACGTGTCCCGGCTCGCCCTCAGACTGATCAGACAGGGCCGGATGGCTTTCCCGGTGGCGCGGTCCTTGGCGTGGACGTGCCCGTTGAACGCCACCACGTCGACCAGTGAGGGCGGGGTCACCGCGAAGGCCTCGTCGATGGCCCTCAGAGCGAGCCGTGCGACGAGGTCTCTGTACATCGCCTTGCACTCGGCCTCTTTCCGTGGCTGAGGCACCACTGCCTGAGGTGCGGATGCCTTGTACCGGTACCGCGTGACAGCCGGTACCACCACCAGGCCAGGCAGTTCGACCTCCAGGACCAGCTCCCTCGCCTCCGGAGCAAAAGCAGCGCGACGCCCACCACGAAGACCATCGGGGTAGCCAACTTCACCGAACGTCTCCTCCACGCAGCCGGTCAGGCCATCGGCGCCGCCTTCGCTGAAAGCCTCTTCCACCCGCAGTCGGCGCGTGTGAAGACCACCAGGCCGCGTGCGGAGCACAGACATCAAGCGATCCACCTGCGTCTCGACCTCAGCTGTCTTGAGAGTCGCCTCCTGACGCAGACGGTCGCTCAAGTCCTGCTTCGCACGCCGATCCGCCGCCGCCTTCTCACGCGCTTCGGCCCGCTTCCTCTGCTCAGCCTCCCTGGCCCGGGCTGCCTCACGCTTCTCCAGATTCCGGACGATCTGCTCGGCCCTCCGGGACTCGGCGGAGCGCTGAGCTTCCTTCTCCTTCTGCGTACGGACCCAAGCCTGTGCGCGCTCACGCTCCCGCCTGGTCTCCTCGTTGGCGCGCTGAGCAGCTTCTCGTTCCGCCGCGCGGGCCTGACGATCCCGCGTCAGTTCGGCGGGCTGCCATCATTGAGCCGGGACGCGATAGGTGGAACCTGGCCAGGCATGTTGGAACTACTAGAGACGTGTCGCAGTCCGGACAAGGTCGGCGACGGCTCTGGACCGGCTGTGCGGTGGCCAGGCGATCACGGTGGTGACTGTCGGCGCGTCCAGCACGGGCACTGCCGCGAGGTCACCGTGCAGTTGGGCTCGGCACGACTCCGGTGAGACCGCGCAGGCACGGCCGAGCGCGACGAGCTGCAACAGCTGCGCGTGGTCGCGGACCTGCGGGCCGGGGCCGGGCGGGTAGGTGCCGTCGGGGTCGGGCCAGCGTGGCAGGGGCAGGCCCGGCAGCCCGGTGATGTCGGCCATGTGCACATGGGCCCGGATGGTGAGCGGATGCCCAGCCGGCAGGACCACAACCTGGCCTTCCGTGCTGAGTTCTTCGGTGTCGAACCCGGACGTCGAGTCGAACGGACGGTGCAGTAGCGCCACGTCGGCCCGGCCCTCGCGCAGGAGTCGTTCCTGCTCGGCCGGCCCGCACAGGATGACCTCGACCGGGACCGCCCCGGGTTCGGCGGCGTACGCGTCGAGCAGTTTCGCCAGCAGTTCTCTGGACGCGCTGGCCTTCGTGACCAGGACCAGGCCAGGACGGCCGGTGGTGGCAAGCGCAGCGCGGCGGGTCCGGCGTTCAGCAGCGTCGACCGTATCGAGGGCCGCGCGGCCCTCGGCCAGCAGCACCGAACCGGCCTCGGTCAGTGCGACAGTGCGGCTGGTTCGATCCAGCAGCACTGCCCCGAGCCTGCGTTCGAGCTGCTGGATCGCCCGTGACAAAGGCGGCTGCGCGATGCCGAGCCGCCGCGCGGCGCGCCCGAAGTGCAACTCCTCAGCGACTGCGACGAAGTAGCGCAGTTCCCGGGTCTCCATACGACCACGCTACCTCGGATCAATACCCGGACGGTATCGTCGCCCACCCGATCGGTCTTGGACCCCAGCCGGAGTCCGAGGACAGCATGGTCCCCATGAGTGAACGAACGATTGCGCTGGTCACCGGCGCGAACAAGGGAATCGGCTACGAGATCGCCGCGGGCCTTGGCGCCCTCGGCTGGAGCGTCGGAGTCGGCGCACGCGACGATCGGCGCCGTAAGGCCGCGGTGGAAAGACTGCGCGCGGCCGGCGTCGACGCGTTCGGCGTGCCACTGGACGTGACCGATGACGCGAGCGCGACCGCCGCCGCACGGCTGATCGAAAAACAGGCGGGGCGCCTCGACGTGCTCGTCAACAACGCCGGCATCGCCGGCGGTATACCGCAGGAGCCCACCCGGGTCGATCCCGCCACCATCCGGACGGTTGTGGAGACCAACGTGATCGGCGTCATCCGCGTCACCAACGCGATGATGCCGCTGCTGCGCCGCTCTGCTGTACCGCGGATCGTGAACATGTCCAGCAGTGTCGGCTCCCTCACCAGGCAGTCAGGAACCGCTGCCGAGCAGACGGCGGGTCCGGTGGCCGTGGCGTACTCGCCGTCCAAGACGTTCCTGAACGCAGTCACCCTCCAGTACGCCCGGGAGCTGAGCGGCACGAACATCCTGATCAACGCCGGCTGCCCCGGCTACGTCGCGACCGAACTCAACGGCTTCCGCGGCGTGCGCACCCCCGAACAGGGCGCGGCGATCGCCATCAAACTCGCGACCCTGCCCGACGACGGTCCGACCGGCCAGTTCTTCGACGACGCCGGCATAGTGCCCTGGTGATGCGCACGGCGGTCATCACCCACCAGGTGAGGCGGCTTCGCCCGAGTCAGGGACAAACCGTGTCGTTGAAGGCTCTGCTGGAAGATCCGTTCATCCGTTTCGCCGACCAGGCCGGCCGGGTCGGCGCGTGTGACTCAGGGAAGCGTCTGTCAGCACGCGAACGCCGAAGACTCGCGACCGGTTCCAACGTGAATGGCAACTCACCGCAGGTTGCAAGCAGCGTGACCATCTGGTTCCAACAAGCGTGACCTGCGGGGTCCGAATCGCAAGGTCACCACACCCTCATGGTTCCAACTACCGCATCCCGTCACAATCATGCGCAGATAGCCCACGACATAGTGTTCTTCCTCGCCGCCGACGACGAGACCGCTGCTGCGACGAGTCTGCGGGGACCTGGTGAGGCCTTTGAGTCAGTGACCTGCCGTTTCATTGAGCCGGACAGTGTCATCGCCGAGTGGGACATGTACTTCGAGGAGCCTTCGGCCGAGGCCCCGCCAGTTGAGCAGCTCCTTGGGTGGGCGTGGCCGGAGTGGGTCACTGCCCCCTTGAACGATGGCGTTGAGGTGTTCGCTCTGCCGCAGCGGCTGACCCGGGCGCTGGCCAATGCGAGCTCCGCCGAGCTGGAAGAGCTTGCAGGCCGCTGGACCACGCGGGTCCGGTCTGAGGACGGGGACGACATGACCGACGATGATCTACTGGCGGTCCTGCAAGGAGTTGCCCGGCTTGCGGCGTCTGCGGTGGACACGGGCGGCGGCCTCTACAGCTGGAGCTCCTGACCATTCTCCTGCGAGGGACGCTCGTTCTTGAGGCCGCTGCATGCCAAGAGCTCGGTCCCGGTGGAGTCGAAGTACAGGGTGAAGAACCAAGATCGGTCTGCTGCGACGATGTTGCCGGTACGCAATTGCTCGTCGCGGTGCCGAGCGCGGAGGATCTCAACGGCCTCGTCCAGGCCGAGGGTCGTCAGGCCGATCTTCAACGACCGCTTCAGCCTTGTCGCAGCGATGCCGACGACCATCCACTGTGGCGGCTGTCCGTCGTAGAGCACTACCTCGCCGCCGGCGGCGATTGCGTCGCGTGCTGCCTTGCAGGCACTGGTCTGCTCTTTGAGCATCACGGTGATGTCGGGCGGACTTGGGCTCTCGTCCTCGGTGGTCATGTGGCGACTGTAGGAACCGAATGCAGGCGTTGGCCACAGGATTCGGCGTGACCTGCGCAGGGCTCAGGGACAAAGGCGGTCCTGACAGGTAGAACTGCGGACCGGCAACATGGTGGTCAATCGGTCAACACCAAACCCTGGCTGCAAGACTCCTTCGATGCCCTGCGCCTGGCGGGCCTGTACCAGTGCTCCGCCACATCCCCATCGTCGGTCGCCGGTACGGACTGGATCGGCGGACCGGCCTCGGCGAGCAGTCCCAGGAGGAGGGTCCGCCGCTTGGTGCAGGGGAGGGTGTGCGGGTGTCACCGATGGCCGGGTCGGGGTGCTGCATGAGGTCCCAGCAGGCGTACGAGGCCGGGTGCCGGGCGGCCAGCGCGCGGGCCCGGGTCACGGACGAAGCGGCTCTCGACTGAGCGGCTGCGAAATCGAGCCGCCCTTCGCGCGCCAGAGCAGATACGGGTGGGCATGATCGGCGATCGCACACGGCATCGGTTGCTTGCCGGTCGGATCTTCGGGTACCGCATCTGAATGAGCATGGCATTCGCATGGCCCCGGTATTACTGGAAGTGACTCGTTCGTGACGCACCTCGACGGCCCCGGCGACGAGCAGGCGAAGGGACCGGGCGATGGTTCTGACGCCATCGCGCTGGAGATCGCCGACGCTGTGGAGAGCCTGACGGATTTGTGGTCCGTCGCTGCACAGGACGCGGCGCTGCGGTTGTCCCTGCACCAATTGAGGGCGCTGCATGCTCTGGAGGCGGCGCCTGGCTTGAATCTCACGGCCCTGGCGGAGCGGCTGGACATCGGGCTGCCCACGGCCAGCCGGCTGTGTGACCGCCTTGAGGCGGCCGGTTTGCTGGAACGGGCGTCCCATCCCCACAGACGCCGCGAGGTGCAACTGAGCCTGACCGTGCCTGGCCGGCAGGTGCTCAGAGATGTAGCCGGACGTCGAGCGCAGGCTCTGGCTGCCGTGTTGGGGGTGATGGAACCGGCCGCGAGGGTCGCGTTGAGCCGTGGGCTGCAGGCCTTGCACGCCGCGCAGGATGCCGCGTCGTCGAGGTCTGAGGATCCACACCGTCGGTGACGGAAGTCAGTGCGCCGACGTCGTGTGCCGTGCCGTCTCGATGCTGCGGCTTTTCCGGTCCAGGCGGACGACCGCGGCGTCGGCGGCGAGTTCCCTGCTGCCGAAGTGCTCGATCAGACCGGAGACCATGGCGCGCGCCGCCTCGTGCGGGGCCGCCGCTGCCGGGCTGTGCGGAATGAACGAGGGATCGATTCGCTCATTCCGGGTGACGGGGATGCATACACGGCACGTCGGCCTGGACGTCCTGTGACGGGCTGGTCGGCGGTGTGGGTGTGGTGCGGCACAGCAGCAGGCAGACATCGTCGTCGTGCTCGGAGTCGTACAGCAGGGGCATGAGCAGCGAGTCGGCCGCGACATCCAGATCCTGTTCCAGTTCCCTCGTGCTCAGCGAGGACAGGGCCCGGGCGAGACGATCGATCCCGAGGTCTATCCCTAGGGCGCGGCGCTCGACCAGCCCGTCGGTGTAGAGGGCGAGCGTCGAGCCGGGCGCCAGCTCGATGGAGTGGTCCTCGTATACGTATGGCAGGGGAACGCCCAGCATGACCCCCGGTTTGGTGCTCAGAACGCGCACTGTTGCATCGGGTGCCCGCACCACGGGCGGCGGATGCCCGGCGGATGCCCAGACGACGGTGGGATCGCCGGGCCTGAAACGGGCGATGGCGGCGGTCGCGTACAGCTCCGGCTGCTGGTGGCGCAGCAGCCGGTGCAGGCGGGTGAGGAGCTGTGCGGGGCTGTCGCCATCGACGGCGTAGGCGCGCAGCGCGGTACGCAGCTGTCCCATCATGATGGCCGCACGCAGCCCGTGCCCGGTGACGTCTCCTATGACGGCCAGCAGGCTCCCGTCGGGCTGCGTGAAGGCGTCGTACCAGTCACCCCCGATGTTGAGTCCGCGGGTGGCGGGCTGGTACCGGGCGGCCAGGAGCAGGCCCTCGGCGGTGGGCAGGTCGGTGAGCTGGGCGCGCTGCAGGGCTTCGGCGATGTCCCGGTGCTGCTCGTAGCGGCGGGCATGGTCCAGAGCGATGCCGATGCGGCGGGTCAGTTCGACCAGCATGACGGATGTGTCCGGGTCGAATCGGGGGCCGGGGGCTCCGAGCGTGAGCACCCCCAGGGTGCGGCGGGCGGTGAGGGGGATGCACAGCAGCGGTTGCGCGGGGGCCAGGGCGGAGGGCGGCAGGTCGTCGACGCCGGGCAGGCCGCCGGGATGGGCGCCGGCGTGCTGCGGACGGCCCGTTCGGGCGGCGGCGACCGCGGCAGCCGGACGGTGAGCGCCTCGCGCGACTTCTTCGTCGTCGAAGAGCCAGACGTCGACGTGGCTGGCGTATTCGGGGACCAGGAGGTCGGGCAGCCGGCGCTGGATGTCCTCGTGGTTGAGGGACGCGGTCACCTCTGCGCTGGCGTCCGCCAGGAAGGTCAGCAGGCGCCGAGCTTTCTCCGCCTCACTCCGGGCCGCTCGTTCGGCGTCGAGCAGTTCCTGCTGGACGAGCGCGGAGGCGTCCAGTTCGGCATGGAGTGCCAGAACGCCCTGGTTGGTCTGGTGCAGTTCCTCACGGTGGAAGCGGACCAGCTCCTCCTGTTGGTCCAGCCTGCCGAGGACCGCGGCGGTGTCGTCGTCCGCGGCCAGGAAGGCCTCGGCGAGTGCTGTCTCGCCCATGTCACTGTCGGGCATGTCGGGCCGTGCGGGTTCGGGGCAGGGGAGTGTGAGCTGCCAGGGTGACGGATCGTGTGATGGACCGCCGGCCGGCCACACGGTGATCTCCGGGCGCCCGTGCTCGTCGGAGACGACGGTTCGGCGTGTGTCGACGTGCAGTTCCCAGACGCCGCCTTGTTCGAGGCACTGCCGCAGGCGTGCGGTGAGGGTGGTCAGGAAGCGTGCGCGCTCGATCAGGGGTACACCGGCTTGCGCCGTGAGACGCGCTACGAGAATGCGGGCGCGGGCCGCGTCAGCAGGTGAGCTGATCTTCCAGGCTTCGGAGGCGGCGGTCATAGGCTCAGGTCCGGTCGTCGGGGGCCAGTACGGCCAGGCTGGTGTCGTCGCGCACGGGGCGGGCGTCGCTGCCGGCATCCCGCAGGACGGTCGCGGCCACCACCGCCGGGTCGCGGGCGAGGAGGAGAGTGTCGTTCGGTGGCGTCCAGCGGCTGGGCAGCCCGTCGCTGTGCAGGACCAGCAGGCTGTCGGGCCGCCACGGAACCCGATGGACGGGCACGGTGGCCGGGTAGTGCGCGCCGACGATGCCGGGGTGGGAGAGGAGCGGTTTCCAGCCGTCGGCGGTGTGCAGTCGCGCGCCGATGTTGCCGACCCCGGCGAAGCAGAGCTGTTCGGCGTCCGCATCGAGTTGTGCCACCGCGACGGCCGCGCCCCGGGTGGGTCGTAGCCTGGCATGCAGGCGCCTGAGGATCTCGGCGGGCGACAGGTGGGCCGCGCAGCGCAGTTCTTCCGTGGCGGCGCCGGATGCCTCCGCGGCCTTGGCGCCGTGGCCGAGCCCGTCGGCCAGCATCAGGGTCACCTGTGTGCCGGCGCGTACCCAGCTCCAGGCGTCACCGGAGTACTCGGCTCGGGCGAGGGAGACGTTGATTCCTCCCGCCCGTGGGCCCGTTGGGCGCTGATCCGGCCGCACATGCCGGGAGGCCGGCTCGTGGTCGATGCGGGCCACCGCGACCGTTCCCCGTCCAGGGGCGCTGTGCAGGTCGAAGTCGTTGGATATGCGCAGGCAGGTTCCCAGGCCCGCGCCCAGTGAGGCGGCGGCGGTGGTGAAGCCGTCGCGCAGCGCCACGGTGACATCGGCGATGCCTGGGCCGTGGTCGAGGGAGACGAGCTGAACCGAGGGCCCGTGGGCGTAGGCGCCGACGGGCGCCCGCTCGACGAGATTGATCACGATGCGTCCGCCGCCGGCGTGCTTGAGGAGGTTGGTCGCCAGCTCGGTGGCCACCAGGGTGGCGACTGCGGTGCGGTGGGGGCCGAGCCCAGCACGGGCGGAGGCCGATTCGGCCGCCACGTGGACATCCCGGACTCTGGTCGAGTCGTGCACCGGGATGTCCCACACCCGGCTCACCCGGACCCCGGTCGGGGCGCAGGCGGGCCGGAGGCCCAGGCGACGACGGTGACGGTGGTGCCCTGACCGGGTCGGCTGTCGACGGCGAACTCCTGCAACAGCCGTTTGGCCCCGCCCAGGCCCAGGCCCAGGCCGCCGCCGGAGGTGTAGCCGTCGGTCATCGCCTGCTCGAGGTCGCGGATGCCGGGACCCGAATCGATGAAGGACAGCCGTAGCCCGCGAGGTTGCCCGTGGTCCAGTGGTGTGATGTCCACGTGTCCGCCTCCTCCGTGGACGAGGGTGTTGCGGGCCAGTTCACTGGCCGCGGTGATCAGCTTGGTCTGTTGCACCAGACCGAATCCGAGTTCGGCCGCGGCCTGCCGCACCCGCTGCCGTACCCAGGCCAGGTCCGCGTCCGAGCCGATGGGCAGGCTCGTCGCAGTGGCGTGGCGGGAAGCATGCATCATGGGCCGCCCTCCCCGTCCACGGAGGGGTCGGGCCGCATGAGCAGCTCCCTCGCGCGGTCGACGTCCAGGGCGGTGTGCAGCCCGGGCAGAGTGAGCCCCAGCTCGACGAGTGTGATCGCCACGGCGGGCCGCATCCCGGCCAGCACCGTGCGTGCGGCCAGCAGACGTGCGCTGGAGGCGATCTCGGCGAGGACCCGCCCGAGGAACGAGTCGACGATGTCCACCCCGGAGATGTCGATCACCACGCCGGTTGCCGTGCTGTGCGCGATGCGATGGGTGATGTCCTGCTGGAGTTGTTCGGCCATACCGTCGTGCAGTTCGCCCTGCAGGGTGACCAGCAGCATGTCTCCGAGGACCAGCACCGGAACCGAGCTTGCGAGACCGGAGGGAGAGCCGTTCACCGTCGGCTCACACCGACTGGCGTGCGTGGTGAGACTTCGATGCCTTGCTGGCTCAAGGCGTGTGCCAGGGCGTCGGCCAGCGAAGTGCGGGTGAGGACGGCTCCCAGGTCGATGCCGAGGTGAACGATGGTCTGAGCGATCGCGGGGCGAATGCCCGAGACGACGCATTCGGCGCCCATCAGCCTGGCCGCGGCCACGGTCTTCATCAGGTGCTGGGCGACCAGGGAGTCGACCGTGGGAACGCCGGTGATGTCGAGGATGGCGTACCGGGCTCGCTCTGTGACGATCGCGTCCAGCAGGCTCTCCATCACCACCTGGCTGCGGGCGCTGTCCAGGGTGCCGATGAGCGGGACGGCCACGATGCCCTCCCACAGATTGATCACCGGGGTGGCCACTTCCAGCAGCTGCTGACGCTGCCGTTCGATCAGTTCCTCGCCCGTACTGAGGGCCGTCTCCATCACCACCAGGCGCAGGGTGCCCATCAGTACCGTCAGGGCCAGCAGGCATTCCTGGGAGTGTGCATCGGACGGATCCGGGAGTTCGCCGCGCAGCAGGCTGATCGCCGGCTCACGCAGGTCGGCCACTTCGTCGGCTATCTGGGCCGGAGTGGATCCACCGCGAGTCCGGGAAGCCGCCATCCGTGCGAGCTGCTCACGCACCGGCCCGAAGCCCGGCGCCGTGATGTCCTCCAACCGTCCAGAAGCGGCCACCGCGGCCAGGGCGTCCACCACGGCCTTGCTCGCCTCCACCGCCTCGTCCCGGGAGACCGTGAACACGGTCCGGAACAGGGTGGCGTCGGCCCATCGCTGAGCGATCTGTTCCTGGCGCCGCTCAAGGAACGTGCCTATCTGCTGCGCCGCCGATCCGGAGGCCGCTTCCTGTTCTGACACCTGCATCTTCTCCCTATGGATAAGGGGCCATGTGGCCACCGGACGGCAGGCGATCAGCCAATAGTTGCCGTATGACAAACATTAGCGCCTGCGGTATGGCGCAAACAACACGTGATCACTGAAACCTGGGCGGGACGCGCGTGACGGCCCTCACCGCGGCCGCCCGCGCCAGTCCAGGCAGACCACGAGGGCGTCATCACTCGGCATCGCCTGGCCGCGGTGCCCCGTCAGCTCCCGCAGGACGGCCCGGGGGACCTCGGCGGCGGGAAGCAGCTGGGTGGACAAGATCGCTCGCGCCAGGGCGGCGTCCCCGTACGTCTCTCCATCCGGGGAGGCGACCGCATGGACCCCGTCGCTGACGAAGACGAGGCGGTCACCCGGCTCGACCTCGAACTCCTGCGCCACGTAGTCGGTCTCCTCGAACATGCCCAGCGGCAACTGGGCCTCGAAGGTGACGCGCTCGACCGTGCCGCTGCGCAGGCGCAGCAGCTGCGGGGAGCCGGCGTCCACGACCTGGGCCCGCCCGCTGATGAGGTCGAAGTCGAACATGAGGACGGACAGGTAGCAGTGGCCCCGGTAGTGGGCGTAGACCGCCTGGTCGGCGAGGGCCGCCTGGTCGGCGAGGGGGATGCCGGCCCGCCGGGCGTTGCGCAGGGCGTTGACGGCCAGGTTCGTCAGCAGGGAGGCCTCTATCCCCTCGCCCATGCCGTTGGAGACGTACAGCATCAGCCGGTCGGCGGTCGCCGACCAGTCGAAGTTGTCGCCGAAGATCGCGTACGCCGGCTCCAGCTGCGCCCCCAGCTCGTATTCCGGGCTGGCGCAGGACCGGCCCGGAAGCAGCTGCCACTGCATCTCGGCGGCCAGGGTCAGCCGGTCCTTGCGTCGCGCCTGCAGATAGAGGTCCGTGTCCCGCTCGGCCACGACCACCTCATGCCCGAGCACCTCGGCGATCTCCCCCAGCTCCCCCAGGCAGCTGCGCGCATGCTCCCCGCCCGGCAGGGTCACCGACAGGACGCCGAGCCGGTCCCCCCGCACGGTGACGGGCAGATGCACGCGCACCAAGCCCTCCGAGCCCTCCGGGAGGCCCTCGATGAAAGGCTCCTGGGCGCCGAAAGCGCGCCCGGCCGGGCTGTTGTGCACCGACACCGGCTCCAGGGTGTGCGGCAGCACGGACACCGGCTGTAGCACCGTCAGGCCGTAGTCGGCCATGAAGAGCTCGACGGAGTCCGCCGCGTACTCCTCAGCGAGCACGCGACGGACCGCGTCGAGCAACTGGTGGGGCGCCGCCGTGCGCAGAGCACGCTCAGCGGTCACGAATCTGTTCACG
Organism: Streptomyces sp. NBC_00353; assembly: GCF_036108815.1. Taxonomy (NCBI): domain Bacteria; kingdom Bacillati; phylum Actinomycetota; class Actinomycetes; order Kitasatosporales; family Streptomycetaceae; genus Streptomyces; species Streptomyces sp. NBC_00353. The sequence goes on along the minus strand of NZ_CP107985.1, from coordinate 847,316 downwards.
ATTGTAAATACACCAATCTTTCGTCGGACGTCCGCAGGTCCCACGCATGTGACGAAGCCGTTCATACGGCTGCGCCCATGGTTCGATTCATCTCTAGCCAACTTGCTCGCCTAGTACGCTGATGGTCATCCCGGTGCCTGCGAGAGTGTGACTGTGACTTCCTTCCGTCCCCGCCCTGAGCCAGACGAGGTCGCGCGCGTGACCTCCATGGCCGGGGAGTTGCTGGAAGTCCTGTGGGGCCGCGCCACGACGGCGCCTGTGTCCGCGTCCCAGTTGCGCGTGCTGTTCATCCTCGAGCACCACGAAGGCATCAACCTGCGCACCCTCGCCGACAGCCTCGCCTCCACCCCGCCGTCGACCAGTCGGCTGTGCGACCGCCTGCAGGCGGCCGGCTTCGTCGAGCGTGTGGTGAGTCCGACCGACAGGCGCGAGGTGCGTCTGCACATCAGCAGCCGGGGCCGTGCGTTCCTCGCCGATCTGCGCGCGCGTAGGGAGAAGGCGCTGCGGGTGGTGCTCGACCAAATGCCCCACGCCCACCGAACCGCGCTGCTGCAGGGACTCGAGGCGTTCTGCGACGCGGCGGCAGCGCAGATACCCGGCGACGCACCAGGCTCCGGCAGCCAGACCGCCTGAGCGGCGCGCCGCGACACTTCACTTGCCGCCCGCCGTTCGGCGCCGGTGATCAGCGAACGGAGCGGTCTCCGCCCCCCGGTGCATCCAGATCCTTCCCTGTGCACGTTCGACCTCCACTTTCTTGCCTTTGGTCATAGTTGTCAAATGACAACTATCTCGCTCGCTGCCAGTTTGGCCTCGAGAACCGGTTACCCCCTGTCGCGGCGACCTGCGTGATTGTGGCCAACGTCTCGAAGGGCCAGGACGCGACCTGACTGCGCCGAAGGCGGTCCGCCGAAGGGGGCGGATGGGAGCCCGGAGGCCCGGAAAGAGGGCGCAGGAGATGGCGTGACTGTTCCTGGCCGCGATCAGGCGCGGCAGTCAGCCAGCCGCGGAGGCCGTGCTCATTGTGTGGCTGAACTGGCCGCCGATGCTTCGCGGCACGCGGGCGGAGTGTTGGTGGGGCTTCGACTGCAATGCGCCCCCCGGCACCGGACCGGTGCTCTTGGAAGACGCCGGCCCAACGCCTCCGAAACCTCGCCTCGCTGACACCCGTATGGGCGGTTCGGTGGGCAGCTGATCCAGGAGCTGTCACTCGACGTCCGGTCGACATCTGCCCGATCGGCAGGACGGTTTCGGTGGTGTTGCTGCCTCGCTAGGGCCTGTCCGGCGGATCATGACGGGCTGCCCATCGGCGCTGAATCGCTGTAGCGACCCGCCGGACAAGGAGCTGGGTGGAACAGGTTGGGCCCGGCGTTAAATGCCTCGACATTGGTCGTGGTGATCGGGCACGCTTCGCGCGATGACAAGAATCGACGACACGCCGGCCGCGTGGGACGAGCGCACCCAGCTCACCACGTTTCTCGACTACGCACGTGACACCGCCCGCGCCAAGTGCGATGGCGTCTCCGCGGAGAACGCCTGCAAGGCGCTCCTGCCGGGCTCACCGCTGATGACCATGAGCGGAGTGATCAACCACCTCCGTTGGGTCGAGTACTACTGGTTCCAGGTGGTCTTCCTGGGCGAGGAAGACCGGGGCCCCTGGACCGAGGAGGACCCCGACCGCGAGATGCGTATCGCCGTCGACTTCCCGCTCACGCAGTTGCTCGACGAATACGCCGAACAGAGCGCCCGCTACCGCGAACTGGTAGCCGGGAACGGCCTGGACAAGCAGGCCCAGCGAGCCGTCCGCGACGGTCTCCATGTCGACCTGCGCTGGATTCTCCTTCACCTCACCGAGGAGACGGCCCGCCACAACGGCCACCTGGACATCCTGCGCGAGATGCTCGACGGCACGACCGGCGACTAGCTAGTGGCCGTACCGATTGATATGGCGCCGCCGAGGTACGTGGCCGGCGGGCGGCGTGCGCCTGACTGAACGCTCAGGTCCGGATTGGATGTCGGCGCCTTCGGGCCGCTGCTCGCACTTGGTGACTGCGTGGACGGAGAGAAATGGGGCAAGCGGAGAGAACGGGGCGCCGAAAGGTATAGGAGGTAACCGCTGTGCACGCCATTGAGGCGGGACGCACTCTGCTCGGAGACAACCCGACAACAGCACAACGTGCACGAAAGATGACACGCGACTTTCTGTCCGGGATCGCTCCTCAGGATGGCGCCGAGGTGGACGCCGCACTGATCGTGGTGTCGGAATTGGTGACCAACGCGCTACGGCACGCCGAAGGGGTCACTGGGTTCCGGCTGAGAACAGTCGCGGAGACGCTGACGATCTGTGTCGACGATGCGAGTAGCGAACAGCCGCGCACGCGTCAGTCCCAGCCTTGGGAGCCGGGAGGCTTCGGATGGCCGCTCGTCCAGCGATTGTCGAAGGCCGTGCGCGTTGACACGAGTCCAGACGGGAAGACCGTGCAGGCGGTGCTCCCGCTGACACACTGAGGCGGAACGATACCGTCGCCAAGAAATGCCACGGAAGCGGCAGTCGGACAAGGCAACGCCTGGACAACCCGAATGCCACACGGCCTGACGGGCCGCACGTCCATCGCCCCGGGATGCGTCCAGTCCCTGCCGTGGCGGAGTGATCGGTGCCACGTTTCACATGGTCAAGGGGTGTGACTACTGCGGGCCGGGGTAGCAGCCCCAGAACGACGGCCTGACGGGGGACAGGGGAGGCCGGGACATTAGGGGAGTGGCCGTGACCGCGACAACACGCTTCGGCGCCAAGACGGAATCCGATACCGAGCTGCCGCGCATCGCCGACCCGCGGAACATCGCGCCCCAGGATGCCCGGGAGTTGTCCAGGCTGTTCTTCGACCGGCTCACTGTGCTCGAAGAGGGCACCCGCGAACACCAATACGCACGCAACACTCTCATCGAGATGAACATGTCTCTGGTCCGCTTCGCGGCCAGCCGGTTCCGCGGGAGCGGCCAGGACATGGAGGACATAGTCCAGGTCGGCACCATCGGACTGATCAAGGCCATCGACCGGTTCGAGATCTCGCGTGAAGTCCAGTTCGCCAGCTTCGCTGTGCCCTACATCGTCGGCGAGATCAAGCGGTTCTTCCGCGATACCTCCTGGGCCGTTCATGTGCCGCGCCGTCTCCAGGAGGCGCGCACCGAGCTCGCCAAGGCCAACGAGGAACTCAGCACGCGCCTCGGACGCGTCCCCAAAGTGTCCGAACTGGCATCCTTGATGAACCTCACTGAGGAAGAGGTCGTCGAGGCCCAGATAGCGTCGAACGGCTACACTTCCGCATCGCTCGACGCCGCCATCGGCAGCGACCCGGACGAACACGACGCGACGCTCGTCGGATTCATCGGCGAAGAAGATCCCGCCATGGAACTCGTCGAGGACTTTCACGCCCTCGCGCCTCTCATCGCCGGTCTGGGTGAGCGGGACCGCCTCATCCTCCACCTGCGGTTCGTCGATGAACTTACCCAGGCGGAGATCGGCCGACGCCTCAACATCTCCCAGATGCACACCTCCCGCCTGATCTCTCGGCTCCTGGCCCGCTTGCGCTCGAACATGCTTGCCATGAGCTGAGGTGTTGCCCGACTCAAGTGCTCCAGAGCGGACAACGGACAGCATCAAACCCTGTCCATAACTTCGGCTCGTACCACCACCCCGGTCCCTCGGGCAGCGTCGGGACCGGGGTGGGCCGGCGCCACCTTGATCGGGAACTCCCCACTGCCGATCCTGCGGGCCGCCTACCTCCTGCTGCGCGACATGCGGTCCGTACGGCCCGACCCGTTCACGACGCTGCCCCTGTTCGTTGCGACGCGACGCTCCCGCCCCGCAGGCCGTGGTCCAGCGTGCGCGGGGGCCCATCGGGCGCCGCCGCACCGCGACGGCGGCTGCCGCCCGACGACAGGATGGCCGGCGTCGTCACCATTCCCGGCCACCTGTCCATACCCGAGGTGCGCACCTGCATGACGGTCGAGGCGGCCAGGGAGGTGTCGGCCTCGGACACCCTGACGCCGACTGCGATCGACGCGCTCGGGCGGTCCGCGCAGACCTTCCTCGTCGACGTCGTCGTGCGCTCCGGAGACAGCGAACGGCGCGCTGTGGCCAGGAGGGGCAGGACGTCTACGCCGTCACCGCGCGGCTCGTGGTGGAAGCGGTCGACCGCATCCTCACGGGACGGACCAGGACGGTCGGCGTCGCCTCCGCCGGCGAGATCTTCGATGCGCCCGACTTCCTCCGCGCACTGTCCCCGCACCTGGGGATCCCGTGCTGCGCCGTGTGTCTCGGGCTGTGATGCGGGGGTACATTCTGTTCGCTGCGTCCCGCGCCGGTCCGGGCAGCGTGGCTCCCCTGTCTCCTGAAAGCGCCGGCCAGGTGACGTCGTGACCAGTAGCACACAGGACCAGCCCGAGCTGACCGCCGCCGGCGCCGACACGTCGGCACCGGCGAAGGCTCAGGATCGCACCACGCGGATACGGCGGCGACTTGAACGGCTGATCGGCATCGCGGCGACCGAGGGTAACTCGCTCACCGCTCTGCGCAACGGAGACGAGATCTTCCCGGCGATGCTGGCGGCCATCCGTTCCGCCGAGCACACCGTGGACATGATGACGTTCGTGTACTGGAGGGGAGACATCGCCCGCGAGTTCGCGCAGGCGCTGGCCGATCGAGCCCGGTCGGGTGTACGGGTGCGGCTGCTGCTCGACGGCTTCGGCAGCCGGCTGATCGAGAAAGACCTGCTGGAGGAAATGAAACAGACCGGCGTGCAAGTGGCTTGGTTCCGCAGACCCCTGGCCCTCTCGCCGTTCAAGCAGAACCACCGTTGCCACCGCAAGGTCCTCGTCGTGGACGAGCAGACGGCCTTTACCGGCGGGGTCGGCATCGCCGAGGAGTGGTGCGGTGATGCGCGCAACGAGAACGAGTGGCGCGACACGCACGTCGAGGTCCGTGGGCCCGCCGTGGACGGCATCGCCGCCGCGTTCGCGCAGAACTGGGCCGAGTGCCACGATGAACTCTTCGACGACTGCGACCGGTTCATCGAGCACAGCCCGCAGGGCAACGCCATCGTGCAGGTGGTGCGTGGCTCGGCCAGCTTCGGCTGGCAGGACATGCAGACCCTGATCCGCGTGATGCTGGAGTCCGCCGAGGAGCGCTTCCGCCTGGCCACCGCCTACTTCTCGCCGGACGCGTACTTCATCGAACTGCTCTGCGCCACCGCCCGGCGCGGGGTCGAGGTGGAGATCCTGCTTCCCGGCCCGTACACCGACAAACGGGTCTGCCAACTGGCCGGTCAGCACTACTACGAGGACCTCACCGCGTGCGGGGTGAAGATCTACCAGTACCAGCCGACGATGATGCACGCCAAGGTCATCACCGTCGACGGCGTCGCCGCCCTGGTCGGCTCGACCAACTTCAACCGCCGCTCCCTCGACCACGACGAAGAGATCATGCTCGCGGTACTGGACCAGGAGTTCACGGTCACCCTCGACAGCCACTTCGACAAGGACCTGAAGGCCGCCACACTGATCCGGGAGGGACGCTGGAAGCGGCGCCCCGTGTTGCAGCAGGCGCGAGAGGTCGCCGTCATGCCCATCCGCCGATTTTTGTAGCAACGCTGCAGTGCGGCTCGCTCGCAGCACATCCAATTTCCCTGGAATCGCGGAAAAAAAACATGCGTTGAGGCTCTGAGAGCGTGGAGGGGATTTTGCAGGGCACCTGAGTGTGCGGAGGTTGATAATCATGGTTCCCCTGCTTGTCGTTCTACTTCTCGCGCTGATCCTTTTCGGCGCCGGTTTCGCCCTCAAGGCCCTGTGGTGGATCGCCATCATCGTCTTGGTGGTGTGGCTGCTCGGTTTCGTGGTCCGGCCCTCCGGACACGGCGGCCGCAAGGGCCGCTGGTACCGCTGGTAAAAGAAGCACCCATACCGAAGGGCCCCATCGGCGGGGCCCTTCGGTATGCCGTCACGGTGCACGCGTCCACCCCAGCACCATCCGTTCCGGCCCTCGGTATCTCCGTACCAGGTCTTGTCCGGTCGGCAGGCGGCCTGCCTGCCACGTACGCGAGAACGGGTGCTGGCTCAACTTTTGTGGTCCGGTGACCGCGTCATGAGCACGAAATAAGGTGTGTCGGGAGCCATGACGTCATCTGGCAGGCTCCGACAACCCTGTGTGGACCAGCGTGTACCCAGCGCACCAGGATGGTGGCATGACGAAGATCGAGGCGGATCTGGTGATGCTGCTACGCCAGCTCGACGATCCGGAGCGGCTGGAGTGGCCGCGGGGCTACAGCAAGACCAGGACGGCGGTGCGCTTCAAGGACCTGGTGGCCAGGTTGGAAGGAGACTTCGCCACCTCCTGCGCAGCGGAGCAGGACACCCAGAACTCCAGCGAGTACGGCCGCATCGTCGTGCCGGCAGAAGCGACTGTGCGCGGGACACGGATCGTTGTATGTGTAAGCAAGTTCGGGTCTCTCGCCTTGGTGAGCGCTGACAACCCCGGAGCCTTTCTCGGCACGGAGGACGCCATGGCAGAGGAGGAACTGGACTCCGACGATCTCGCCAAAGTCGACCGAGCGTTGACCGACTTGGGTTACATGGTGGTCCCTGAGGAAACGTTGACCCTCGACTACGACGGACCGAGCTACCTTGACTCCAGCCGACCCAGCTGGTGGGACCGCTTCTTCGGCTCCATGTGACCACTGAGCGTGCGCGCACTCCACAGAAGTTGAGCCAGAACCCAAACTCGTGAACAAAGCCACAGGAGACTGCCGCGATACCTCTTCTCCACAGGAGGAGAGGCAGGTTTCCTTATCCGTCGGCTTCGTCTGATCCCATTCGGGACCGGCCATCGGTCACGTTCCTGGCTGCCCCGTGGGCAAGCCTGCGGCCTGCCCTGTGGGCACGCTTTCGCCAGCTGGGGGCAAGCCTGTATGTACCGGCTTGCCCGGCGTCTGTAAAGAGAGTGTGGTGGCGTCGGTTCCGGCCTCTGACATCGCTGCCGACGGCGGTAGCGTCAGAGCATGGCAATTGCCCCGGATCCGGCCCTGCCTGAGGAGACTCTGCCACGTCCCGAGATCACCTATATAGGGTGCGCGCAGTGCGGGACGGAGATCGCGGGTCTCGATGGCCGGTACGAGTGCGCGGGTTGCGGCTGGGTCAACGACTGGTCCGCGGGCTACAGTCCGCTCCCCGAGATCGGGCGCCCGGCGTGAACTTTCGTTCCGTAGCGGAGCTCTGCCGGTCTGGAGCCGGGGTGGGAAATGTGGCTGCCAACTGCCCGTGACACGGGAAGCCAGGCCGACGAATCCGTGCTTTCGTCCCGCCCCACGGGGCCCTCAGTTCAGGCCGTTGACCAGTGCTTTTCGGTGCTGTGCCGGGTTGCATGATGACGTTCAAGCAAGTCAGCAAGGGCTCCGCGTACAAGTATTGCGGGCGTCAGGTGGTGGCCGTCGGTCGCGGGGGAGGGGCCTGGAGCAGGCGTAGGACGAGAGGGGTGTCCCGCCGGGTGTGTGGATGGGCCGGGCGCTGCCCGCGGTCGGTCTGGTGGCCGGGGCGCGGGTCACCGAGTGGCAGATACGGAACCTCTTCGGCGAAGCCACCCGGACGCGGACAGCAAGTTGCCGACCGTCTTGCCGCAGGCGACAGTCCCGCAGCGTCCACGCGCGCGTCCCGGCTCGGCTACCGGCTGCGTTCGACAGGATAAGCCCAGGTCGGAGAGGTGCGGACTGGATGCCGCAGTTAGATTGGAAACATGGTGTTGCCGGGGCGTCCCGCGGTTTTCCTGGGTCGGCGTGCTGAATGTGCGCTGTTCGACCGCTGGCAGGATGCCGTCAAGGCCGGTCGAGGCGGCGCTCTTGTGGTCCTCGGTGAGTCTGGTATCGGCAAGTCCGCGCTGCTCGACCACATGGCTTCGACCGCGGTCGGCTTCCGCGTGGTGCGGGCCGCCGGTGTGGAAGCGGAGGCAGAGCTGCCCTTCGGGGTGTTGCACCAGGTCTGCGCGCCGTTCCTAGCCACACTGGAGCACCTGCCCGGACCGCAGCAGGACGCCCTGGCTGCGGCATTCGGGCTGCGGACAGGAGCGGCGCCCGACCGCTTCATGCTGGGCCTGGCCGTACTGGGCTTGTTGTCCGAGACGGCGGCCCGCCAACCGCTGATCTGTGTGATCGACGACGCCCAGTGGCTCGATCTGGGTTCGGCCCAGGCGTTGACGTTTGTGGCGCACCGCGTCGGTGCAGAGCCCCTCGGCCTCGTGTTCGCCACTCGCCATGCCGGTGGTGGTCTACGCGGGTTGCAGGAGGTAGTGCTGACCGGGCTCGGCCCTGGCGACGCCCGTGCCTTGCTGCACTCGGCTCTGCACGTGCCGTTGGACGAGGAAGTCGTGGACCGGATCGCGGCGGAGGCCCGCGGCAATCCGCTTGCCCTGCTCGAACTGCCCCGAACCATGACGGCTGCCGGGTTCGCGGGCGGTTTCAGTCCGACGGACACCGCAGCCGTGCCGGGTCGCATCGAGGACAGTTTCCGTAGCAGGGTTCTCCGCCTTCCGCCGGCCACCCGGATGCTGCTCCTGGTGGCCGCGGCGGAGCCGACCGGCGACTCCGCACTGCTGTGGCGCGCGGCCGCCCGTCTGGGAATCGGGGTCTCGGCCGCGACGGCGGCCGAGGCCGACGGGCTGCTGTCCATCGGCACGCAGGTGGTCTTCCGCCATCCCCTGGTGCGGTCGGCTGTCTATCAGGCGGTGCCGCCGTCGCAGCGGCGGGCCGTGCACCGGGCTCTGGCCGATGCCACCGGTCCTTCGGAACCGGACCGGCGAGCCTGGCACCGCGCGCAGGCTGCCGTCGGCTTTGACGAGGAGGCCGCAGCGGAGCTCGAGGGATCGGCTCACCGGGCGCTGGCACGCGGCGGTATCGCTGCCGCCGCGGCATTCCTGGAGCGGTCGGTCGTGCTCACTGCCGACCCCACCGCCAGGGCAGAGCGGGCGCTGCGTGCGGCACGCGCCAAACAGCAGGCCGGCGCGTACGACAGCGCTCTGGACCTCCTTGTCCTGGCTGACCGAGGGCCCGAGAACGAGCTGCGGGCCGCCAACAGTGAGTTGCTGCGAGGGCAGATCGCCTTTGCCCGCAGTTTCGGTGGCGGAGCCGCCCCCGTGCTGCTGCGCGCGGCCCGCCGTTTCGAGTCCATCGACGTCTCCCGTGCCAGGGATGTCTACTTGCAGGCCCTGACCGCAGCGATGCTCGCCGGCCGGCTGGGCGACGAGTGTCGGATTGCGGAGGTTGCCCATAGTGCTCGCAGAGTGCCTGCGGCGTCCGTACCACGCGCCTCCGACCTCTTGCTGGACGGGCTGACGCTCCTGATCGTCGAAGGCCGCGACGCCGCAGTTCCGGTGTTGCGCAGGGCGGTGTCGGCGTTCACCACAGAGGAATTGGCCCCTGAGGAGGAACTGTACTGGCTGTGGCTCGCCGTCCACGGCGCCGGGCTGTTGTGGGACGACGAGGCATGGCGACTCCTGGCCACGCGGCTGCTGCGATCCTGCGAGGAACGAGGAGCACTCAGCATCCTCCCGGTTGCCGCAGCCACACGTGCGGCACTGCACCTGCTGGGCGGGGATCTCCTGAAGGCCGCGTCGTTGGCCGAGACGGCCGCCGACGTCACTTTCATGACTGGAGCCGGCCCGGTCCCCTACGCGGAGGTGGGGCTCGCCGTCTTCCGCGGCCGGGATGATGAGGCCGCTGCCGCGATCCGCACCGCGACCCGGGACGCGATGGCGCGGGGCGAAGGCATGGCGCTGACCTACCTGCAATGGGCCACCGCCGTGCTCCACAACGGTGCGTGCCGGTACGATCAGGCGCTGGAATCCGCCCGCCAGGCCGGCGCCGACTCCAGCGTCCAGCGGATCCGCAACTGGGCGCTGGCTGAGCTCATCGAGGCGGCCGTACGTACCGGACACCAGGACCTGGCCGACGAGGCGCTGAGGGAGCTGTGCCGGACGACCAGACCCTGCTCCAGCCACTGGGCCGCAGGCATCGAGGCACACTGCCGGGCGCTGCTTGCCGATGGCGCGGACGCCGAGGACCTGTACCGCACGGCCTTGGAACGGCTTGAGTGCACCGGCCTGCGCGCCGCGGTGGCCCGTGTCCATCTTCTGTACGGGGAGTGGCTGCGGCGCGAGCGCCGCCACCTCGAGGCACGAGACCAACTGCGGCAGGCACACGAGATGTTCGTGCGGTTCGGCATGGACGGTTTCGCCGAACGGGCCCGAAGCGAACTGTCAGCGGCCGGAGAACCCACCCGCAAGCGTCGGTCTCGGTTCGGCGAGCAACTCACTCCCCAGGAAAGACGTGTTGCGATGCTGGCGGCCGAGGGAGCTACCAACCCCGAGATCGCGTCGCGATTGTTCATCAGCGCCAGCACGGTCGACTACCACCTGCGCAAAGTCTTCCGCAAGCTCAAGGTCACCACGCGTACTCAGCTTGCCCGGCTGCTGCAAGATGGCCAGCCGATCCCCGGAGACACAGACCGGTCCTGACGCGGCAATCCGTGCACGACTACGCATTCACGTGATGCCCTCGGGCGGGGGCGTGTGCCTACCGTTATCAGTGAAGCGGCACCGGCGCGAGCTGGCGGCACACCGTCGGCCGTGCCTCGCGCGACACACCGCGGAAAGCGAGCGGACCGCCATGATCACGCCTAGGACCACACCTGATTCTCCCGTGTCCAGCTACGAGGTATTCCACCAGTGGGCATGCCTCCTGCTTGCCCGCGACCCGCCCAGGCAGCACCATCGTCCCGAAGCGCCTCCAGGGTGCACCCGGCCTCCACGATCGGCACACTGCTCGACCGCATGCGGCGGCGAGGTGACGATCCGTAAGCTCCCGCGGCACGGAGGCGACTTGGGCTCGGGCGCCTTCAACCGCCTCGACAGCGCGATGCTCGTCCTCGACGACCTCCCTGGACTGGCTGCTCACGAGCGGCACCAGGGACACCGCCATCCACCCCGAGCTGCACGTGGCCTGCCACCGACCGCCCAGTTCCTCGCACCGGAGCAGGGCCGACACGGGCACGCAGACCCCGCCGGACGGAGGGCAGGCGACGGCCCGGCCTCGGCCGAGCGCCGACCGGACCCGCACTGACCGGTCCGGCGACGGCACCTCACCCCACGCAGCAACTGCCACCACCGTTGCGCAAACCCAACGATCAAGAAAGGCGGTGGGCACATGCCCACCCCACCTGTCGGCGCGGCCCAGCGCATGGTCGAGACCCTTTCGCAGTACGGCGTGCCGTACGTCTTCGGTGTCCCCGGAGCCACGAGCGACGCCGTTCACGATGCCCTGGCAGTCGCAGGCCCCGAATTTGTGATGTGCCGCCACGAACAGAACGCTGCCGTGATGGCCGCCGCTGTCGGGCTGCTGACCGGCACCCCCGGAGCGGTCCTGGTCACCTCAGGAGTCGGCACCACCAATCTGATGACCGCTCTGCTCACGGCGACGACTGAGCAGCACCCCATGATTGCTGTCTGCGGGGCCGGGACCCGCCGGGACCGGTTCAAGCGAACCCAGCGGTCGATGGACGCCATCGCCGCACTGAGACTGGTCACCACTTACACCTGCGAAGTCCACGACCCCGACAACGTCCCCGAAGCCATCGCCAACGCCCTGCGTGCGGCGGTCACCCCGCCCCGCGGTGCGGCCGCGGTGGTGATTCCGGCCGACGTCGCAGGCGCGCTCACCGCCGCAACCATCGTCCAGCCGCACAGGCACCCCTCTCCCGGCCCCGCTCCCGCCGAATACATCCACCGTGCCGCACAGATCATCCGTGCCGCACAGCAGCCCGTCCTGCTGGTCGGGTTGCGTGGTGCAGATCCCGAGGCCTGCGCCGCGCTGCGCGAACTGATCCGTGTCACAGGCCTGCCCGTGGTGGAGACCTCCCAGGCGGCGGGCATCGTCCCGCGCACACTGGAGGAGCAGTACGCCGGCCGGGTCGGCCTTTTCCGCAACCAGCCCGGGGACGGCGTGGTGACACACGCCGACGTCCTGATTACCGTCGGCTACGACCCCGTGGAGTACGACCCGGGCCTGTGGAACACCGACCCGGCCCGTACGATCGTCCACATCGATGCACCGCCCGCCGAGATCGGCAGCCACTACCAGCCCACCCTGGAACTGCGGGGCGATGTGGCCGCGACGGTCGGTGAGCTGTCAGGGGAGCTGTCCGGGCTGCCGATCAACGACCGGACCCGAGTTTCCCTGGCCGAACAACGCGCCGCTCTGGCCTATATCGAAGAGGAGGCCAGGTCGGTCCCGGCCACCGCTGCCGGCCTCAATCCCGCCGCGGTGATCCTGAAGATCGCTGAGAACGTGGAGGACGACGCCACCGTGGTGTCCGACACGGGCTCGCACATGTACATGGCCCGACACTTCCGCGGACACCAGCCGCGGCGCATCCTGCTCCCCAACGGTCTGCAGACACCGGGAGTCGCCCTGCCACGGGCGATGACCGCCGCGCTGTTGCGGCCGGGGACACAGGTGGTGTCAGTCTCCGGGGACGGCGGGTTTCTGTCCAGCGCACCCGAAATGGAGACCGCCACCCGTCTGGGCCTCCACACCACGCACGTGATCATGCGGGACAACGCCTACGACATGGTGGCCTTCCAGGAGCATCGCAAACACGGCAGGGCCTCCGGTGTCCGGTCGGGCGACTACGACATCACCCTGTACGCCAGCGCGTTCGGCGCCAGAGGAATCCGGACCGAGACCATGGACGCCTTCGAGACCGAACTGCGCAGATCTCTCGACCCGAGCAGACTCTGCGACCCCGGTATCACGGTCATCGATGTCCCGGTCGACTACGCACACAACACAGAACTCTTCGCGCAACTCCACGACATCAATCTGAGATGACGGGCCGACGACCGCGGCTCCGTCGCAGCCCCCCTCCAACTGGTCTGGTCGGTCGACCCGGCCCACGGTGCCCGATCAGCCGCGGTGAGGCGACGCGAATGACATGACGCCGACCGAGGCTGCCCACCGGCCCCACCGGACACCTGTCATGCCAGCCGGACCAGCCCCATGTCGTACGTGGCAGGAGGTTCTCATGACGACGCAGACGACGCAGACGCACATCGTGACAAGCAGGAGGTTCTCATGACGACGCAGACGACGCAGACGCACATCGTGACAAGCAGGAGGTTCTCATGACGACGCAGACGCACATCATGACAAGCACGAGCCGCGTGACTGCCGCGGGACTTGCCGTCAGCTTCTCGGCGGTACGGCTACGACCGCTCATCGCGGTCGTGGTCGCCTCGGCCGTCCTGCTCGGCGTCACCCTGGGGGGCGTGATCGTCCCCGCGGACGTCCACCTGGTAGTGCTGCTGGTGGCGGTGCCGGCTCTCACCGCTGCGGCGGACAACACGCGTACCACCGTCAGTATGACCGCCCTGGCCTGTCTCGGAGTGGTCGCGGTCGACGTCGACGACGGTCTGCCCAGCTCACCGATCCTCCCGATCGACGTCCTGGGCCTGCTGGTCGTCTGCGTCCTGGTCCTCGTGTTCCGGCGCCTGCGGGACGTGGACCATCGAACGCTTCATGCGGTGCGCTCCGTCTCGGAGACAGCGCAAAGGGCGCTGCTGCCCCCGTTGCCCTGTCGTGTGGCAGGTCTGGAAATCGCCACTGCCTATCGCTCGGCCGCCGCCCACGCACACATCGGCGGAGACGTGTACGCCGCCGAACGTGTCGACCGCACGGTCCGAATGTTGATCGGTGACGTGCGGGGCAACGGCTTGGCGGCAGTCGACGACGCCGCAGCCGTCATCGGTGCGTTCCGCGAAGCCGCGCACCGCGACGTGCAACTGGAGCATGTCGCCCTGTCCCTGGACGCCAGCGTGCGCCGCCGTGTCGACCAGGCCGGCGAGACGGACAGCAACGCCTCGGAGCGGTTCATCACCGCTCTCGTCCTGGAGATACCCGACGACCTCGACGTCGTCCACGTGATCAGCTGTGGCCACCCCGACTTGATGCGCTCTCATGGCACAGACGTGGACCTCCTCGAAGTGCCGCAGCCGGCACCACCGCTCGGCCTGGGCGGTGACCAGGCGGCCTATCAGGTCAACACCTTCGGATTCGAGCCGGAGGACACGCTGCTCCTGCACACCGACGGCCTCCTCGAGACCCGCGACCCGGCGGGCGTCTTCTACCCGGCGCTGGACCGTTTCGCGCTCCTCGCCGAGGACGAGCCGCACCACCTGATCGAGCGCCTCATGAGCGACCTGACCGTCCATGCGGGCGGGGAGGTCCAGGACGACGTCGCCATGGTCGCGGTGCGCCGCCGGGCCGCACCGTCCACGGCGGGTGCCGACGAGGACAGCCACCATGCGAGTCCCGACCCTCAAACACTTCCGCGGGATTGCGACCAGGTACGACAAGACCGCCGCCTCCTACGAAGCAACGGTCAGCCTGGCGTCGTTCGTGCTCTGGGCAAGATCCGTTCGAAGGGTGGATCTTGGCGGTCAGGCCTCCTCGGGATCGACGGTTCGTCCTGCTGATGGTGCCCCCTTTTCGGCCGGTGGCGGCGGCGTGCTGGTGTGCGCGGACCACAGCGGAGTCGATCTGGACCAGCCAATCGACGTCACCGGCCGCATCGGCCTGGGCCTGGACTCGGAGGTGGGGTGGGACCACTCGCGTATCGCCACGAGGAAGACGGAACTCGTCCAAGGAGTTGGCGGTGACGTCGTCGGTGTCGTCGGACAGGCGGTCACAGAGAAGACGATCCTCTCTGCGACCGCGACCAGCAGACCGTCGTAGGGGTGGTTCTCGACGCGAGCTTGATGCCGCTGGTGTGCGCGCCCGTCGCTGCGGCTGCGCTCGGCGGCGAGGTCGAGCGGGTGCAGGTGGCCGACCGCACCTTCCGACGGCCCCAACCTCGTCAGCCGCCCCCGTCCTGGGCGAGGGGGCTCCCGCTTGACGAAGCAGAGTTGGCCTCCGAATTCTCGAAAAGTACTGCCGTTGAAGCAGCCACCCGCGCTGCCCCACACCGCGCTACGTCATTTCACCGCCGCGATGGCCGACTGAATGACCTTGCTCACGGCAGCCGGATCGGACACCAGGGTCAGATGCGAACCGCCTGGGTAGACAGTCACCTTCGCCCCCGCGCGACGCGCCATCTTCTTCTCCGACTCCGGTGTGATGATCTGGTCCCCGCTGCTGATGAAGTACCAGGAGGGGATCGTCTTCCATGCCGCAGCCTTGGAGGGGGTGTTGAAGGCCACTGTGCTGGCAGCCCGCTGGGTGGCCCACAGGTTGATCGCCTGGTCACGTGGCACGCTGCTGGCAAACTTCGTGACGAATACGTCCTTCTTGAGATAGAGGTTGGACGCCTTGGCGGGGGCGTCCGCGTACGACACGACGTCGTACAGCTTGGACGGCGGCCCCGACAGCGCGGACGTCGAGCCGCTGAGCTGCCCCGTCGTCTCCCCGACCGCCGGAGCGGCCGCGTCGACGTATACGAGTGCCTTTACGTTACTCACTCCTGCCGCGGCGTTCGTGATCACCGACCCGCCATAGGAGTGCCCCACCAGCACGATTGGCCCCGAGATGCTCTTGAGGAAGTCCTTGACCGTGCGCGCGTCGGTCGTCAGGTTCTGCAACGGGTTCCCAATGGCACGCACTGTATAGCCCGCGCGGCGCAGGATGTCGACCTCGCCGTTCCAGCTCGACGTGCCCGCCCAGGCCCCGTGTACCAACACCACTGTGGGCTTCGCTTGCGCATTGTCCGCTGCTCTGGCAGCCGGATGCCTGACTGTCGTGGCGCCGTCAGGAGGGGACGCCGCAGTCATGGTTACAACAGTGACCGTGGCCACCGCCAGAGTCATCGGGATGAACCGCCGCCGTGTAGTGGACGCCTTCATCAGGAGCCTCCTCGCTACAGCTTCACCGGGGAACGCGTCCTCAAAAGGGTGAAGGGCCAGCGCACAAATCGGAAGCGAACCGCGCTTCAGCCAACGACACGTCCCGAACCGTTCTCCCGACGTTAGCGCCAGGCCGCTGCATCGGCACCCGGGGCCAAGGTGCCCATCCTGTCGGCGCAGATCCGCCATGGTCACAGCGCCAGCGAAGGCTGCGCCGACCGGCGTGCCCCAGGCACCCGTAATGCAAGGCGTGGCTGTCACTTTCCATGGATGTCGTTTCGATGCATGCGCGGGCCGGCGGGCCGGCTGCCGGGTCCCCGACGAGGAACATCACCGGCCCGGGTGGCAGCTCGCTGTGGACATGCTCGACGAACTCGCCACGGTCGGGCTTGTGGCCCGCGGTGCTGGTCGCGGACACCGGCTACGGCGCGAACGCCGACTTCCGGCACGCCCTGGAGGACCGTGGCCTGCCAGGTCAAGGGCGAATGACCGCCCACACCGAGACGGCTGAACCCTACGAGCCACCCTACGGCGGGCTCGGGCCGCGTCCGCTGCCCCGCTACCGCACCCGCCGGTCAGCTTGCGTGAACTCGACGGGACGAGGATCACCCTTACCGCTGTCGCCCGTGCCGCCGGCGTCTCCACGTGGTACCAGCCGCACTGAGCCATGGAACTCGACCTGGGCCGCCAAGACTTCCCGTGCTCGTCATGCTCGGGGTCGACCGCAACGGCGTTGACGACGGGAGGCACTGGCAGCGGAGCGTCGAATGTCCAGGTGGTGCGCCCGTCTCACTGCGCTCATGAAGTCGATCGGAACTGGAGAAGATGACCCCGGCCCAGCCTCGCGGAGAGTCACGCAGCGTCATACCAGGGCATGTTCGCTGCCCATCCTGGCCGAGATCGGCGACGACCGGACGCGCTTCACCACCGCCGGTGGACGCAAGGCATGCGTCGGGAGCAGCCCCGATCACCCGGGCTCGGGCAAGCGCAAGTACGTCGGACGGCGCTTCGTGAAGAACAACCGGCTCAACCATGTCGGCTACCTATGGGCCTTCGCCACCCTCACACACTCGAAGGGAGTGAACGCCCACCACCGGTGACGACGCGAGGCAGGCGACTGGCATGCCCAAGCTCTGCGACACCTGTTCACCCGCATGCCCGGACAGCTCCACCACTGCCTTCGGACCCGCGTTCCGTTCGACGAAGTGATCGCCTTTCCAGTGAACTCCGCTATGGGGTGACTGACGAGGACTCTTCCTCCGGCGTGGCCATGATCAGTCCGCAACTCACGGCCTGGTGTTGATCGATCCCAAGGCGCTGGAGGTAGGCCCAGCGGTCGAGGTGGTCGCATGCCCATGCGGGGTCGTACGCCGCCGTGGGCAGCTGCGGTATGCGCTTGCGGCCGTTTTCGTCGAGGCGGTACGGAACGTCGAAGGCCGTGTTCCAGCCGTCCAGGTCTGCGGCGAAACGAGCTTCCGCTTCCATCGCATCGATCCCCAGGTACTGAGAGATCTCCGCCCAGGAACTACCCCGCTCGCGTTCGTAGATCACGGCTGAGGCCAGTGCGCGTTCGGCGAGTTCGATGAGCTGGAACGCTTGGCTGATCCGACCCCCGGGACCGGTGTCAGGGTCGTTCTCGGTGGCGACCAGGCCCCTTGCGCTATCGGCTACGTCCACGGCGTGGTCGCAGAGGACCAGGCGTGCCAGCGCCTGGCGGGTGAATCGGGAGCGGTCGGCGTCATAAGGGGTCGTCTCAGTCACCCGCACAGCCTCCCAGGCTGTGTCCGCATCGAGTACCCGATTTCCGCCGGGGACCGTTCTCCGCTTGACGGCTTTATTGATCCGGAGCAAGAGGCGAACTGCGGCCTGGGGGGGACTGATCGGCGGCGCGCCGCTGCAGGCACGTGCTATCAGGTCACCCGGGTGTGGGCCGGGCCCGGCGACGGCTACACCGGGCCCTGGTGGGTCCTCCGGGGGTACCTCGGCATGGGGGCCTCGGCGATCCGGTGCGCGCCCCGTCCGGCGGTGCTCGTCGCTGAGCACCGGTCCACCGGCGGGGCGGCCGGTTGAGTCACGGGTTCCGGGCCGTTGTTCGCCCAGATGACTCCGTGCTCGGCGGTGTCGCGCACTCCTTCACGCGGGCGCGGGCAGAGTGTCGAAAACAGACTCCACTCGACGTGCCAGGTCGAGGAGTTCCCTGTCGTGACCATGTGCGGCGTCGATTTCGAGTCCGATGGGCAGGCCGTGTCCGGTCAGACCTATGGGGATGCTGATGCCCGGCAGGCCTGCTCCGCTGGTGGGAACGGTGTTCTTCGCGAGGAACCGCTCGTCGACCTCTTCGCCCGCGACCGTGAACCTCGACCGATGTTCGATCGTCGGTGCGGGGCAGGGCGTCGTCGGGAAGAGCAGTGCGTCGAACCCGCTGTGCGTGAATACCTTACCGAGCCGGTGCTGGAGTTCCGGTCGATCGACGGACAACGTCGTCTCATAGGTCTCCTGAGAAATATATCCCTGCCCGCTCGGCAAGACGAGATGACTCCAGATCTCCTTGAGCTCGGGCTTGAGTCCACCGTAGATTTCATTGAATGAGACAGGGAAATTATTCCGGCGCAGGAAGTCCGTCACCGATTCCATCGTCTCACGGAAGAAGAGGTTCCACGTCAAGCGATCAGCGAGCTGGGAGAAGCCCTCGCCGAGGTCGATTTCGACAACTTCGGCACCGGCGTCCTGCAGTCGTAGGAGTGCATCCTTGAAATGTGCTTCGGTTTCGGGATCGATCAGCTCCATGTACTGCCTGGGAGCATATGCGAATTTCGCCTCCTGCAGATCGGGGCGATCAGAGAGGGGAACGGATACATCCTTCGTGACGATCTGATCGATCAGCGCGGCGTCTTCGACGCTGCGCGCCAGGATTCCTGTCGTGTCGAGCGTGTGCGAAACCGGCGCGACACCACCCCGCGGCCACCGTCCCGTGGTCGGCTTGAAGCCCACCACGCCGCACAGTGACGCGGGCACCCTGATGGAGCCAACCGTGTCGCCCCCCAATGCCGCAGGCACGATCCGAGCGGCGACAGATGCTCCGGAGCCACTCGAAGACCCCCCGGGCACGTGCTCGGGACCGTACGGGTTCTCTACCTGCCCATAGCGGCTGTTGTCTCCGGTCAGCCCGAAGGACATTTCAACGAGATTGATCTTGCCGAAGACATGACCACCGGCATCCTTGATCGCGCTGACGACATCGGCGTCTTCGGCTGGCACGAAAGAGTCCAGAGTTTCCACGCCAAGCGTCGTGCGAACACCACGCGTTGCGTAGCTGTCCTTCACTCCGATCGGAACTCCGAGGAGAGGAGCACTGGAACCTGCAGCCCGCGCCTTGTCCGCATCCCTGGCCGCTGCCAGCACGGCGGATTCATCTATGGTGATGAAGGAATTCAGGTCCGAATAATCTCGCGCGCGCCGTAGAAGTGCGGCCGAGTATGACTCGGCCGTAATGTCGCCGTTCCGGATTGCGGCGGCCGCTGCCGCCACACCAAGTTCGGCCAGCTCATTGTTGCCTGACACCGCCGGTGCGCCGGCGGGTATTTCCTTGTTCATCATGAATGCCTCTCTTGAATCTGAAGCGACATCGGCAAGCGACCAGCACATCCTTTTGGGAACCGGCCGAAACTCGCTTACATTGCTATTGCGATATGGAAACGCCGACCCGATGCACGGCACCGCAGCCCTCGCGATTCGCCGGCGATCCCCAGGCGGAACAGGATTTCCGGGCCGCCTGCGCTGGCCCGCACCGGTCCTTACCGGCCGCCCGCCGCGCCTGCGGAGAGGGCCGAGGGCACCGGAACTTCCAACACCCGGAGGAGGTTGACGACTTCATGAGGCCGCCAGGGCGGAACCTGACCGGTCTTGTCGACCAACGAACACCGATCCCGCCGCCGCGAGGCTCGACGCGGCGGTGGGCGCCGTGTAACGCACGGGCCGGCGTTCAGGCTAGGCACGAACACTCTCCGAAGTAAAGTGATCGTTGTACTTGAACGTACCAGACGCTTCGCGCCAAGTAAAACGATCGCTATACTTGTCGACATGGGAACGAGTGAGGCGACGGCCGGTGCACGCAGAGGCGGGCGCGGTGCGCGAGAGCGCATCCTGCACGCCGCGGTCGAGTTGTTCGCGCGCGACGGTATACACGCCACCGGTATGGCGAAGCTGACAGACGTGGCGCACGTGTCGACTCGCACGCTCTACCAGCATTTCCCGAGCAAGGAGGCATTGGTCAGCGCGTACGTGCAACGTGTCGAGTCAGACCCGGAAGGACCCGTGCACGTCGAGACCGCTCTGGAGCGCAGGCACCTCAGCGCCCGCGAGCGTCTCCTGGAACTGTTCGCCGACTCGCTGCCGCCTGGAAAGGTTGTGCGCGGCTGCCCACTGCATAACACCGTCGTCGAAACGGCCGGGACGATGCCCGAGGCTGCAGCACTGGTCGAGCGTCACAAAAGGGAGTTCACTGCGCGCGTGATCAAAACAGCCGCTGAGGCAGGCGCGCACGAGCCGGAAACCCTAGGACGGCAACTCGCCCTGCTGTTCGAGGGTGCCCGCGCCCTGTCCACCTCGCTCAACGACGGGCAACCGTTCCAAGATGCCCGAGAACTGGCCAGAACGCTGATCGACCAGGCGACAGGACCAACCTGACGGCGCCACGAACTCACCACGCCGGTCAGCTCGCCCGACTGACGTCAGGAAATGCCATGCACCGTGGCCGTCCGTCGCAGTTCGACGCGTCTGTGCACACGACCTCCCGCGACCGCACGAATGCGCTGCGCTGGTTTGATCCGGCGTATGGGACGGTCGGCATCGAGGGCCTCGTCGTTGAAACGGCCAGAGCTTCTGTCGGCCCGGGAGGCCGCAGTGGCAGCTGGTCGAAGGGTCAGCCTTCCGTGACGATTCGTAGTTGGCCACTGTGGCGACCGATAGTTGGCCATCGGGGATCTGAACTGCATGGCCGAGTCTGATTCGGGAGATCGACGTGCTTCGGCCCCCGTGCTGCTGTGCAGCGCGGGGGCCGAAGGGGTGTCGTCCTCGCTCCGACCCGGGTCACTGGATTCCGGTGGTCCTGGTCACCATGCGTTGATGACCGGCACGTCGGGTTCGTGCTGCCGCCAGGCCTCGTTGAGGCGTGTGAGCCGGTCCGCGGCGGCGATGCCGCGCAGGGACGCGACCTTGCCGTCGCTGACTTCGAACGCCACGGCGCCCACGACCCGGTCGTCGACCACGGCGAGGACGGCCGGGGAGCCGTTGACCAGCGCGATGTGGATCGCGGGCGAGCCGCCGGCCAGCCGCCGCTTCGCCGGCGTGGGCTTGAAGCCGGCCCGCACGTAGGAGGCGACCCGCTCGCGCGTCTTGTACCGCAACAGCCGCTTGCCCAGTCCGGCGCCGTCCGAGATCGCCGTCACGTCGTCGGTGAGCAGCGCCACCAGCCGTTCGGTGCGCCCCGACGTGGCGGCGGCGAGGAATTCTTTGACGACCCGGCGCGCGGCCGCGGGGTCGGCCTCGCCGCCGCGGCGGCGCTCGGCGGCGACCCGGATCCGGGCTCGGTGGACATGCTGCTGGCTCGCGGATTCGGTGATGTCGAGGATCCCGGCGATCTCGGCATGGCTGTACGAGAAGGCCTCACGCAGGACGTAGACGGCCCGCTCGACCGGCGAGAGGCGCTCCAAGAGGGTCAGTACGGCCAAGGACACCGATTCGCGCTGCTCGAAGGTGTCGGCCGGGCCGAGCATCGGGTCGCCTTCGAGGAGCGGCTCGGGCAGCCAGGCACCGGCCACTCGCTCGTGGCGCGCCTGTGCCGAGCGGAGCCGGTCGAGGCAGAGATTGGTGACGACCTTGGTCAGCCACGCTTCCGGCACGTCGACCCGTTCGCGGTCTGCGGTCTGCCAGCGCAGGAACGTGTCCTGCACGGTGTCCTCGGCGTCGGCGGCCGAGCCGAGCAGACGGTACGCGAGCGAGGCCAGCCGGCCCCGGCTGGCCTCGAACCGATCTATGGCTGCGCTGTCCATTCGGAACAGCCTATGCGGCGGCCGTCACACCGGCCCGGTCAGGCGCGGTGGCCAGACGGCGCTTGCGCTTCGGCATGCCGAAGGTCGGGTGGGCGATGCTCCACCCGGCCCCCTTGAGCACGCCCGACTTGAGCCGCGCGGCGGTCCGGCCGCCCAGATACCAGGACTTCGACCGGACGTCCCCGTCCACCATCTGGAAGATTGCGTCCCGCCGCCCGAGGCTGATGTGGTTGCCGTAGTACTTCAGGCCGGTGGTCGGGACCTCGCTGCTCGTCAGGCGCGCGATGATCGCGGCGGTCGCCTGCATGTTGGTGAAGCCGGCCGAGGCGCAGGACATCGGCAGCGGCCGGCCGTTCTCGCCGATCGCGTAGGCGCAGTCACCGGCGGCGTAGACGTCCGGGTGCGAGACCGAGCGCATGGTGCGGTCGACGACGATCTGGCCGGTCTCGGCGACCTCCAGGCCGCTGGCGGCCGCGATGGGGTGCACGGCGAATCCGGCCGACCACACGGTCACGTCGGCCGGGATGGACGCACCGTCGGCGGCGATCGCCCGTGTCGGCTCGACGGCTTCGATGCCGGTGTGCTCGTGGACGGTGATGCCGAGCCGGTCGAAGGCCTGGCGCAGGTGATGGCGGGCTTTCGGGGAGAGCCAGGCGCCCAGCTCGCCGCGGGCGGCGAGCGCGACCGAGAGGTCGGGCCGGGACTCGGCGAACTCGGTGGCGGTCTCGATGCCGGTCAGCCCTTCACCGACGACCAGCACGGTGCCGCCCTCGCCCAGGCCGGCCAGGCGCTCGCGCAGACGCAGCGCCGAGGACCGGCCGGTCACATCGAAGGCGTACTCGGCTACGCCGGGGACGCCATGGTGGGCTACGGAGCTGCCGAGCGCGTAGAGAAGCGTGTCGTACGCGAGCTCGCCGTCGCCGTCCTCGCCGGTCACGGCGACGGTCCTGCGCTCGGGGTCGACGCCGGTGACGCGCGCCAGGCGCAGCCGCACCCCGGTGCCCGCGAATACGTCGGCGAGCTTGCGGAACGCGAGATCCTGGCCGATCGCGAGCTGGTGGAGCCGCATCCGCTCAACGAAGTCGGGCACGGCGTTGACGACGGTGATCTCGGTGTCGGCGGGGGAGAGCCGACGGGCCAGGTTTCCGGCGGCGAAGGCCCCGGCGTATCCGGCGCCAAGTACGACGATGCGGTGCTTCATGGCGTTGCTCCTGTCTCGTTCGCGTGCCCTTTGAACGAGACGGCGCCCCGATTGCTGACAAGAGCTTGGTGTGACGTGGGTCACCCGGTAGCGGTAGCGGGCGGCGGCCGTCGGGTTGATCGCGAACACCTGCCGCTTGCTGGCCCCCAGCACGGCGACCAGCAGGCCGCGGGATGTCTCGATCGCGACCGGGATCGGGTCCCCCTCGGTGTCGCCGTACTCGGCGAGCAGGTCCAGCAGGATCTTGTAGCCGGCCGCGTCATCGGTGATGTGCCGCTTGGCCAGCAACTGGCCGCTGTCGTCGACCAGGGCGACGTCGTGCGTCTTCTCCGCCCAGTCGATGCCGCAATAGATCACGATCTTTCCCCTCCCAGTGTTCGGTGTTTGCGCTGGTTGCGAGCGCACGCGGTCCACGCAGCGACCTAATCCCAGGACTCGACGCGAAGGCCGGTTCACCACCTAATGGGCAACGAAGCGGTGCACTGCTAGGCCCACCCAGGTCCTTCGAGGCCCGGAAAGAGACTGCGGGCCCCGCTTCGATGGGCGTTGCAGTGAGGCCTGGCTGACACCAGAGTTCGAGCTCTAGAAAGCGATCGGTCCACTTCGGCGCCCGCCGTTCCGGCCAGGGGCCAAGGTCTATCCGCCACTCGGGCACTAGCCCTCTACTGAGACGGATCTGGCCCCTGGCCGGTGCTGCACTCGAGATCAACCGAACGGAACCGCGCCACTGGTTGCAGAAATGCCCCGGGCTGAGTCTGAGTGCGGTCAGTTATGACCGCTGCCAAGTTGTGGTTTCCCTCAGCGGTTTCGATGTCCGTGGCCTGAGCCATCTGCACGGATCACCTCTCATCTCATCGCGGGCCCACCAGCCCTGGAGAAGACCGAGGGCCGTGCGGCTCGCTGGGGTTGCGAACGGCTGGTGGGATGTCGTGCCTTGAGCACTTCCATTAGGGAGCACGCGCACCCTGCACAGGCTCTGGCCTGCAGAAACACCGTGATGAAAGGAGTGCTGGATGGAAATCGTCGGGCTGCCGACACCCGTGTTCTGCGGCGTGGACTGGGCCGAAGACCACCATGACATCGCCCTGGTCGACGCTGGCGGGAAGCAGCTGGCCAAACTGCGGATCAGCGACGACGCTGCTGGGTTCGCCCAGCTCACCGGACTGCTGGCGGAGCACGGCGACACCGAGGAAGCCCCGATTCCGGTGGCAATCGAGACCTCGCGGGGGCTGCTTGTCGCCTGCTTGCGGGCCACCGGCCGGCAGGTCTTCGCGATCAATCCTCTGGCGGTTGCCCGCTACCGCGACCGGCATTCTGTCTCGCGGAAGAAGTCCGACGCTGTCGACGCCGCCGCTCTGGCGAACATTCTGCGCGTTGACATGGCGGCCCATCGTCCACTGCCTGAGGATTCCGAGCTTGCCCAGGCCGTCGCTGTGCTTGCCCGGGCTCAGCAGGACGCGGTTTGGGACCGCGGCCAGGCCCACAACAAGCTCCGTTCCCAGCTGCGGGAGTTCTACCCGAGCGTCCTTGTCGCATTCGCCGACAAACGCGACGGACTCTGTTCCCGCGAGGCCCGCACCATCCTCGCAGCGGCTCCCACCCCCACTTCGGCAGCGAAACTCACGCGCCGACGACTCCAGTCCCTCCTCAGACAGGCAGGCCGACTCCGCGGCATCGAAGCAGAGGCCGACCGGCTTCACGAAGTCTTCCACCGCGAGTACCTCCACCAGCTTCCGCAGGTCGAGGCCGCCCTCGGACACCAGACATCCGCCCTGCTGGACCAGTTGGACACTGCCTGTCGCAATGCCGACCAGCTGGAGGAAACGACGGCCGAGGCATTCGAGCAGCATCCGGACGCACCGATCATCCGCAGCTTTCCCGGCCTCGGCTCCCTGACCGGGGCCCGGGTCCTAGCAGAGATCGGCGACGACCGGACCCGCTTCGCGAACGCTGGGTCACTCAAGGCCTACGCCGGAAGCGCACCGGTCACCCGGGCGAGCGGCAAGAGCTGCGTGGTCATGAGCCGCAGGGTCAAGAACCAGCGCCTGGCCGCAGTCGGCTATGTGTGGGCCTTCGTCTCGCTCACGAGGTCACCCGGCGCCAGAGCCCACTACGACCGCCGAAAGGAAGCCGGGGACCGCCATGTCGCCGCACAGCGAAACCTGTTTAACCGCTTCATGGGAATGCTCTTCCACTGCCTCCAGACCGGAGTCACCTACGACCGAAACGAGGGCCTTCCCCAATCACTCACCGGCGGAGCTCTCCACTGAAGCAGCTTGACTCCTTGTCCGCGTGGGATGTCTCAGTAGCCGTTCGTGGCACCGGCTCACCTCACGGGCCCCGGTCTGCGTTGGAGCACAGGATGCTCGGGCATTACGAGGGGTCACCGCGGGGTGGGCTCGCACCACAAACACCAACGAGTGATCAAGCGAGTGGTGTTGACGCCGGCGGCGAGGGCGCCGGACGCTGCCGCTCTGGACAGAGGCATCAAGTGCCCGGACGGCTCAAGGCGTCAGTCCGGCACCCACGCGATCACCACCGCTAGCACCGTTCGCTTCTCGAACGGCACTCAGAACTCACATCAGTCCTGAGAGCCGTTGGTACCGGATTAGGACGGCTCCGAAGCCGTGATCACACCAGACACGCCGGGATCATCATCGCACCGGGACATCGTGCCCCGTCGGCAAGCCTCCCGCCTCAGCGGAACTCGTGGACCACCTGGATCTCGCCGACAATGTGGGCGTTGAAGTCGTCCAGCTCCTCGGCCGGAACCCAGAGCTCGAGGATCGTCTGCCCGCCGGCCTGCTGGATGGGATACAGGCTCAAGAACTCCGACTCGACCTCGAAACGAGTGACGAAG
Organism: Streptomyces sp. NBC_00353; assembly: GCF_036108815.1. Classification (NCBI taxonomy): domain Bacteria; kingdom Bacillati; phylum Actinomycetota; class Actinomycetes; order Kitasatosporales; family Streptomycetaceae; genus Streptomyces; species Streptomyces sp. NBC_00353. The sequence continues at coordinate 821,277 of NZ_CP107985.1, read as the reverse complement.
CCGGCGCCATCGTGCTTCACGTTCCAGTCCCGCGCGATCCTGGCCGCGTAGTCCTCGTTGAGGACCGGGTAGAAGATCGGCTGCTCGGGCAGCCGGGGCGGCCAGGCACGCCAGTTCAGCTCCCGAACCAGATCCAGCTCCTTGGGGCCGGTGGGGCGCCACAGGGTCGTCGTTGCTTGCTGGCTGGTCATCTGCATCGCTCTCTGAACGTAGGCCAACGGTACGGCGGGTCGGGAGACCGGACGATACCGGCACCGCGAACTCAGCAGCTACGCAGTTTCCGCACCCTGGCCGGTTCCGTGACCAGCAGTCACGGGACAACCCTTAGCTGTCGTTGCCGTTCTTGCTCTCCAACCATTCCACGTAGTTGTGCGAGGCGTTGCTTCCTTGCTTGCCGGGCGAGATCTTCAGGATCGCCTTGTCGTTCTCGGGGTTACCGCTGAGGTACGCCTCGGTCAGGACGTACGGCAGTCCGTCCACCTGGAATCGAATGCTGCCGTCGGGATATGCGCTGACGCGGATCTTCCGGCCGTCGGGAAGCTCGATCGGTTCAGCGCTGAAGTGCGCCTTGAGCGGCTGATCAGCCATACAGACCTCCTGGTCATACAGGCTCGATGAAGGCAGCCACGTTACCGCCAACGCCCCGCACTGCGACAACAATCGAGCCCGGGTTCACTCGTCGAGAGCGATGACGAAGTCCATGACGGTCGTATCTCCACGCCGCACGATCCGGTGGGCCACCTCAACGATCCGGTCCGTGTCGACAATGTGCCGCCTCGCATACCGGAGCACCGGGACCCCCGCGCCTACCCGGAGCGTCCTGATCTCCTCCTCGGTCGGCAGGGACGCCGTGAAGGATTCCGTGATCCGGTTGACCGTGATGCCGAGGGAGAGCAGCTGAGCCCGAGTCCCGTCCGGCCAGGGCTCGTTGATCGGGTTGGCCACCCGGCGTCCCGGCCACGTCGGACCAGCGGACGTACGAGGTATTCAGGAGCAGGGCGGAGCGAGCTCAACGTTGGCCTCAACCCTCTCGAACCGCTTGTCGAGCCGGTGCTTCGCCCCCCCCGATGCCCTGATCCAGCGCTACTGGGAGGAGGCCGCTGACCCAGACAGACCAGTGGAAGCGCGCCAGCTGGGGGCAACCCGCTTCCGGCTGGTGCGCTCACGGCGTGCCACACACCGGATCGGTAGTCACAGACGCTTCGAGGATGCGGGAGACATACCCAGATCCGGGTCACCTGTCGGTAGCCCATTCAAGCGTTGTGCCCTCGACGGACGGACTGCTGTGGCGGGCTAGCGTGACTGCACCGCCCAGGTGTGGGTGCACCTCATGCGTCCAGAACGACCGTTCACGCGATCTTGCGGTTTCCTGGCGAGCAAGCAATGGAAGGGCCTGGCATGTCCAACCACTTCACCGGCCTCAGCCTTGGGCCACCACTCGGCGACCAGCGCCTCGATCTGTGCGACCTCTACGCCTTCGGAGCGCCCGGCGATCCGAGCAGGACCGTTCTCATCCTCAACGCCAATCCCGACGCAGATGCCATGCACCCCGATGCCGTATACCGCCTGAACATTGACAACGACGGCGATTACCTGACCGACGGCGCCTTCAGCTGGGTCTTCAGCCCGCCGGCATCCGACGGCTCGCAGACCTACAGCGTCTTCATGGCAACCGGTGCGGAGTCCCGCAGGCCCGAGGCGATCGGCACCAAGATCGTGTCGGACGCCGCCGTCTCCTTCGGCCCCCAGGCCAACGTGGTCAGCAGCGGCGACTACAAGGTGGCCGCCGGTAGCCGCAGTGACGCCTTCTTCTTCGACTTCGACGGAATCAAGAATCTGTTCGACACCAGCGGCAACCGGAATTTCACCGCGCCGCATCTGGGTGGAAAGTCCCCGTGGACCGGCGTCGACTCCAACAGCACGGCCAACGTCTTCTCCATGGCCATCGAACTGCCGACCGCGGAGCTGGCCCCCAAGCCCGAGCTGCACATCTGGGGCCGGTGCAGCGTCCTGCGCGACGGCGAACTCGTCCACGCGGACCGGGCCGGGCACCCGTCAATGAGCAGCTTCTTCAACACCGACGACACGAAGGAGGAGTACAACGCCGGCGAGCCGGTCAACGACCGGGTCAGATGGACGGACCAGTTCGTCCACCTGTTGGGCCACACCGGCGGCTACTCGCGTGAGGAGGCGATCACCGCACTCGACGAGCACGGCCTACTGCTGGACGTGCTGCACTTCGACCCGTCCAAGCCCGCCGCGTACCCGAATGGCCGGACATTCACGGAAGACGTCATCGACATCCGCGTCGCGTTCCTCACCAAGAACGAGGCGCCGCCCACCGGTCTGACGCCACACGCCGACACCCTGGACCGGTTCCAGTACCTCGGCGACCCGCACCCGGCAACCACCTCTTGACGGATCCCGGTTGGATGCCCGTTGCTACGCCTCCTCACCCCAAAGCTGGCCGCTGATGGTCAGGCCCATGTTGTTGGCTTCCTTCTTTATCGGACGTGGCCTTCCGATGCCTCTGCGTTCTCTCTGACGTGCCGTGGCCGCACAGGATGGCCGTGCGGCGGCTGGCGTGCTGCTCCTGCCCAGCGTCAGGTGACGGTCGACACGATCACCGCGAGCAAGGCGATGAACAGCGCCATGGCGCTGACGAATACGACCCCGGCCCACGTGACGGTGACCGGTAATCCCACCGCGCGGGCGAGCCCGTGGCCGGCGACGCCGAGGGGACCAGAGACCGCAGCGAGGGCGGCGACGGCCACGAGCAGAAGCGCGAGGTTGTGTGTGCTCACTTCGCACCCTGCCGGTTTCTGCCAGTCTGACCTGACGCTGGTGTGGAACTGCTCCGGGGTCCAGATCCGGCGCTGACGGGCGGGCTGGTACACGAAGGTGCGAAAGCGGGTCCGACCGTTCCGCACGACGCCGCTCGAATTGAGCCGGTTCGCGATCTTGCCGTCCCTGTACTGCTCGATCGTCAGGTGCACCACCGCCTCCCGGAGGGTCGTGGAAGGGCAGTCATCAATCGTCCGACATCAGCCAGACGAACGTGAGGTCTCAAGGGATCCGGCGAAGTCGGCGAGGGCGTGAAAATCGGCCCAGCGTAGCCCGATCCGCGGATTGACGTGGTGCAGAAGTCCAGGCCCGCGGTGGTGGGCGGTCACGTACGCATGATCGAGATCGCTTTGCTCGTCGTCCACCCAGGCGAAGGGACGACCGCCCGCGTAGTCCACCAGAAGGCCGGTCTTCCAGTGCACGCCGTCAGGGCGCTCTTGGAGGAGTGCGTCACCGAAGTCGACGAAAGGGAGATCAGGAAGACCTAGCACCGGGCCGATCCACCGGTTGGCATCGTCCATCCATGTCGTGGCCCAGCACAGCTCATAGTCGAGATGAAGCAGCGCTTCCCCGTGTTCCGGGTTGAGCCAGACCCGCAAGGGCCGTCTCCTGCTCAACAGTCCGTCAGACCTCGCGCTCTCGTAGGGCACCCTGAGCGTGGTGTAGCCCTCGGGACGTCTCTCCGGCTTCGCCGCATAGGGGTTGAGCGGACCGTCCACGTCGAGGAACAGCAGCGGTTTTGCTTGCCCTCTCCCTATGCGGATGGTCGTCACACGGAGAACTGGGTTGAGAGGTTCCACGAGAACTTCGGTGGAGATGGCTACGAGGTGAGCGGGCACAGCGCCGTCGTTCTGCAGAGCGCCCACGTAGTCGATGACCTCAGCATGGGACAGCACCGGTACCCGCTGGCGGAGGATGTGCATGGCAAAGATGCGCCCACGCTCGGCTGTGACTTCCCGGACCTCTTCGTGCAGATCGTCCACTGCGGTACGTACGGCCTGGCTCCGAATGCGGACGCGGTAGTCGGCTTCCCATGCCCCAGTGGCCGCAGAGACGACGCCGACCTGGTGCAGACCTCCGTCGACCCGGTCGATCAAGTATGGCCCGTTCCCGGCGAGCACGAAGTCCGGATTCCGGGTCCGTAGGTACTTCTCGGACGTCCACGAGACAATCCAGACCAACTCGTGCTGCTCCACATGCGCCACAGCCATGCGCATCGGGTCCAAGCCTGCCGACAGTTCCCTCTGATAGTCGCGCTCCAGCTGTTCTTCCACGATCCGGACTGCGGCTTCTCGCTCGATCACCCGCGCAGCATCGCTTACGGACCCGCGCGGAGACCAGCAGGTTTCTCACTCGCCGGAGTGACCGGGGGCGCTGCGTTCCCGAATGCGACACCTACGCAACGTGTGCACTCCGCAAGTACCGCTGAAGCTGCCTGGGAGCTGCCTTGTCCGAACTACTGGATCGGTGTCGGCGTCCTTGATGGGGATCCAAGATCATGGTCCCGACGTCGTGCTTTAACCGGCAGGTCCACAGTCTGCTCGACTCGCCGGAAGCTTCGGGCGCCATGATCACTCGCCCCAGAGCAGCTCCAGCCCAAAGCCGCTCCGCCGACCTTCTCTGTTGCACGTCTCTGACCGGACCAGACCGCCACGCGTGGGTAAGCCCGTCAGGAGGTGAGGATGCCGATGCCGTCACCGAGCAGTTTCAACCCGAGAACGAAGAAAAGAACCGCCATCACGGCGACGTTGTGCTGTGCGGCCCAGTCTTTCCAGTTGCCGAGCGTGGTCTTCGCACGCTCTCCCCCGAGCAGGAATACTCCCAGTGGGGCCAGCAGGCCGAGGGTGGCGACCAGCACGAAGATTGCCAGCGATGCGATCTGCTCCCCGACCGGCAGTCCAGCTGAGCCAATGGCGGCGCCCGCGGCGATGGTCAGCGGGGCGTTCTTGGCGTTGAGCGCGGCCAAGGCCAGTCCGAGTCCGAAGACCTTGACCGGCGTGAGGCGGTCGATCGCGCTCATCCATTTCGGCAGCTGGGCTTGCGAGGGATCCTTCGGGCGCCGGTGCCACAGCCGGGCGCCGAAGAGGAGGAGGAACACGCCCAGAGCGACCTTGAGAGCTCCCACCCAGGTGGCCGGCTGATTCTGGGCGGAAGCACCTGTGGGGGAGGCGATCGCCAGCATCACCGCGCCCAGTGCCGAGAGCGCCAGGATCCAGCCGACGGTGAAGAGGAGTCCGTTGAGACGTCCCCGAGGCGTCGCCAGTATGAGGATGATGGCGATGATCGGGAGCGGGCTGATCGCGACGCCGGCCGCAAGACCCAGCACGTCACCGAGGACTTTGCCCATGGTTGCCTCCAGAAGAGGATCAGGGCGGCGATCCGGTTGAGCAATGCTTGGTGGGTGCCCCGACGGCCGGCGCGGGCAGCCGTGGGACTGTCGTGGACGTGCCCAGGGTCTGCATCCGAACCCTTGGCCGTGGGTCACGGCCTCTCCGGACACCGATGGTGCAGCGGGGACGGCACCTGGGCGGAGCGACGGGTCGCTGTGCGGTCGGCTGCGCCGCTGTCTTCACGGCCATGCAGAAGCGGCTGCCCAAGAACGTGACGACGACGCCACATGCCAACTCCATCTTCCTGCGCCTTTCCGGATCTGTCCTCGGGAGCTCCTCAGGATGCGGGGACCTTGGCCTGCCGGCCACTCGCGTTGCTGCCTTCCCGGAACAGAAGGGCAAGTCGTCACCCGAGGCTTTCTGTCTCGGCACCCTGACGGACGAGGCACGTCCCTACGGTCTATCGGGCACGGACCGAGCCGGTTATTGCGGGGAGCCGTGAAGTGGTCAGGCCGGACCCCCGCTGTGGCGAAGCTACTCGAGAATCCGCCCCAGGGCGATCACATGACTCATGACCGGGGGTGCGAGGTGGTGCGTGCGGAGTAAGGATTGGAGGCGAGGGCGATGGCGCCTCATGTCCGAGCGCTTGGTGACCCTCGGACCCATCCGTGGCAGGAGAATCTCACGATGACTGCGACGACAGGTGCAACCCAATCAGCTCAGCCCGAGCGCCCGGGCAGGTCGGATGGGGTCTGTAGCGAGTTCACCGTCTTTACCAAGATCAAGCCGGGCCATGCTGATGCGTTGCGTGAGGATCTCGTCGCGCTCGCCGACGCGGCGGCTAACGAGAACGTCCATGCGGCGGTGCGCCAGATCGGCACCCTGCATGACGCACGGCACGTGATCTTCGACAACGACACCCGGTTCATGTTCGCCAGTGTCTTCGACGGCTCCTGGGACACGTACATCGACGACTTCGCCCAGACGGTGGTCGGGGCCCGCTTCGACAAAGTCTTCTCGCACAGCGAAGGGTTCCCCGGCGTCACTGACCCAGGGGTGAAGGACTGGTTCATCGCCCAGCAGGAGCCCGCGGGGGTCTTCGTCAGCGCCTATCCCGATCTGACCGTTCAGCAGATCTATAAGGACCAGCGCGTGGACGACGCGTTCCAGGCGGTGCTGGACACCCCCGAATTCCGGGCCGCGCTGGACAACCCGGCCAACGCAGAGTTGCTGGCCACGCCGGCCTTCCAGAAGCTGATGGAGGAAGCCGCGGCCTAGAACCCGGACACAACCAGCCCTCAGAGCCAACCCAACATCGGTAAGCCGCGTCGGGTGCGGGTCGGCCCCTGCGGGTCTGCCCAGGCAGAGGCCGATATGGAGGCACAGCCGATCATGAACACGGCGGCGAGTAGCAGCGCAGCCAGCGTGCGCGTCGAGATCGACGACGTCCAAAGCGGGGCACTGCGTCCACGGCCCGTGCCGTATGAAGGAAAGTTCATCTTCCTGCGCGTCGATGACCGCCAGGCCGGGCGCGCCCTGCTGCGGCGGCTGCTCCCGGTGACCGCGAGTGGTCTGCCCAGCGTGGACCAGAGCCAGGATGCCTGGGTAGCTGTGGCATTCACCTACCGCGGGCTGGAGGCCCTGGGGGTACCTCAGGAGTCGCTGGACAGCTTTCCGCGGGCGTTTCGTGAGGGCATGGCCGCCCGGGCGGAGCTGATCGGTGACGTGGGGGAGAGCGCCCCGGCCCACTGGGAGGCACCGTTCGGAACGGGCGACGTTCATATCGCGCTGAGCGCCCTCTCCTCCGATGCGGCGCAGTTGGACAAGGAGCTGGAGCAGGCCCGCGTCGCGTACCAGGACACGCCTGGTGTCCAGGTGATCTGGCAGCAGGAGGTCCACCAGCTCCCGACCGGGCGCACCACCTTCGGCTTCCGCGACGGCATCAGCCATCCGAACATCGAGGGCGTCGGACTGCCCGGCTCCAACCCGCAGGAAGTCCCCATCAAGGCCGGCGAGTTCATCCTGGGCTACCCCGATGAAACCGGCAGCCTGCCGCCCATGCCCAGCCCCGATGTGCTGGGGCGCAACGGGACCTACGTGGCCGTTCGCAAGATCCACACCAACGTGGCGGCCTGGCGCCGGTACCTGCGCGCGAACAGCTCCAGCGCCGAGGAGGAGGCACTCCTGGCGGCGAAGATGGTCGGGCGCTGGCCCAGCGGGGCGCCCCTGGCGCTGTCGCCGGAGCACGATGATCCGGAGCTGGCGGCCGATCCGCACCGCGTCAACGACTTCCTGTACCGGGAGAACGACGATCGGGGCTTCAGGTGCCCCGCCGGTGCGCATATCCGGCGCACCAACCCCCGCGATGCCACCATCATCGGCGACGCACGGATGCACCGCCTCATCCGCCGCGGCACCACCTATGGCCCGCCGCTACCCGAGGGCGTGCTGGAGGACGACGGCGCCGACCGGGGCCTGGTCGGCGTCTTCATGGGAGCCCACCTCGAACGACAATTCGAATTCATCAAGGCTGAGTGGGTCAACGACGGCAACTTCATCGGCTACCCCGGCGAGAAGGATCCGGTCGCGGGGCATCACGACGGAACCGGCAGCGTCACCATCCCGGAGAAGCCGGTCCGGCGCCGCCTGCAGAACCTGCCCAGCTTCGTGGTCACCCGCGGCGGCGAGTACTGCTTCCTGCCGGGTCTGCGCGCCCTGCACTGGCTCGCGGAGCTGGGGGAGTGAGGGCACTCTCTGCCCCCTGAGACCCCACCACGGTCTCCGAGGAGAGGTCGAAGTCATGGCAGCACAGTTCGTCCCCTACACGCCGGACGTCGAAGACGATGACCCGCACTTCGACGAGAACCTGCGCACGGTGATCGAGAGGACCGAGAGCTACATCGCCGAGTCGGTCAAGGCCGGTGGTACCGGCCGGGCCCTCCGCGACGCCCATGCCAAGGGATACGGGCTGGTCCGAGGGGAAGTGGAGATCCTGGACGGGCTGCGCCCCGAATACGCCCAAGGAATCTACGCCACCCCGGGAACCCACGATGCGCTCATCCGCTTCTCCAACGGCTCGCCTCACGCCGGAGCCGACGCGCGACTGGGCGCCGCCACCGGACTGGCGCTGAAGATGTTCGACGTCCCCGGCCCGACCCTGCTGGAAGACGAACCGGACACGGGCACATTCGACTACGCCAACATCAACGGACCGATCTTCTTCTGCAACACAATCGAGCACTACCTCTTCATCCAGGAATTGTTCCTGAATGCGCCGGCCTATTTCTCCCAGGGTCGACCCGGCGCGCATCGCTTCTTCACCGAGTTCGTAACGGGAAAGGGAACGCTGGACCAGGACAACTGGGCGTGGGACGAGTTCCTGGCCTTCCTGCGCCTGTCAAAGACCCCTCCGGCAAACCTGCTGCTGTCGAGCTACTGGACGATGGGTGCCGTCCGGCACGGGGACTACATCGCCAAGGTGCGCATCACCCCCGACCCGTCCTTCGCCGCCGCGGTGGTCCGGCGCGACATCGACTCGGCCTCCGCCCAAGAGGTCTTCCGACCGGCCCTGCAAGCCGAGCTGCAGGAACGGTCCTACGCCTTCGACATCCAGGTTCAGCTCTGCACCGACCTGGAGCGCATGCCGGTGGAGGACACCACCGTGGAGTGGCCCGAGCGGCTTTCGCCGTCCGTCACCGTGGCCAAGCTGCGGCTGCCGCAGCAGGACATCTCCGGCCCGGAGAATCTGGAGAAGATGGACGCGCTGTCCTTCACTCCCTGGCGGGTCACCGCCGAACACGCGCCCCTGGGCAACATCATGCGGGCCCGCAAGGAGGTCTACCGGCGATCCTCCATCGAGCGCCACAAGCTCAACCAGCAGCCGCGCACGGAGCCCCGCAGTGCCGACGAGGTACTCGGCTCGGCCCAATGAAGTCGTCTTGGGTGATGACGCACACCATGCCGGTAGCCATGCCGGGGCCCGTGTAGGAGCTGCTCGGCCGAACTCCTAAAGCGGATGTCATCGCATCACGGAGCGTCCTCCGGGGCCGCTTCGGGGCCGTGGAAGGGCGCTCAACGATGACCAACGCTGACCGCGTGCCCGCTGCGTGCCCGACCAGGCGGCGCCCATCGAGGAGGAGCGGGGAACAGCGGTTCAGCGCCCGCCGGGCCGCAGTTCAGCGAGTTGCCCGGTCAGTGAGGTCTTCTCAATGAAGATCACTTCCACTGGTGGTTGAGGGTGAGGGCGGCTCGGGTTATGTCGCCGATTCGGCAGGGACTCAGGGTGACGCGCTTCAGCGTGCGCCAGCGTTCCTTGAGCTCGGCGGCTGCGCTCGCCGAGAGCTCGGAGGTCTCTGATCAGGGTGTTCGTGGTGCGGGTGTCGGCGTCGAGAGCGTGTTCCGATTTCCCTTTCAGGCGACGGACCGGGACGTGGATGCCGATACCGGCGCCGATGTAGCCCTTGTCCGCCAAGGTCGGCAGTCCGTCGGCGGCCGCCTTGTACAGCGCGGGTAGGACGTGCATCCGGGCTGCGGTGATGTCCGGGGTGGATCCCGGTTCGGCGTCGGAGACCCACAATGGGGTGCCGTCGGGAGCGGACAGGAACTGGACGTTGCCGCCGAAACTCTTGTGTTTCTGGCTGAACCACAAGTCGTTGCCGCTGTCCCGGGTGCCGGCGAGGCGGTCGCTCTCGATGAGCATGCCGTCGAGGATCACGTGACTCGTCTCCTGTTCACGGCAGCGGTCCAGCACCTCGTGCAGATCCGGTGCTTGAGCCGCGAGGACATCGATGCCCTCGTGCAGGTAGCGGTAACCGGTGGCCTGCGAGACGCCGGCGTCCGAGGCCAGGCAGTGCACGCAGCCACGCTCACGGAACCAGCGCAGCACCAGGACCACCTGCCGGAACGTGCCCAGGGCCCGCGACCCACGCGGGGTGTTGAGACCGCGGCGATGCGCGGCGAGCAGCCTGGACAGGTACACCACGATGTGGCGGGGGACGTCGAGCGTGGCAGCATAGGTGACCAACGTGAAGCCTCTGGTTCTGCGGACGATCTTGTGGTGAGAACCGTCCTACCAGGGGCTTCACGTCTGTCCACCACCGGCCCCCGAGGCGCATTTCGCTGAGAGAACCTCACTGACACGCGCGTACGACCCGCTGCGCTTGCTCACAAGGCTGGATTCGGCGGATTTCTGGGGACGGTTCGGCATGATTGACTTAAAGTCGACTACCCAGCGGGGCCATACACCTTCTTGACTCTGTGCACCGCTTCACCGGTGCCTACGAGAGAGGGAAAGCATGCGTATCCATTCACGTGCCGTGAGGGTTCTGGCTGTTGCCGTGCTGGCGGCTGGTTTCATGACCGCTGGTGGTTCGGCCACCGCGGCCACGTCCGGGGTCACGTCCTGTTATGGCAGCGCCAAGAGCATCAATGGCACGGACGACAATGGACGGTGGCCCGTCACCGGCTACCGTGTCACCACGTCCAACTGCGGCGACATCAACGTCAAGGTGACTGGTCAGAACACGGTAGAAACCTGCTTTTTGCCATCGAGTGGCCCGGAGTACTGCAACGGGGGTCACGAAGTTCGGGCCAACACCTGGACGTTGGCGGCCACCGACGTCAAGGACGGCACCAAGTTCTATCTTATATTCTACAGCGGTAACGCTTCTGGGGTCGCTGCATACTGACCCAACGCGCCCCCTCCCCGAACAACTCGGGAAGGGGGCGCGTTTCGTGTGACCACGAGCGAGACGTCAACCACAGCGACATCTACAGGGGAGGCTTGCGGGTCCTAAGCAAGAACCCTTTCTCGAGAGGCCCGGGGCAGGTAAAGAGCCCCGGTCCTTTTCCATATACTCTCCCGGAAGGGCAGATGTGAACACTCGTGATGTTCGAGAAACACGCCTGAGGATCAAGGGTGTGGGGATGGCCGCTCGAACCGGGCGGGCGGGCCGCATTCGGATGGACCCTCAGCTGGAAGCCGCGCACATGGGGCGTGTGAAGGATGCGATAGCGACCGGGCGTCTCTCCGAGTACCCGGAAGACGTGTGGCCCCAGGACAGCCCGCAGTGGCGGGACCTAGTCAAGAAGAACCGACCCGAGTCGGTCAGTGAGGTTTTCTCAATGAAGATCACTTCCACTGGTGGTTGAGGGTGAGGGCGGCTCGGGTTATGTGCTGGATGCGGCAGGGGCTTCACGTCTGTCCACCACCGGCCCCCGAGGCGCATTTCGCTGAGAAAACCTCAGTGGCCGGCCACGTACGAGGTCTCCCGAACTGGTGCTCCAGAACCCACGTGCCAGCGCTTACCTGGGCCATAGAGACTCCACCGACCTCGGAGCACGTCTTGCGCAACTTTAGGGGCAAGAGCGGGGTGCCGCGCCGCGTCAACGTCCGTCTCGTTTCACAGAGGCGATCACGGCGGAAATGACGGCGGTCACAACGAGGCTCCCTACCATGACCATCCCCACGCCGACCATAAAGAGGCCGCTGGAGTCGTCCGACCAGTCGTAATAGGCGGCAACGGTCAGGCCAACCGTGATGCCGAGCACGGCGCCAGCGATGTAGCGCCGGGATGCCGCCCAGTACACCGGCGCCAGCAGAGTCAGCACCAGCCCGATCACCTGCCACGCTTCGTACGGGCCGGTCGTCGTACCGTCAGGTTGCACGTCACGATGCTGGTCCCAGCCCAGCCAGGCAGCCCACACCGCGAGCGCCACCGCAGCCAGCACGAGGATCGCCAACAGTTGGGGAACGAGTTTCAGTAGTCGCTGTCGCATGCCCCAAGCGTTCCGGCTCACCCCATAACCGACCAGAGCGCAAGTACTCAGCTCTACCCGAGTACTTCAGCCACGATCCCGATCTACTCCCCGACGTCTCGCCCAGTTCCGTGGTCGCAGTACAGCAGCGAAGTACAGCAACCCCACCGACCACCAATAGCCGTGGCTGATCCCTACAGCCCGTGTTGCCGGGCCGACAGACCTCAGTGACCGCCGCGCCGATAGTTCGCATCGAGGGGCTTACGGTGCTCTACGTGTACTCGGCGAGGAACTGCGGCCGGTACTGCTGCTGATACCGGTCTAGTGCCTGTCGGAGCATGGTGGCCCCGCGCGGGACACGGTTGTTCAGGTGGTTCCAGCCTACGAAGCACAGATGGTCTGGGATCTGGACCAGGCCGGTGATCGCATCCCAGAATGCGGCCCAGTTCATGCCGTAGAAGCCAGGGAAGTGCAGTGCCTGCGCAAGTACTGCATGCAGTCCGCGCTCGTCGGCCACAGAACTGACGTCGATGGTGAGCATGCTCGCGATCCTTGCAGGTGCCAGCAGAGGCGTGCGTGCCAGATCCGTGCCAGAACAAGCGGTCAGCCACGGTCATTCGGGGTGCGTCAGGGCTCAGGCACACGCCGACGGGATCCGTGTCGTCGTGCGCCTCTTGACCAGCTCAAACGAGTACGTGACCGCTGCCAGGCTTACAAAGCGGATGTCGTGAGAGTCGGCTTCGATCGTCGTGGTTGCTGTGCTTCACTGCTGTACAGCACGGCCCTGACCGCTGCCTTGTAAGCCTGGATTCGATCTCTGAGCTGTCCTGCCGAGTTCGCGAGCCGAACCTGATCGCGTACGCTGCCCTGATGCCCCTAGTCCAGTTGGCCGAGCGGTGCGCTTTGCCGAGCTGGGCGGAACTGCGGGCGTCGGCGGCCTTGCCCCGCCGCAGCCGCACCGCCGCCAGCACCCGCCGGGCCGCGTCCTACCTGTCGTCTCCGTCCCGGCCATCCTCGAAGACGAAGAGCGGTTTGGCGCCATGTGCGGGTGCTTCGGCGAACGAGATGGCTTCAGTGAAGCGTTCGAGCGGGAACGGCTCGCCTGGGGGGATGCTCAGCACTTCATCAGCGACGAGACTGCGAACCTCGGACAGCGCGAGCTGCGCATCCGCCGGTGAGGCAGTGCCGAACCAGCGGTTCAGCCAGAAGCCACGAACTGCTTTGGTCTCGTAGATAACCGAGCGTGCCAGCAGCGGGATCGTCAGCGCTGCAGGGTCAGTCTGCCGATGGGTAGAGAGCGCGCCGTAGACCACGACCTCTCCTCCCGGAGCCAATGCCTGGGACACCTGGGCACCCACATGGCCCGCGACACAGTCGATGGCCTTGCGCACGCCAGTCGATCCTGCAATCTCGGCCACGCGCTGCAACAGGTCCTCGTTCTCAGTGCAAATGACCTCCTCACCCCCAAGTGCCTTGATTTCCTCAACGGCATCGCGCCGCCGCACGACATTGATCGTGCGAATACCCAGATGCCTGGCCAGCTGAATGACGAGCCGGCCGACGGTGGAGCCCGCGGCCGTCTGCAACAACCATTCACCCGGCTGTACGTCGAGTTCGCGAGAGACGAGGAGCAGCGCGGTCAACGGGTTGACGGCGAGTTGACAGGCGCTGGAGTCGCTCAGACGATCGGGGACCGGCAGGAGCCTTCGCGTATCGGCAACAAGGTATTCCTGCCAAGTGCCGTCCACATGCGGCCCGGGTACTGCCGGGACAGCAACGGTTACCACGCGCTCGCCGATCTTCAATCCCTCGGTATCCGGGCCCAGGGCCTCAATACGACCCACGCATTCCATGTGACCCCCGACAGTGGGAAATTCGGGGGAGAAACCGTAGCGGCCACGCAGCACGTGCAGATCACTGGCGTGAATCGGAGTCGCCTTCACACGGATCAACGCCTGCCCGGCTTGTGGCGTGGGAATAGGCCGGGATTCCAGCCGCAGGACATCGGCCGGCTCGCCAACCTTTCCGGCTACGAGCGCGCGCATGGATTGTGGCATGAGTGGCCTTTCGTCTCTCAGCGCCCGACGAACTCGACGGGCGTCCTGGACAAAAACAATGCCGGTGGTGGCATCCTCGTCGGCGACCAGGCTCCGGATCTTTCATTCTTGATGGAGCAGGCCCGTGCCTAGAGTGTCACCGGCGTCGGGTCCCCTCATTGATCACCTCGATGGACTGGACATCGGGCGCATGCCCTGCCAAGTCCGCCGCACGCACCGCACCCGAGAGCCCCTGGAGTCCCCGACATCACGCTAAGGGTCACTGACAGGCTCTGCAATCCAGTCTCCGACGGCTCTACCTGGTTTCCAGTCCGTATTGCCGCAGGCGAAGGAGCGAGGTCGGCGTAGCAACTTTGGCCGGGAGCTGCTTTGGCACGAGTGATTATGGCCCCGTAAGCTTCCGGCGCGCGGACTGCTCGATCTGGCACGGATCTGGCACCGCGGCGCCACCACGCAGGGGCTGACGATACGGCCGACCGCCGCCTGGCTGCCCGCTCGATTCGAACTATCGGCACGGCGGTCACTGAGGTCTGTCGGCCCGGCCACACGTGCTGTAGGGATCAGCCACGGTCGTTGGTAGTCGGTGTGGTTGCTGTACTTCTCTGCTGTACTGCTGGCCCTGAGGACTGACCGATACGGGGCGGTGGAACGGTGAGCATAGGCAGTCGCGGAGTGCTGGCAGTCGTGGGTACGGCAGCCGATGGAATCGAGACGCTGCGCACCGGACTGGTCGAGCCAGCCATCGCCTCCGGCTGGCAGGTGGCCGTGACCCTGACGCCCAATGCCGGCCGATGGCTGAGCGCGAACGGCGAGCTGGACCGGCTAGAGACACTGACCGGCCTTCCGGCGCGGGACACACCTCGTCCGCCAACTGAGCCCCGCCCCCACCCGGTCGCCGACTGCTACGTCGTCGCCCCCGCGAGTGCGAACTACATCGCCAAGCTCGCGACGGGCATCGCCGACAACCAAGCCCTGACGCAGGTGAGCGAGGCGCTCGGCACGACCGGCGTGTCCGTGGTGGTGTTCCCTCGGGTCAACGCCGCGCCTGTCCGACACCTGGCGTGGGAGCGTCACATCGCGACTCTGCGGAAGGCAAACGTGAAGCTGGTCTATGGACCTGACGTCTGGCCGCTGTACGAACCCCGCGAGGGGCCCGTAGATCGAGAACTTCCCTGGACCGCGATTTTGCAGCATATCCATTCACCGCGGTTGCCTGCTGGGTCCGGCTCGTAGCGGGCACGCCGCTACACATCGCGAAGGGCATCACGTAACGCCTCGGCTTGGCGATCGAGCGCCCGGCGCATCGCGTAGGCCGTGTGCACAGTGTGTGAGCCGACTTCCTGTTCCCGGGGATTTGATCCGCCGCCGACTGACAGCCTCGTGGCTACGTACTCCTCACCGACGTAGGCGAGTAGCAGGAAGACTTCCACGGCCAGATCGCGGCGACGGTATTGGACGCTGATCACCAGCGGGTAGCTGTCGCTGGGATGGTGAGCCTCGGGACCAATGCAACCGAGTTCGTCACGCAGGAAGTTCATCCTCGTCGATGCCTCGGCAACGAAGGTCTTTAGGCGGATGTCCATGGTTGGGAGTATCGGTGCACTTGGGGGTTTCCGGCAGGGCGGCCTTGGTAGCGGTCGGCCTGGTCTGGGGTCGAGTATGGGCGACTGCCACCGCTCCTCTCCGGCCCCGGCCTTGATCTGCTGAACCGCTCAACGGCGCCTTTGACGCGCTTCGGCCGGGTTCCAGCCTGCGACACCGGCTTTAGGAGTTCGACCGCGCCATCTGCTCGCCTGGGCGGCGAACCGATGACACGGTGCAGTGCGTACCCCGGGATGCGATCAAGGCCGCTCCGGTCTGCCGACGTTGCCGTCAGAGACTGCCGTCATTCGACTCGTAGGTGGCCCGCGTGACGGATGAGCGGGAGGGCGCACACGCGCACGGCAGGCGACATCGATTCGCTGAGGCCGGCAGATTTACAGTCCGCGCTCTGCGCACAGAGTGACCTGGGCAAACACGCGGAGCGCGTAGAGACCTCTACTCCTAGGCGCTGTTTCTCGGATCTCCGGACGTGAGTGGGGTGTTGGGGTCAGGCTGGCTGCATGGGCCGTGGGGATCTGACGAATGCGGAGTGGGATCGGCTGGAGTCGTTCTTACCTCCTGGTGGTGCGCGTGGGGGTCGGTGGAGCGATCATCGGCGGGTGATCAACGGGGTTCTCTACCGGGTGCGGACGGGTGTGCAGTGGCGGGATCTGCCGGAGCGGTTCGGGCCGTGGGAAACGGTCTATAAACGTCATCGCCGCTGGTCAGCGGATGGGACGTGGGAGATGCTGCTGTCGAAAGTCCAGGCCGTCGAGGACGCCGCGGGCCGGATCGACTGGGACGTGTCGGTGGACTCCACAGCGGTGCGGGCTCACCAGCACGCCGCCGGCGCGAGGAAAGCGCCGGTGGCCGCGGTTCCTCAAAAGGGGACCGGCCAGGGGACGAACCAGGTCGATCCGGCGCTTCGGAAACTGGCCGTCCGGCTGGAGGAGGTGGTCAGATCGGCGAGTGTCTGGGACGTTCCCGCGGAGGATTCACCACCAAGATCCACCTTGCCGCCGAAGGACGATGCCGGCCTCTCGCCTTCGTCCTGACACCCGGACACTACGGTGACGGGCCCCAACTCGAGCGGGTGCTGGAGCAGGTCTCCGTGCCCCGCACCGGAGTCGGACGACCTCGCACCCGGCCCGACCATGTCCTGGCGGACAGGGCCTACACATCCCGAAAGAATCGCCGCTACCTGCGACGACGCGGAATCCCACACACCATCCCCGAACGCCTCGACCAGCAAAGACACCGGCAGAACCGAGGTTCTCGCGGCGGCCGGCCCACCGGGTTCGACAGCGAGCGCTACAAGAAACGCAACACCGTCGAACGCGCCATCAACCGACTCAAAGGCTTCCGCGCCGTCGCCACCCGCTACGAGAAACGCGCCTACATCTACCTCGGTACCGTCACCCTCGCAGCCATCGCGATCTGGCTCCGAACATGATCCGAGAAACAGTGCCTAGGATGGTCGGTTTCTTGATGCGCGCTCTGCCGAGTGCGAAGCTCCTGCTGGGAGCGGCGTTCGGTCCTACGAGGTGCTGAGAGGGCACACCGTTTGTGAACGAGCGCCTGTCTTTCGCTCCGGTGGTCGAAGGGAGAAGGTCATGCGTGGCAAGCCGTATCTCGTCCCCCCAGTGCTCATCGCTTCTCTGGCGTTCCCAGCGGGTTTCGCGGGGGAAACGATCGGCGCCTCGCCCCCAGCCGCCGTGGCGGCATCGGCATCGACCCCGGCGAAGGCAGTGCCCACGGCCTTCAGCCAACCGTGTTTTCCGGGTCAGCAGCAGCAGCAACAACAGCAGCAGCAGACCAGCCGGCGACTGCCGCCAGGCCTGGACGCGCAGGCAGAGCAGCAGCAGACCAGCCAGAAACTGCCGCCAGGCCTGGACGCGCAGGCAGAGCAGCAGCAGACCAGCCAGAAACTGCCGCCAGGCCTGGACGCGCAGGCAGAGCAGCAGCAGACCAGCCGGCGACTGCCGCCAGGCCTGGACGCGCAGGCAGAGCAGCAGCAGTCCAGCCGGCCATAGGTCGCCCTAGTTAGAGCGTGCAAGGCGCAGGATTGCCCCTGCTAGATGCTAGAGGCCTCCCCGACACCAGGCGACTCTCAAGAGCGTGGCGCGACGCTTCCCCCCCCCCAAGCGGGACGGCTCAGCCTGAGCCGAGCTGTCCCAGGGCGGTGCGAACCTCTGCCCCATAGATATGTGTGGGATCGGACTGTTCCCGCGGAACGGCATGGGGTCTATGCACGCCACCTTCGGCGCGTGCGGCTGAAGGGCATTGAAAATCTGGGGCTGGAACGGGCGGTGGGGCTCCTCCGCCAGCATGGCCGGCCGGTGCGCGGAGGGATGATCGAATCTGCCGATCGGACATGGACCTTTCCGCTCTTCCTCACCGAAGACGGCAGCGCACTGGTGGCCTGCGCCGGCGTGCAGCGGGTGGTCGAGGAATCACCGCTTTAGGAGCGCGGTGGGGCGACCTTAGGCGTGACCTGCGGTTCCCCTGCCTTGGGCGGGGTCGGTGGCACCCGCCTCTGCGTACTCCGACTCCCCGTGAGTTGCCGCCCGTTCTGGCACGGATGTGGCACGACCGCGCCTTCGTCCCGAAGCCGAGCGACTGCGTGACCTGTGGCCGGACCAGCGGTGACCTGCGCGGACTGTCCATGAGCGTCCGTGGTTGTGTGCGCACGTGCGTGGCCGTTGTAGCGCAGTTAGACACTCAGCCGGTGCCACCGGGAATTCGCTGGCCACAGCGGCTGCAATGGTGGTCTGATGCGTCGATGTTCTACGAGGATCTCAGCCGCTACGAGTACACCAGCCGCGGCGACACGTTCTCCGATCCTGACAGCTTGCGATTCATGTGCTTTCAGCCGCCGTACGAGCGTCTCAACGTCGGTTGGCTGAGCGGGGACGAGCCCTGGACATCCGGGCCGGCCCCCGTCGGTTTTACGGACAATCTGCTGGCCATCGTCGAGGCGCAAGTGATCAATCTGATGCGCGGCAGCCACCTCTGCGATTTCTGCACGATCCCGGTCGACGACCCGCACCAGTGGTACACACCGCTGCCTGGCCACCACCGCGCCAGTTGGGGCAACGGAGAGATCCGTGTCCCCGGCGTCTCCGGTACTGCCTTTGCGGCCCCGACACTCATCGGTCACTACGTCGTCGACCACGGCTATCTGCCGCCTCGCGCCTTCGTCGACGCCGTTCTCGCATTCGACCCCGATGCCCACCGGCCCGCGCGACACCCGTGGATCCCGTTCCCCTGGGTCCCCGACGACGTCGAAGCGGAGTGGATCGAGTGATCCGGTGGTGAGTGCCAGGAATCACGCCGCTGCTGTTGTCGGGGGTACTTGCGAGGCACCAGTTTGGAAGACCCCGTACGCGGATGGCCGCTGACCTGGCGACTCCCTGACCTGGTCCGGAGCAGGGTTGGCGCCGCTGTTCCCTGTCAGTCCCCGCTGCGTCCCCTCCGAACGGGCACGCAGCGGGCACGATGAACCTCTCGATGCGAACTTTGGGCGCGACGGTCATCGAGGTCTGCCAGGCACGTCAGTCGGCCGCCTGGGGCAGATGGCGGATAGCCTCCGCCACTGCCTCCTCGGCAATGGTCGTCTCGGCGACGACCTCGCCCATGTAGCTGGCGCTAACGGTGTAGGGCTTCTCCCGACGTCGGTTGGGCACCTGAGGGCTATCCGTAACTGATCAGGAGTTCGCCTCTCGGTGCGAGGCGTGGCGGGTCAGCCGACCGGACCCGCGTTGGCGTGGATCTTCTTCATGCACGCGTCGTCGTAGGCCATGAGGGTGATCACGCCGTCCCCTTGGTCCATGTACTCTGCGACCATGGTCCAGCCGCGCTGCTTGAGGAGCTCGTGGGCGACATAGATCACCCCGGATTTGTCCTTGCGCCTCTCCGGCTCCTGGGCCGGCTGCCAGTCCCGCTCGCGCAGCTCGCGCACAACCGCATCGTAGCGGGCGACATCGACCGTGGTGGTCTCGGTACCGATGCCCTTGAAACCAATGCTGCACGATCGCAGTGAGCCCGCCTCAGCGTCCTCGTTCATACCGGCGTATTCCGGTAGGCTCGCCGGAGCGCCCGCGTCCGCCGCAGAGGTGTCGAGGTCCGTCCGCACGACCTCTTTCGTGAGCGGTCCAGTGCCCTTGGGCCGAGGCGACGGCGGCAATGCGGACGCCCCGGCGCCGGCGTCGCCAGTGCCACAGCCCGCGGCTCCGAGCACAATGACCGCTGCCGCCACGGCGGCCCACTTCGTCCTGTGCACAGCCGTACCCCCCATGTCTCGGGGCGTGTGCCCCCGTGATCAAGGGAGGACTATGCCACGGGGTATCGACAGAGCGGCACGGGCAAGCGTCTAGCTCGCTCTGCCCGCGCTCGCGGCGGTGTGGTCTGACCAGGCCAGTGCCCCAGTAGCCGAAGAAGTGATACGCCGGGTTCCCGACCTGCGGTCACGTAATCGATCAACGCTGTGACCTACTGCTGAGCTGTCGGCAGTTGTCAGCGCTGGTCTTCATTGAGCGCCCTTCCACGGCCCCGAGACGGCCCCGGAAGGGTGCTCATTGGATGCGATGACACCCGCTTTAGGACGGGCTGGTCACCCATACGCGCGCTGGTTGATCGGCTAGCTCAGGTTTTGCTCAGAAAGGATGTGAAGGGTGGTGGTTCGCCAGGAGCGCTGACATGATCTCGACAGCTGCCTGCCGACAGCGAACGCAAGGTCATCATCCACACGCCGCATTACGTCGGCTGGGCTGTCTCGGAGAGCTGATATGTCTCGCCGCACCCGTGCACTGGTGGGCATTGCGTGTGCCGTGGTGCTCCTGTCCGTCGCCGCGTGCACAACGGATCATTCGGACGCCGGGCAACCCACGCGGCCCCAAGGCTCCACGACGCCGGTCCCGGCAACGGCCGACACCGTGCCCGGCACCACGCAGCCCTCCCTACAGAAGCCGCCGGAGCTGGACCCTGACGCATCACTCGCCGGCCGCCAGAAGGTGACCACTGGGAACGCCAGCATTCCCTACAGCAAGGGCAAGAAGGGCGACGCCCTGACCATCGCGGTGAGCTGCCAGGGCAAGGGGAAGATCACGGTGGCGGTGCGGCCTGTGCAAGTCTCCTTCCCCCTGGAGTGCGGTGCTGACCAGGTCAGCACCGTCTCCAACGAGTTCGCGTTGTCCGGGGTGGAGCGCAGTGGAGTCGTGTCCGTCGAGGCGTTCTCAGCCGTGCGTTGGTCGTTGACCGTAGGCCGTGGCGCACCAACAGAAGCAGACCCGCCGGGTGCTGGCTGAGTTTGGCCACCGTGCCCGTTAAGGGCGGCGGAGTCTCAATGGCCGAGTCAAGCCGACGGGCGCCGTCCACCAGCGAGGACGCCGCCCGTGCCGGATGCCGGCTTTGAGATCTGGCCTCATCCTTATCAGGTCGATCACGAGGACTCGTGGACCTTGTCCAACGCGCTACGTGCCCTTGTTGGCCTGCCGCTGAGGTTCAGCGTCGATCGGTGAGATTCGCGCTCGTTGGTGTCAGTCGCTGATGTCAGGAGTCTTGGCGCTCTGACGAGTCGGCTCGTCGGACTCTCGCGCCCAGGCGTAGGGCATCGGCTCGTTCACGTCCAGTACCCACGGGTCGGGGTACCTGGCGTGACATCCGGTGCACCGGGCGACGAATGTCACGATCTCGGGGTTCGTCATGACGCTGTAGTGCGATGACGGCACCGCGCGGATCACATAGTCATTGGCCGTGGTCTCCAGCGCCGGCCACCTTGGTGAGCACTCACAAGGGGCGTTCGCTGCAAATGTTTCGTCGTCGGGTGCGTGGTGGGTGCTCCCGAGCGTCTTGAAGAGGTTCCTCAGTGCCCGCACGGCGCTCCCCCTTCTGCGATCACCCAACGTGTTGACCACGCAGGCCCCATGAGGCGGACAGGCTATCCCAAGGTCGGGAAAGCGGTTGGGCTGGAGCCGTTACGGATCGCTGGCCCACCTAGCCTTGCCCACGGCTCACCCTGGCTCCTATCCCGTCTGCCGTCGACCCACACGTCTGTGGAGCGGGCGCGGGTCCTGGCGTCCAGGTGGAGCGCGCCACTGTACGAACGACCTGGACGCCAGGACCGCAGTCGTGATCACTGAGAATGGGCCGTCCGAGGACGCCTCCGTCATACCGTATGGGCGGCGTCGGCTGAATGGCTGGCTCATCGTCACGCCGTTGATGTTCGGTCTTATCGGCGCGGCGACGTGGACGTTCTTTGCGCAGGGGAACCTCGGTGTCCGCGGCTGGATCTGGGTCTATTGCGCGCTGGTCCTGGGGTGCGTGATCGTGACGGTGACCTTCTCCCGTTGGAGGCGTCGCCGTTGGGCGATGGCCTTCGACGCCGTCGGATTCTGGTGGATCACCGATGCGGGTGATGTCCTGATGCCGTGGGACTCGCTGGAAGGCGTGGGAACCTACCGGTTCGGCAAGGTGTTCACGCTCGAACTCTGCCCGCGAGAAGAGCTGGAACGCGATCACCCATTGCTGTGGAAGTTCGTGCGAGACACGGAACCGCTGAGAGAAGGCCTGCCGCGACTGCGGTACCGCATCGACCTGGAAGCGAACCTCAAGCCGTGCGAGGAGGCGTGCCAACAGTGGGCGCCGCACCTCTGGTTCGGAAGGATCGACCAGCGCCCCGGCACCCAGGGCACCCCCGACTACGCCGGCCACGCCGAGCGACTTCGCGCTCGCACGACGCCCGCCGACTAACCCCCGCTGGCAGACGTCGAACTGGTTCCGCAGCCGTAGCGACAAACGCCAGCTGTCGAAGAAGCTTCTAATGTCGGGTCTGATGCACGATCGGGTGACATCTGAACTGGCCTGCCCTACAGGGCGGGTGGGAAGGATGTCGCTGTGCCCAAGCCTTATCCGGAAGAGTTCCGCGAGGATGTCGTGCGGGTCGCGAGGAACCGCGGCCCGGGCGTGACGATCGAGCAGGTGGCCGCCGACTTCGGAGTTCACGCGATGACGCTGTGGAAGTGGGTGCGCCGCGCGGACATCGACGACGGGACAAAGTCCGGAACGTCCAGCCAGGAGAGCGCGGAATTACGGGAGGCACGTCGGCGGATCAAGCTGCTGGAGCAGGAGAACGAGGTCCTGCACCGGGCCGCGGCCTACCTGTCCCAGGCGAATCTTCCGGGAAAAGGACCTACCACCGACGCCGCAGACAAGCCTCGCTCGGCCGGCTGACCCCCGTCGAGTTCGAGATCGTCATGACTACACCGGCCCTCCGGGCCGCGTGACCGCACCTGTCACCTACTGAGGATTTCGGGTTGTCGTCGGGTAGTGACGGTTGGTGATCCTTGCGGTATGCCGTTGGTATGCGTTATCCGGAGGGTGGGGGCCTGACCGCTGAGCGTCGGGCGTTTCGTGAGGGGATTCGGCTTCAGGCCGGTCGGCGGTTCGCGGCGGGTGAGAAGACCGCGGTGATCGCGAAGGATCTGCGGGTGAGTGTGCGGTCGGTGGAATGCTGGCGCCGTGCCTGGCGTGAGGGCGGGTTGGAGGCCTTGCGCTCGGCCGGACCGGCGAACTCCCCGGCCGTCACCGATGCCCAGTTCGCCGTGCTGGCAGAGGAATTGGGCAAGGGTCCGGCCGAGCACGGCTTCGGGGACGAGCGGTGGACCCTGGCCAGGGTCCAGACGGTGATCCGCCGCCAGCTGCGGCTGAGTCTGTCGGTGGCGACGGTGTGGCGGCTGCTGAAACGGCACGGCTGGTCCTGGCAGGCACCCGCCCGCAGAGCACTCGAGCGTGACGATCACGCCGTCGAGCTGTGGAAGAAGGAGGTGTGGCCGCGGGTAAAAGGATCGCGGCGGCGTGTGGGGGCTGGATCGTCTTCGAGGACGAGGCCGGCTTCTCCATGACGCCGCCCCGTGCCCGCACCTGGGGCCGGCGCGGGCACACCCCCGTCATCCGGGTCCGCGGCAGATCCCGCCGCCGAACTTCGGTGGCAGCCCTGTGCTGTTACAAACCCGGCGAGGCAAGCCGGCTGATATACCGGCCCCACGATCACCTGCTGCTGAAGGGTGCACGCAAGAGCTTCTCCTGGAAGGACTACCGGGACCTGCTGGTACGGGCCCACATCCAGCTCGGCGGCCCCATCGTGGTGGTCTGGGACAATCTCAACACGCACCTGACGGCAGGCCTGAAGCGGTACGAGGCCGAGCACGACTGGCTCACCACCATCCGCCTCCCGCCGTACGCACCCGATCTCAACCCCGTCGAGGGAATCTGGTCACTGCTGCGGAGAGCGATGGCCAACACCGCGTTCGACACACCCGACGACCTCGACCGCATACTCCGCCGCGAGTTACGCAGAACCCAGCTCCGGCCCCACCTGATCAACGGATGCCTCACCGCCACCGGCCTGCCCATCACCCAACCGAACCCACCCTGAAAACCTCAGTAACCCTGCAGCAGCCCCGTCCATCGGCCGAAGCGTGTTGTGATGCCGAAGGATTCGGGTGTCAGTCAACCCGTATCGCGTAGCGGTCGCCTGCTTGCCAGCTGTGGGTCGTTGCCGTCAAAACGCCCCGGACCATCCCGGCCCGGGGCGTTTCCCCTGGCCACGCTTGTGCCCCCGGCAGGATTCGAACCTGCGACACCCGCTTTAGGAGCGAGGTTGGGTGATCACCGGTGTGACCTGGGAATCCCTGCCTTGGGCAGTGTGGGGCGGTGCGCACCCTGGCGAACCTCGATTCCCCGTGAGTCCCCGTCCGTTCTGGCACGGAAGTGGCACGCCCCGCGGCCCCTCGATGCGAACTATGGGCACGACGGTCGCTGAGGTCTGCCGGGCACGTCAGACGGTCGCTCAGGGCCGGTGGTGGTCGGGGCTGGGCGCGATGGTTGCTGTATTTCGCTGCTGTACTCTCCGGCCATCGCGCAAGGAGGGGCAGTGCCGCAAGATCAGAGTGCCGATACGGGTGACCTCACGTCTGGGGGAGCGTCCCTCCGTACCTGGCTGACAAGAGGGAAGTACCTCCTCATCGAGATGGTCGCGCTGACTCCGCTGCTCGGTATCGGCGGGGTCTTCCTGGGAGCGTTGTCCGCCTTTCCGTGCATGTCACCAGGCAGTGAACCTGAGGCTTCGGACTACGTTGTCCATCCTGCGGCCTTCGACCCTGTCCCGCCCTTCGCGGGCATGGTGCTTGTGGCACTGGCTGTCGTTGCGGTCTGGGGTGCCTATCACGCGAAACCGATGGTGGTGAAGACCCAGGCGGTGCTTGCGTTGGTCGCTGTCGTCACGGCATTTGCCCTTCATGACCCTCACCCGACGTGTACGCGCGGTACCAACGCCAGTGCTCCAACCGGCTTGGTTCCTCCCCCGTCCATACAGTCTTGAAAACCGTCGTGGCAGCGATGTCACCGTGGGTTCAAATCCCACACCCACCGCAGGTGAACGGCCCCTGACCAGGCAACTCGGTCAGGGGCCGTTCTCATGGCCGCTGTCCGCCAGCGTCCGTGACTCCCCGCTGTATCCCGACCGAACGGGCACGGGAGGGGCACGGACTACTCATTCATCATCCGGATCTTCGAGGCCGAGGTGGTCCGGCGTTTCGAGGAGTGCCGCCTGTCTCTGGGCATCGGGCTCCTGGTCGGCCACCTCTCGGATCACCTGGGCAAGTCTGTGCTGGTCATCGGCGGAGAGCTGGCTGAGCTTGTGTGCGACGTCTTCGAACCACGGCACGCAGACGTCCGGGTCAACGTCATCGTCATCAGTCATGTCGATGGAGACCATGAGGTTCGCCAGAGCATCGGCGAGCGTGATCAGCAATGGGTCCGTCATGGTGTCCTCCAGCCGGTCGAGAGAGCTGCGCCGGACACTACGTGAGGTCGGCGGAACGGCCTTGGGCTGGAGCTGCCTTGGGGCGAGTGATCACGGCCCCGTAAGTTTCCGGCGAGTAGAGGCAAGCTTTGAGATGCGGCCTCATCTTTATCAGGTCGATCGAGGTGCTCTCCCGACCTTGATGAACGTCCGTTGAGCCCTGGTCCGGCTGCCGCTGAGGTTCAGCGTTGATCGGCGCCGTACGCCCTTGTTGGTGTCGGCCGCTGGTGTCACACGGCCCAGGCGCCCTTGACAGTTCGGCCCTCGCTCTGAGTCAGCCCTTGCCCAGACGCCCAAACTTGCCCTTCTTGGCAGGCCGCTCAGGTTCCAGGGCCTCTTGCTCATACTCGAGCTCGGCGATCGAGACCCGTATGAGAGCTGTGTTCGTGGTGGGGAACGCGTAGCTGTCAGGCCACGTCCTACGAGTGAACTCCACGAGCCATTCCCTGTCCGTGGTCCGGAATACTCTCCGACCGCATTCCTCAGGGTTCAGGGTTCCGTAGCGGGCAGGTACGTGGGTGCGAGCCACCTCAGTAGCCTGAGCGGCGGCCTGGTCCGGGCCTCCATCGACCGGGATCGATTGGAGCAGGATCGAACGAGATTCTCCGAGAAGTTCCTCTGGGCCCTCCACGAGGATCCACCAACCCCTCCGGCTACTCAACAGGCGCCCTTCGGGACGGCCGTCACGAACGCCATGAACGCTGCCGTCCCAGCCTGCACCAGGGCGCCCGCCCCCTCGTATCGACGCTGCATGGCGACGCCAGCGCGAGGCGGCCAACTCCCTGAGTAGAGGTTCATGTTGTCGACCGTCGCATGGACCGGGCTTTCATGACAACAGTCAAAGAGTCGCCGCCTGGGTGTCTTCCATCGTGAACAAAGCCACGTACCTCCCCACCATCCTCAACCCACCCCAGCTCCCATCCCGTCCGCCGTCGACCCACACACCGTGGAGCGGACGTGGTTCATGGCGTCCAGGTGGAGCGCCCAACTGGACGAACGACCTGGACGCCATGGGCCGCGTCTGCTCGGCTCTGCCTGGGTCGACGGTGGACGGGATGGGAGCCCACCACGCTCGCCACGATGTGCCCGCGGCCGGGAACGGCGCCCCCTCCCACCCGGTGCCGGCCGATCCCCCGCCGGAGGCATCGTTCTGACCGTGACTTGCCCGTTCTGGTTTCTACTCCAGGGCCGTAACTCGCTTGCGGCCCCAGGGGCTCGGCCCCGGCGCCGTAGGCGCAGAGGGGCCGGGCCCAAGGGGCCAGCCCGCGCTTGCGCGGGCACTTGATGAGGTAGAGAAACCTGTAACAGGCCCCTAAGGGCTGTCCCATAACTGCAGGTCAACGGTGATCGCTGTGTGGCTAACCTGAACCCAAGGCTCTCTGCTTCAATGCGCGCATGGATTCGCTGAAGTTGCTCATAGCGGGGGTTTCGCTTGGCCTAGTCCTGGCCGTTCGACTGTCGAGCTGGGGCCAGCGACGGCTCGCAAGGAGCCTCATCGACGGGCGGCGGATCAAGATCGGGTGTTACGTGAAGAGTCCGCATATGTCCCGATGGACAAACGGACGTTTCGTGATCGACTCGGGATTGTGGACCTGGGAGCCCGGACGGGGAGAGATGCGAGTGCTAGCTGCCGATCTGCAGGCGGCAGGGGTGCGGGAAGCGTCCACGGGGGATGGGCGGAGGGTCTTTTACCCGGTCCCGTGCATGGTCGTTGAGTGCACCTCCTCGGAGGGCGACGTACTCATTGCTGCCCCGCCCGGAGGGTTCGAGTATGTGTTCATGGCGCTGAACCGCACATGAGCCGTCTCTATATGCGGGACAACCCTCAGCTGGTGCGAGTGAGCGTGGTCAGGTGATCCAGGTACTCCCGGCCTGCCGCCTCCGTGGCGTAGTCCCGGTTGACGATGGCCGCCAGTTCTCGGCTGACCATGAGCAGGGAGGGCAGAGACTGGCGGTCACCTTTTAGCGCCCACTCGCCGTAGTTGACTGCCTGGTCCAAGTCGCCCTGTCGGGCTGCCACCACGCCGAGGGTGATCCGCGCTTCCGCCATGCGCATTGGTGAGCGTTCGGAGCCGTCGAAGTCCGTGCCCGCCCGGATCACTTCATGGGCGAGGTTCTCGGCGAAGCGGTCCTCTCCCAGCAGTCGGTACTGCCGGGCGGGTGGTCCTGGTACAGCGCGCCCAGGCCGAGATGCAGGACGGCAAGCTCTTCGACAAGGCTCCGAAGTCGGCGGCCGGCGTCCGCCCCGTCGCCTTCCCGGACGAGATCCTGGCCGACGTCATTGAGCACCTGGAGCTCTATGCGGGGGCAGGCCGTGACGGCCACGTCTTCATTGGCCCCCAGGGCGGACAGTTACGGCGCAGCAACTTCCGGGACGACTGGATCAAGGCGCGCAAGGATGCGGGCATCGCTGCCGATGTGCACTTCCATGATCTACGGCACACGGGAAACACCCTGGCCGCTGCCGGGGCGAGCACGCGTGAGCTGATGACGCGCATGGGGCACAGCACCGCCCGTGCCGCGCTGATCTATCAGCACATGACCGCCGACCGAGACCGTGCAATCGCCGATCGGCTGGGGTCGATGATCCGCCAACGGCAGGGAAACACCGGGACGTAGTGGCACGTGTGTGGCACGGACGTGACCACGCGAAAGGGCCAGTTCGAGAGGATCAAGCCTCCGAACTGGCCCTTAGTGCTGTGCCCCCGGCAGGATTCGAACCTGCGACACCCGCTTTAGGAGTTCTACCAACTGAACGGCCCGCCTGGGCGACAAACCGATGACACAGCACGGTGAGTGACCCAAGAGCCGCTCAGAAGCGATCGAGTGCGCTGACGTTGCCGTCAGACACTGCAGTCACCACAACTTGCTGATCGATGAAGCCAAGCGCTTAGAAGGCGCTTGGTGGGTTGGGTGTCATACCCCTGCTGACCTGCTCCTCTTCCCGTGCTTGGCGTCTCGTCGACCGGCCTTCGGCACGCATTCGACAGGCGGCAGAGGCCGGGCTAACAGCGCGTCTCGCAACCTTGGGCGGATAACAAAAGGCGTCAGATGCGGTGCATCGCAAGGCGGCCGAACAGCGTCGCACTGGGCCGTACTCGGCTGATTGGCCAACGAAGCGAGGTGCCGGTGCCGTGCGTCGCGGGCATCGGAGGTCTTCGACCTGTGATCATGGAGCGTTCGTTGAAGGTCCAGGTCGTGGGGCGCCGCCGTGTGACGCTCGCGGGAACGCGCTGTAGGTGATGTGGTGAACTGGTTGGCCTCGCTGCCGACGGTGGTATTGGTTGTTGGCTGGCTCTTCCTTGCCCTACTGGTCGCGGCCGTGGCGCGGGTCGGCGTCCGGGCGCTCGTACCGGTCGGGGAACAGGATCGGGTGCCCCAGATTGCCATGCCCCTGATGCCTACACTCGGCGCCGCCTTCGCGATCTTTGCGGCACTCTCGCTGGCCAGCGAGGCCAGCTACCTGCGCGCAGCAGAGCAGTTGGTGAGCGACGAGGCGGCCGCAGCCTCCCGCCTGGCGTGGTCGGCGACAAGTCCGCGAGTCCAGTCGGAGCCGATCCATTCGGCACTGCTGGACTACCTGCAGGCCACGCGTGTCAGGGAATGGGAGGGTGCGGCAGCGGCGTCCGGTGACGACCCGGCCACCGCTCACGCGATCGCACGGCTGGAGCGGAGCGTGCGTGCCGAGGCGGCCCGGCCTGAGCTGGGAACCCCGGCGAGCACGGAGCTGCTGGTTTCCCTGGACAGCGTCACCAATAGTCGTCGCGCACGCGTTGCGGCTGCCTCGCGCGACGTACCCGCGCTCTACGTTGTCACGCTTGTGGTCGGCGGACTGGCCTTGATCGTGAACGCCGGCGCACTCACCTTCTGCAGCAGCCTGCGAACATCACTGCTCGTTCTGGGCGTTGCGAGTGTGGTCGGGCTGAGCCTGGCGTTGCTCTTCGCACTCACCGCGCCCTGGAGTGGACCGCTCACCGTGAGTGGGCATCCACTCGACGTCATCATCGGGGACCTGAAGTCCGGCTTCTTCGAAGGCGGGTCTTAAAAAGCAAGAGGCCCCTGTCTTAAGGTCGTGCGAGGAGGCTGTGCACGACGGGAACGGGTTTCAAGACCGGGCAGCGGGAGTAACTGACTATGCACTGACCTGCGCTTACGCCCGAGGCAGCACCCCGGGCGTCTCGCCTGGCCCACACATGGCCCACGACTGGCCAGTCCAAGCCGATCACGTTCTGGGCCCGGCGTCGCAGGGCGCTGGCAGGTAGCCCACACTCTGAGCTTGGGAATCACCGGGTCTTGGGCCCCCATCGGCGAACTGACCAGCGGGGACGGAAGCCAAGGGGAACCCTGGAGCTCGCCTTAGCGCCCGTAGTTGACCGTGGTTCCCCGCCCTGTCGGGCACGGATCGGGCACGGACACCTTCTGATCCGTAGCTCTATGTGGATCGGTCAGTGAGGGTCGTACTGGTCGCGCTACGGCTTTGCGAGGACGCTGTGGGACGGGGGCGGTTGCTGTGGTTGCTGTACTTCGCTGCTGCACGCGAGCGAGGTCTGCTCTGAGACGTTCGAACGTCGTTCTCCATTGCCTGCCTGCGCAGCTCGCCGGGAGTGGCTTCGATCACTTCTTGCGACAGCGTTTGTTGACGAGTTCTGACGTCGTCGTCCGGCCGAGGACTCCGCGGTTCGTCACGAGTTTTGAAGGCACCTGCCCATGCAGCCGAGTCGTGTCGGCGGCTCGCAACAGGGCTGCCACAAGGTTTCAAGATCGCTTGACCTTGCCCCAGAGGGAAGGGCGACAGTGTCTCCGTAGATCACACGAGCGAGCGGTGTGCGCTCGCCAGCCGGGCTGGACGAAGAGGGGGAGTTCGAGTGACGGCGACCTGCGTCATTCTCGATATCGGTGGCGTGCTGGAGATCACGCCGGAAACGGGGTGTGTGCAGCGGTGGGAAGAGCGGCTGGGGTTGCCGTTCGGCACTGTGCATGAGCGGATGCGCGACGTGTGGCAAGCCGGGAGCGTCGGGAGTATCAGTGAACGAGAGGTTCACGAGCAGGTGGCAGCACGCTTGGGGCTCGACGCGCCCCAGGTTGAAGCCTTCATGGCTGATCTCTGGGCGGAGTACCTGGGAACGCCTAACGAGGAGCTCATCGCTTACGTGCGTGGGCTGCGAGGAAGCTGCAGGCTGGGCATCCTAAGCAACAGCTTCGTCGGTGCCCGGGAACGGGAGACCGCGCTGTATCACTTCGACGAACTGGTCGAGCAAATCGTGTACTCGCACGAGATCGGCATCGAGAAGCCGGACCCGCGTGCCTTCGAGACCGTATGCGCCAGCCTGGAGGTGCGGCCGGAGAGCTGTCTGTTCATCGACGATCTCGCAGTAAATGTTGAGGCTGCTCAGGCGGCGGGCATGCAGGCGCATCTGTTCCAGGACAATGCCCGGACGATTACGCGCATCGCAGCTCATCTGGACGCTGGTCCCCGGGTTGGAGGGCCTGTCCCGCTCGGATGATGTCGGCCTGGCCGACCTTTAACGGTTGCCGGCCAGGCGGTGGAGCGGTTGATCAGCCCGCTTCTGCGTGTTCGGCACGGGCTCGGGTGCTGGCCAGGCGGTAGGAGTCGGATCCGGTCTAGATGATGGTGCCGTTGAAGGTGAGCCGGTCGACGATGGCGGCGCAGAGACGGGGGTCGGGGAAGGTCTTCGTCCAGCCTCCGAACGACTCGTTTGAGGCGATGGCGACGCTGTTCTTCTCCTCCCGCTCGGTCAGAACCTGGAACAGCAGCTCGGCGCCGTGCCGGTCCAGTTCCATGTACCCGAGCTCGTCGATGCACAAAAGGTCGACGCGGCCGTAGCGGGCGATGGTCTTGTTCAACTGCTTCTCGTCGGCGGCTTCAACCAGCTCGTTCACCAGCTTGGTGGCGAGCGTGTAGCGGACGCGGTAGCCCTTCATGGCGGCCTCGGTGCCCAGGGCGATGAGCATGTGGGACTTGCCGGTGCCGGAGTCGCCGATCAGGCAGAGCGGCTGTCCCTTCTTGATCCACTCGCAGCTGGCGAGGGTGTTGATGGTGGCCGCGTCGACGTTGGGGTTGGCGTCGAAGTCGAAGGCCCGTAGTGACTTCTCCCTCGGGAACCCGGCCGCCTTGATCCGCCGTTCCGAGCGTCGGCGGGCCCGGTCGTCGCACTCCGCCATCAGCAGCTCGGCGAGGAAGCCGCGGTAGGTCATCTGGTCCTTGGCGGCCCGGTCGGCGATGTCGGCGAACTCGTTGCGGATCGACGGCAGCCGCAGCAGACGGCAGGCGGTGTCGATGGCGGTGGTGGCGGCTTGCTCGGTCAGTCCTCGCTGGCGAGGCAGGGTCACTGTGCTTCTCCCTCTCGGTGGTCACCGCCGCTGGCGCGACGTCGGAGCAACTGGTCGTAGGGCGTCACCGAGGGCAGTGGCCTGGTGTCCGGCGGCAGGTGGTTCAGCTTCCACTCGTGCAGGAACGTCACGGTCGCCGGCGGCTGCCCGGTGGCCAGCGCAGACGAGGTGGCTGGACCGGGTTCATCCTCGGTCTGGGCGGCTTTGCGGGCCTCCAGGGCGACCGCGTCCGCGGTCAGGGTCCCGGCCCGCAACGCGGTCGCCAGACCGGCGACCAGGTACTCGTGCGGGATGTGCCGGGCCATCAGGAGCACCTCGATCAAGGCCCGGGTGCCCTCGGTGTCGCCGTGTGCCTTGACCGCTGCGGCCCACCAGGCGTCATGGACAGGGGTGAACTTGCCGGCGGAGCGGGCCTGCTCGAGTGCGGTCGCGCCGGGGAAGGCGCCTGGCTTGCGGATCAGGGCTTCGAGGTAGTGGTCCAGTTCCAGGCGGCAGCTGCCCTTGGCGATCAGCCGCTCATGGAGGGCCACTTCCACATTCTTGTCGTAAACCACCAGGTGAGAGGCGTGCAGCATCACCCTGACCCGCTTGCCGATCAGCCTCACCGGCACCGAGTAGCGGTTGGTGCGGAACGTGACCGTGTGCCGCTGCTTGCGCGGCGCATCCAGGTGCGCCCGCAGGATCCCGTCGATCACCGCCTTGTACGGGTCCAGCGCAGTCGGGCGCGGCGGCAGCTTCTTCCGAGGTTCCGGCCAGACCGAGTCCACGGCCCCGCGGACCGTCCGCCACGACACGTTGTACTTGCGCTCGATCTCCCGCATCGTCATGCCGCCGCGGTGGTCGCGCCGAATCGCGGCATACAGCTCGACCTTCGGCATCTGCGGCATGACCAGGGCCTTTCACCAGGAACACCCCGATGCTCCCGTGGCAAGGACCCCACTGCCGTCAAAACTCGTGAACATCACCCGACCGTGGATCTGGTGCCTCCCAAACCCGTGAACAACTGACGACGCAACTCGTGAACAAAGCCACCGGGAGGGTGTGATGGGGAAGTGTCATCGTCTTGCAGTCCTGTCGGGCAATGGATTCAGCCGGTTGGTCGTATTTGCTGCTGTGTCTGGGTGAGGAGGTGTTGCGGTTTCGCTGGAAGTGGTGCGGGAGGGGGCATTGCTGCTCCCTGTGTCCGGGAGGCGGACGAGGGGCCGTCGGTGCTCCGGCGGTTCCTGCACTTCAAGGAGAGCCATGCGGTACACCACACTGTCCGGCATCGCCGCCCTGGCCACGCTCGTGGTCAACGGCGTGAGCGCGGTACCGGCCGACGCGGCAGGATCGGGTATCCCGGTGCCGTGCGACACCACGGCGCTGACCACCGCGCTCGCCACGGCGCCGGCGGGATCCACGCTCGTCCTCGCCCGCCACTGCACCTACCACCTGACCACGGCCTACGCCGGCGCCGACGGACTGCCCCCCATCGACAGGCAACTCACCATCGAGGGCCGGGGCTCCACGATCGTCCGTGACGGGCTGACGGCCGGTGTCTTCCGCATCTTCCACGTCACCTCCACCGGTGATCTGCGGCTCGACGACCTCACGATCCGCGGCGGCAACGCACCCGATGACGGGGGAGGCATCCTCGTCGACAGCTCCGGCAATCTGAAGCTCAACAAGGTCACCCTCGACAACAACACCGCCGCCAACCAGGGGGGCGGCGTCGATCTTGAGTCAGGAGCCAAGGCGTACATCACCCGCAGCGAGTTCACCGTCAACAACGCGGGCGGCGAGGGCGGAGGTCTGCAGTCGGACGGTGACGTCACCACCGACGGGGTCGTGTTCGCCCACAACTTCGCCGCCGGTAACGGCGGTGCCATCGACCAGGCCAGCGGTGACGCCGTCTATCGCAACACCACCCTGAAGAACAACACCAGCGGCGGTTACGGCGGTGGCATCAGCAACGACAACGGCACTGTCCAGTTCATCAACAGCAGGATCCTCAACAACACCGCCGCGGGTTTGGGGGGCGGCGGGATCTTCAATAGTTCCTCGGCGACGCTCATCAAGACCGAGGTCTCCGGCAACGTCGTTGGAGGCGCCGGCGGCGAGGGAGGCGGCATTCTCCAAGAATCCGGCACCCTGGTGCTGCGCGACAGCTCGGTCGACCGCAACAGCGCGAACGGCCCCGGCACTTCACAGGCCGGCGGCATCCTCAACTCCGGCGGTACGGTGACGTTCGACCACAGTGAGGTGAACAACAACGCCTCCACCACAGCACCGGGCGGCGTGTGGACCAACCCCCAGTTCACGACAGTGAACCGGTCCGAGATCCGGAACAACATCCCCACCAACTGCGACGACAGCCCCGTCATCGTCACCGGCTGCGTCGGCTGACCCCTCACGCCTCAAACCCGGCGGGCCTTCGACCACACCCCAGCGCACCGTGACGAAGATGATCGCTGGACCTTGCCACCTCCTCAACCCGCCACCTCCCCAGCTCCCATCCCGGTGTCGGACGATCCCCCGCCGGAGGCATTGTCTTGGCCGTGGGCCGCTCTATGCGGTGATCGACTCATGGCCTCCGGTCCTATCCATGTGTGGGCGCGCGTCGGCGCAGCGCGGGCGGAGCGGGCCGGAGGCAGGAGCGGCGCCCGCAGCGGAGCCGGGAAGCGCGCCCGGCGGAGCGGAGCGCAGCCGGGTGCTTGAAGCCTTTGTGGCGCGCGGCCTGCCTCCTGTCTTGGCCCCGGCTGGCCGCGCCCGGCGGGGCGCTACGTGCTGCGGACGGAGGCGGAAAACCCGATGCGGCTGGGGCGGTCGGCCCTACGGCTTTATAGGTCGTCTGTTTTCGTGCCGAAGGGGCAGGAGCTGAGCTCGGTGGGTTCAGATATTCAGGGGCACGGAGTGCCGTGAACGGGTGGCGTAGGGCGGTTCAGCCGCCAGACCGCGGCGATCCCACTGCCTGAGGGAGCTGCGGGCGGTGATACCTGTTCACGCAGGACTTCGGTGAAGCCCAACCGGCGTGGTATCGCGGCGCTGGAGGTGTTGGCCAGGTCGTGCGCGATTTCCAGGTACTCCACGTCCGGCAGGGTGAACATCTCGGTGATCATGGCCGCCGTCGCTCTCGTGGCGATGCCCTGGCCAGTGGCGGCAGGGTGCAGCCAGTACCCCATGCGCCGGCCCTGGGCTTCGGCCCCGCGGTAGGTCTGGCACATGCCAATGAGAGTGCCGTCCTTGGCGATGGCGTAGTTGTATACGTCACCGCTTGCCCAGTTCGACTCGGACTTCGCGAGGAAGTCGCGGGTGCTCTTCTCGCTGTGACGGGCGGCCCACGGCTCCCAGGGGCGCAAGTGGTCCAGAGACTCCTCGATCAATTTGAATGCCGGAGCGAAGTCGATCTGCCCCCGCCAGCGTCGCAGGACGAAGTCTCCGCACTCGATGATCTGCCTCGGTCGCTCCATGAGGGCCATGATTGTTCGCAGAACGGCTCGCTGCAACGGGACGGCCGACGACGACCAATGACGGCTACTCAGCCAGCCGTGGCCAGGTACAGGAGCTGCAAGAACGCAGGTCTCCAAGATCGCCGACAAGACCCAGGGCAAGAAGACGGGGCCTTTGCCGCAGCCTGCTGGCTCAACTGCCGCTGCTAGCCTCCCATTGGCGAGGTCGTCCGCACGGTAAAGGGCGGGACCCGGGGTGCGACATGGGCCGTCTGCCTCGTCATCTGACCGCACGAGCGCTGCACGAGCAATCGTCAGATCCTGTAGATGCGGCGTGACTGGATAACCGGGCAGCGGATGCTTGCCCCGTTATGGCGTTTCTGGTCGGCGGGTCGGTCGGGTGTGCATGCGAGGGTGTCGCCCATGTTGATCGTGATGTCGGGGCTGCCCGGTGCAGGGAAGAGTTCGGTCGCCGAGGCGTTTGGGCGAAAGCTGAGTTCGCCCCGTGGGCCGATCAAAGGTTGGTGCTGGATGCGGTGATCGACCTGTGCAGCGCTCGGCGGTGTTCCGTCGGTGGTAGACCTCGCGGTCGAAGCCAGATGGCCGGCCGCCGCGGCGGCATGTCGCTCGGGCTGCGCCCTCCCGAGGGCGCCAGCGGCTCCGGCCGTCACCAGGAGGGGCCTCGGGACGCTCTCGGCCGGTTCGGCCAGTTCTGGTGGCCGAGACCCCTGCTGCGAACGCAGGAGCCACGCCGGAACCGGCCTTCCGGCAGGCGTCGGTACTCCTGCCGGCGTTGTTGATACAGCGCACCACCTGCGGCACCGAGTCGGCCGAGTGCGACGCTGACCGGGGCAGGTGCGGCCGGCCCGGTCGGCGTCCGTGGCGATCTGCCGGCCCAGAGACGGATGGACGGTAGCCCGGCTCACCTGTTGCACCGCCTGCTCGCGCGTCAGCGCGCCCAGGTCCATGCGGCAAACCCCGTGAAGTACGTCACAGTGCCGTGTGGGGAGCCGTGTTCGCTGTTGGTTCCCGGTGCCGGCAACGGCCCACTGCTGTCTGCCGATCTGAAGGTTCCCCGTTGACGGGCCGGATACCGCGTCGCTCCGGGGCGACTTAGGTCACCCTTCCCTGTCGCTGCAGTCGCCTGATAAATGTGGAATTCCGACACTCATCGAAAGTCACACAATGAACGAGGAAAATCTCACCGGTCCCATACCCTTCAGCATCGATCTGACCTTCGAGGAAGCTCGACGACGGGCGGAGGTCGTGACCGCACTCGGGCCCGACTGGGACCCGATCGCCGCTCTCCAGAGCGAGGACGAGGCCTACACGCTCCTCTACTCGAACCTCGACGCCGAGCAGCAGCGCACCTACGACCTGCTCGTGGCGGCCGGCGTCCTGCCAGGAGGGGAGCCGGGCCGTGCGGCTGCCCATTGATCCACAGGCGGACGTTGCCCGCCGGGCCTGGCTCGCCTGCCCCGTCTGCGACGACGCCCGCCATTGCGAGCCCTGCGCCGGTCGCCGTAACTGCGGTGAGCACTGGCGCTATCTGATATCCAGCAACGGACCGGTCGTTCACCTTCAGTGTCCGCGGTGCACACACATGTGGTCAGTGAACACGCGGCCTGGCGTCACTCGTCGCGACGACAGCACCTCCGGTTGGTGACCGACGGCCGACTCGGGACGTGGCCTGTTGGTCACAGGACCTAGGACTGGTCGGTCTGTCTTGGTATTCATGCAGGTCAGAGCCATTTTGCTGGGGTGCAGGTCAGTAAGTCGTCAGCATCGGTCCCGGTCCTGTCCTGCGGTTGCTGATCTTGGACACGGCAGGAGGCGATGCCAGTGGCCCGCGGACGCAACGGACGTCCGGATGTCGCGGGGGGAACACGTCTCAGGCACCTCGCTGTCCGCGTCGCCCGGGGCGCGGCCACGGTGACAGGGGTGACCCGTCGACTGGTCGCGCCTGGTAGGAGTAGCGCTGTCCTTGACAGGGGCCGCCGATGTTGAGGCAGCCACGTTCTTCCCAGAAGCCGCCGGCCGTCTTCCGTCAAGTACTTGATGCCGCGTAGTGACTTGGGGCCTTTGTGGCCGTAGAGGTGCGGGACGACGAGGTGCAGGGGGAAGCCGTGCTCGGCGGTGAGTGTCTCTCCTTGATGGTGCGTCGCCAGCGCGGTTCGGTCGGTGGCGAAGTCGGCCAGGCGGAGGTTGGCGCCGTAGCCGTGTTCCGCCCAGGACATCAGATGAGTGACGTCCGGTGCGGGAGGTGCCAGCGGGGCACGCTCGGTTACCACCAGTCGCCAGCACCCGCGAGCGAGCGGTGCAGGTAGTCCTTTAGCTCCCGTGCAGCCCATAGCCGACCGTCGGCCTCGTGGTCCCAGACGAAGATATCCGGACGCTCGGGCGTCAGTACGAAGGCGAACTGGTCGCCGCCGCCGTTGTCGCCGAAGAACAGCAGCGGATCAAAGGGCATGTACAGGCCCGGGAACGTATTGGGGGCCCAGAACAGCAGGTTCTGCTCCACAATCCGCTCCAGAGACCACACGACGTCAGTCCCGTACTCACCGACCATCCCGTCGGTCTCCAGCAGTAGTGCAGTCAGCTGCGCCGGCAAGCTTCGGCCCAGGCGTCGCTCCGCCTCAGCCAGCGCCATTGCGGCAACGGGTGCCCGGAACTCGACGTCGGGCAAGGCTCCAGCAGCGGTTTCTTTCCACATGGGCGCAGCTTAGGCGGGGTCGAAGACGGACGGGATGGGACTAGGGAAGGGCGAGGGATTGAGGTGGGTCGTGAACGCTCGCTGTAGCGTGATCGCATGGATGAACCCCGGATCAAGGTGTACGGCTCAGCAACCGAAATCACCGTTGCGGCCAATGCCGCAGGGTTGCGGGACCTGGCTGAACGACTCGTGGGGCTCGCTGATCCCGGCCTCAGGGACGGGTACCAGGAGCATCTTGAGGGCGGTATCAATCTCGAAGAGGGCCCGGTCAGCCTGATCCTGGCCCGAGACGAAACGCTGTAGAGCCCACTCCTACCCGGCGCATAGGCGTACCCGGCACGTGCCCGACACCCGGGGACCAGCGGGGAACCACGGCATATGGCGGAGCGCTTCCGGCTAAGCCACAGGTCAGAGCATCCGCAGGTCAGACTTCATCATGTACGGGATCTTCCAAACTGCGGCTGGCCACCAGGGGTAGCCTTCCCGTCCGTTCGAAGGTCCATGGAGACTCCCTGTGCACTCCATCGTTCCCCTGCTGCTTCTGCTTGCGTTTGCCGGAGACGAAAGCGGCCCGTCCGAGGCGTCCGGCCTTCGGCCGACGGGCCTGGACTTCGGCGCCGTTGATGCGCAGCATGAAGTTTTCGGCCTCGGCGTAGGCGAATACGTCGGCCAGGGTGCGCAGGCGCAGGCCTGGTTGCTGCGGGACGGCGCCCCCCGCGTTCGGCCAGTGGCAGCCTGATCTCGCCGATCGCCCGGCCGATCATGGAGGACCCGATCCGATGCGTCACGCCGAGGGCCTCGTGGGTCAAACCGGTGCGTAAGTGGACCAGGGCGAACAGTAGTCGGTCGGTGAACACCAACTCGTATTTTGGCGCACCGCCGGCCTGGCGCCGCGGCGCCGCTGACGGCGTCAGGACTCGCATCGCGCCTCCCAACTGCGGCGCAATTTCGGTGACAAGCTCGCCAAAGTGTTCCCGTGACAGCCCAC
Source organism: Streptomyces sp. NBC_00353 (assembly GCF_036108815.1). Taxonomy (NCBI): domain Bacteria; kingdom Bacillati; phylum Actinomycetota; class Actinomycetes; order Kitasatosporales; family Streptomycetaceae; genus Streptomyces; species Streptomyces sp. NBC_00353. Next base: position 782,367 of record NZ_CP107985.1, on the reverse strand, counting down.
AGGAGGCGTAATGAGACATGGCCGCGCGAGCCTGACCAAGGTTCACACCTCGACAACCTGGTGGTCCACCAGCACGTAACCGCCTGCGTGAAGATGCGGTCAGGCGGGTTGCCACAGCTCGATCCGATTGCCCTCAGGATCGGTGACCCAGCCGAATCGTCCGACACCCTCCATGTCCTGCGTTTCTTTGGCCACGTCGGCTCCCTTGGCGCGCAATTGCGTGAGCATCGCATCCAGGTCGCGGACCCGGAAGTTGAGCATGGTTCGCTGGGTGCGGGACCCGAAGTAGTCGGTCTCGGACTCGAACGTCGCGAACACCGTCGGCCCGGCTTCCTGACGCCACAGGCCGTTCTCATCGGCGTCCAGACCCAGGCACTCGCGATACCACGCGCCGAGGGACGCCGGGTCGGCGGCCCGCATGAAGTATCCACCGATTCCAAGCACACGTTCCATGCCGCTATCTTGCCAGGATGGCGATCGGGTGGGTTGGCACCACACCATCGCCCGCTTCACTCCCGTCTCAATCGCGGGGGAACTCGTTAGCGACTGAGGCCAGCAATCACACAGCATTAGAGCAGCACGGGCCGATCGAACTCCTAGCGGGTGCCCACATCCAAGGCGCGCCATCTTCGGGCCGGTTCGGGGCCGTGTGTGCGCACGTCCGGGGCCGACCAGTCGACGACGTGGGGTTTTTGATCACCGGACTCGACTGGGCCCCAGATTCCTGTGGTCCAATGCTGAACAGGAGTCATGGGGCTGTCTGGCATTGGGGGGAGCGTCGGTGATTGAGGATTCCGGTGTGAATGACGGGTGTCTGGCGTGCGACCTCATGGTTGGCAAGGCTCCGCTGCCGGGTGGAAACGTTCTGCGAACTGAGTCCTGGGTTGTCGAGCACTGTGTCGGTCCGCTTGGTCTGGGCACCGTTGTGGTCAAGCCGGCTCGGCATGTGGTGCACGTCGCCGAGTTGACGGCGCAGGAGTCGAGCGAGCTGGGGCCTCTGGTGCAGAGGGTGAGCGCCGCAGTCACCGAGGTGATGGCCCCAGAGCAGGTGTATGTGTGCCTGTGGTCGCATGCTGCCGGGGTTCCCGGCCACATCCATTTCGTCGTGCAGCCCGCTGGAAAAGAGGACATGGCCAGGTTCGACGCATTCGGTCCCGCGCTGCAGGTGGCTATGGGCGAGGCGGGTTGTTTCCCCGAGGCAGCGGAGATCGAGCGGGTCTGTGAACGGTTGAGGGAAGCCCTCGGTTGAACCCGTCGGGTCAGCCCGCAGCAGCGTCGTGGGCTCGGTCCGCCCGACGGCGTGTCCGATGGGTCGCATTCGATTCAGGCACCCAACGGTCCTCTTGACATGCCGCCCGCCGGGGCTTCGTCAATCCGTTAGTGTTCGTTCATGTTGCAGACGAGATTCACCGATATGTTCGGGCTTGCCCATCCGGTGATGTCGGCCCCCATGGCCCTGCACAGCGGTGGGACACTCGCTGCCGCGGTCTCCGCCGCCGGCGGGCTCGGCTGTTTCGGGGGTACGCATCCCTGGAAGGGGCCTGACTGGATCCGGGCGGAGATCGCGACCATCCGTGCCACGACGGACCGGCCGTTCGGAGTCGGCTTCATTACGCCGTTCCTCCCTTTCACCGAGCCGCTGTTCGACGCCACGCTTGAGGAGCGGCCACAGGTCGTCGCATTGTCGTTCGCCGATCCGCAGCCGTGGCTTGCCCGGGCCAAGGACGCGGGAGCCCGGGTGATGTGCCAGGTCCAGAGCTACAAGGACGCGGAGGCCGCGGTTGCGGCAGGGGCCGATGTCCTCGTGGCGCAGGGCAACGAGGCCGGCGGTCACACCGGGATGATGGGCCTGCTGCCGTTCCTGACTGGGATCGTGCGGAGGTACCCCGATGTCCCGGTGCTGGCCGCGGGCGGCATTGGCGACGGACGAACGCTCGCGGCCGTCCTCACCGCCGGAGCGGACGGGGCCTGGCTGGGCACGGCATTCCTTGCCACACCCGAGGCGGTCGAGGTGCACGACGTCCACAAGCGCCTGATTGTCGAGAGCGACGGCGGCGACACCGTGTGGACACGGGCCTACGACATCGTGTCAGGACTGCCTTGGCCGAACGGTATTGGCGAACGCGTCCGCCGCAACCGCTTCACCGTCGAGTGGTCGGAGCGCGAATCAACGCTGCGGGACCGCGCGGAGGAATTCAGGCCTGTGGAAGGTGCCAACCCGTTCGAGGCCCCGCCCGACCCCGATACGAGCGAGATTCTTTACGGCCAGTCGGCGTCCTTCGTCGATGGGGTGCGTCCGGCCGCTGACGTGGTCCGCGCGATCAGCGGCGAGGCCGAAGCGATCCTGGGCTCACGGCCTTGTTCGCTGCTCGGCCGACCGACAGCCTGATCGGCGTGGCAGCCGGCCCTGATGGAACGGCCGCACAGGCCCAAGCTGTGTGGCCCGGACACACAGCATCCAAAGCGCCGCCCCTATGGACACGGCACGTTTCGTCGGGCGTGTTGTCGTGCATGGCAGTACACCAGGTGTTCGGGGCGTCAGGGAGCGGAGCCAAAGACGTGGGGCAGCATGGGGCACGGTGCCGTGAAAGACGTAGGCCCGCTTGTCAAAGCGCGTGGCCACGGCCCGGGAGATCTTCAACCGGCTGATCAGCCGCTCGACTTAGTTCCTGCGGGCATAGCGAGCCGGGTCAAAGACGGTGGGGCCTGCCGCCGCTGCTGCCACGGCGTTGGCGGTAGGTTCGCCGGCCCTGGCGTTCCGGGATGGTGAGGCTGATCTGCCGACGGCGCAGATAACGGCGGTTGCGGCGTGATGAGTACGCCTTGTCACAGTTCAGATGGTCCGGCCGGGTGCGGGGATACAGACTTCGGCGCTTCAAAGTGATGGCGGTGGAGATCGAGGGAGAGTAGAGGTCGGTGGGCAGCCCCGGGTGCCTGCCCACCGACCTTCTGTTGGTAAGTCAGCCGATCCAGCCCGGGTTGCGGCCACTGAGGGCGAGCGCGCGGTCGAAGGCGGAGGCGTCGGTCGGTGCGGTGACGGCCTGGCCGTAGCCGCCGTTGGCGCGGGCCTGGTCGGCGATCTGCTCGACCACGCCGAGCAGTACGGTGCCCGCTTCCTCGCCGACCACGAAGGGCTGACCGGTGGCGCGGGCCAGGTCCCAGCCGTGCAGGGCGAGCTCCTGCAGGGTGATGCCGGCGGCGAGGCTCGCGGGGTAGGTGCCGGGGCCGAACTGGGTCTCGCCGGTCATCGCCTCCGGCTTCAGCCAGGCCGCGACCGCGCGTTCGGCGCTGGCCGCCACCGCGGCGGGCTCGGTGAGGGGGGTGGGCTCGCCGGTGCGGGGGAGCTTGGCGGCCGCAAGCTCGGAGTCAGGGAGCACGCCGCCGAGGTGGGCGAACAGCTCGGCGACGGTGTACTGCGCGCACGGGGTGGCGGCGCTGAGACGGTCGGCCGGGATGGCCTCAGCGGCGCGGGCGAACAGGGTGGCGAACTCGGCCAGTGCGGTCTGCATGGTGGGGTCCTCGGTGCTCTCGGGCTCGTTGTTCTCGGACTCGTTGCTTAAGTCGACACTAAAATGAGGACCGTGTGGAGCGCAAGCTGAAGCCCTGACTAAAATGAGAGGCGTGGAAGCGGTCCAAGCGATAGCCGAACCCCGCCGGCGCGAGATCCTGCGGCTGGTCTGGGACGACGAGCTGTGCGCGGGCGACATCGCCGAGCGGTTCGAGGTGACATTCGGCGCGGTCTCCCAGCACCTGAAGGTGCTGCGCGACGCGGGCCTGGTCACGTTGCGCCAGGAGGGCCGCAAGCGGTACTACCGGGCCGACCGGGAGGCGATGGGACCGATGGCGGCCTACCTGCAGTCGATGTGGGCCGACAAGCTGGACGTACTCGCCGAACTGGCGGAAGCGGCAGAGTCAACGGAAGCGGCCGAACGGGCCGAGAAGTCGAAGGGGAGCGGCGCATGACGACGACCGACCAGGTGGTGCTGGAGCGGCGGATCGCCGCCCGCCCGCAGACAGTGTTCTCGTTCTTCACCGACCGGGAGAAGTGGCTCTCCTGGATGGGCCGGGACGGCGAGTTCTCCTTCACCCCAGGCGGGGCGTACCGGACCGGCGTCAACGCCCACTGCGACGCCGTCGGGCAATTCCTGGCCGTGGACCCGTACCACCGGGTGGTCTTCACCTGGGGCTACGAGGACGGCGCCAAGTCGGTGCCGCCAGGCGCCAGCACGGTCGAGGTGACCTTGGCCCCTGACGGCGAGGGCACCCTGCTCACCCTATTCCACCGCGACCTGCCCACCGAGGCCTGCGCCCCGCACTTCGAGGGCTGGACCCACTACCTGGACCGCCTGGTCGAGCGCGCCGAGGGCGGAGACCCGGGGCCGGACAAGTGGCTGGAGCCGCATGCCTCTGTTCCGCACTGAGGGCGCGACGATACTGGCCCGATGGGGTTCCTCATCTGCCTCACGCTGCCCGGACTGGTGCTGCCGCTACCGACTTCGGCGCTTCAAGGGGATGGCGGTGGGAGATCGAGGGAGGGCCCGGTTCCGGCGAGGAAGCCATCGAGGACGTCGGGGCGGTACTGAAGTCGTCTGAGTCGGTTGCGGACGAGTGTGGCGAGCCGGTCCAGGGCGACGCTGGCGAGGTTCGCAAGGCCGTGCTTGACGTGGGCCCACAGGTACTCGACCGCGTTCAGTTCGGGTGCGTAGGCGGGCAGGATGAACACCGTCAGCCAGTCCCGCGCGCCGATCAAGTCGCGCATGGCCTGGGAGGCGTGAGTGGTGAGCCGGTCCCAGACCAGCACGATCGGCGCCTTGACCAACTGGTGGACTCCGTCGATAAGACCGATGTAGTCCGCTCGGACAAGCTGCGGCGCTCGCCCTTGCGACCGATGTGGCACCGCAGCCGGTGGCACAGCCGGGTCCGCGAGCCCGGGCGCATCGCGAGCAGCCCGGCGACCGAGACCCATCCGGAGCCCCTGCCGCTCACCTTCACGACCGGGGTGATGCCGCGGCGTCCCCACGTGCGACCCTTCGACGGTCTGCGGGTGAACCCGGCTTCGTCCTCGAAGCAGATCCATCCGTCGCAGGCCGCCCGGGTGCTTATACCTCCGCCGAGGTCGCCTCCTTCCACGCGGCCACGGCCTGCTCGTCGCGCTCCGCGGCCCTCCGCGCTGGGATCTGCGGGGTGAAGCCGAGCCGGCGCATCAGCCGGGTGGCCCCCGAGACGCTGTAGGAGACGTGGAACTTCCTACCGATCAGCGTGGCTACCCGCGCACCGGTCCACACCTGGTCCTCCACCCAGCCGTGTGCGGCCGGCCCCTGCTCCGGGTAATCGGCCAGCTTCTCCCGGCACCGGCCCGGCAGCTTGCAGCGCCGCGCGCTCGCACCCCGTGAGGCCAGCGCCCCCGCACCGCCCCGCGTCCACGCCTCGTACCACTGGTAGGCCGACTTCGAGCTCACCCGCAGCCTGCGGGCCACCTCGAGCGGCCTGACCCCCTCGGCGAACAACCCGGCGGCCTCCAACCGCACCGCCTTGCGGCGCTGACGACCCTTCGTCGTCAGCCCACCCCCATCCGAATAGCGCATACCCACGGCATACCGCACAGGTGACCATCCGTCAGCAGCGTGAGCAGATTAACCACCTCGAAACGCCGACGTCAGTAACCGCCGGCCGGACGGTGCACGCGAATGCGTTCCAGGACCGTGATCATCTGCGGCGCATCGCCCCACTGTCCGGGCCTGACCAGTGTTGCCAACGGCCGCAGTTCGCCTTCCCGGCCGGGTACGCTTGCCAGGTTTCCGCGGTGCCTGTCTTGCGGGCGCCGGAAGCGTACTGGTGAGCACGGCACACTGTGGAGTCCGCGCTCACCATCGACCAGTTGATACGCACTTCACTCGAGTTCCTTGCCTGGCCCGATCCGTACTCGGTTCAGACCTTGCTGCAGGATCAGGATGACGACTGCTTCGGACTCTGATTGATCCACGACGGCAAGCTGGTCGAGGTACCGCTGCCGGGCACTGGGCAAGAGCTTTTCGAGTGCAGCGTTACCAGTATTCTCAGCCGTACCGACAGGGCGGACAGGTGAAAGCAGTCCTGTGCCGCTGCCCCGAGTAAAACGAGGTGACCGGGCCCTGACATGCCCGATCGGCCGGGAACTGACGGGGAGCCATGGTTACCGCCGGGCAGCGCATATGAGCATGGGCCCCAACCGATTCACCTGGGCAGGGGCCGTTCATCTCCGGTGGGCGGGGGGATTTGAACCCACGGTGACGTTGCCGCCACGACGGTTTTGAAGATCGGTCAGTCACCAACGAACCAGAGATAGCGGTGCGTTCCGCTCTCGACGACCTGGCACATCGCTCGGGCCTGGTCCACCCAGACGCCACCATAGGCTTCGGGAAGTCGATCGAGCTCCGCGAGCAGCAACGGCACCTGCCGCTCGTTGAAGACGGCATCCCCATAGGGATTCAAGGCCCACAACATCGGAAAGTTCACCGGGTCCAGCGCGGGGAGGAGGTCCGTCCACTCCAGTCCGCCCTTGGCTCGGGCCACGAGCTTTCCCAGGTCCCCGCGCACCTGCATGTTGATCACTCGCTGACCCTACCGGCAGTTGATGCCAAGTCCGCAAGGAATGCGCCCAGGTCTCGCTCCTCGCCCCGGGCCGTCCTTGGGCCGTGCGAGGTGAACCAACGTCGCCCTACAACGACAACTGCCGACCAGTGAGCCCGAGCCCAAGAGAATGATCGGCGGTTGCGTTGCAGGTCAGGAAAGCGCGTGTCACTGGTTCGGCTACCGACCGAGCCCAGCCTCGCGTCATGAAGCGGGCTGTCCGACGGATGGTCAGGAACGACCCAGGTCAGGTCCCATCCATATACGGGATCTTTTGAACTGGAGCGCCGGCATGGTGCACCTCCACAATGAGACTGCGCCTGCAGTGCGCTCGTATCTGGTGGAGGGCGCAAGTGCCTGTCAGGATCACGCTGTGAACGAGTCTTCGACTGCCGCGAGATTGAGCAGAGCTCTCGACTGGGCAGGGCTGATCCCGTCCGCCCTCCTTCTTGCAGGCGGCATCAGGGACTACCGCGACGGAGGGTCGGTGGGCTGGCCAATTGGCAGAGCGGCTTTGGTTCTGGTCAGCCTCTGGGTGATCCATCGGGGGAGTCCTCGCCGGAGCGGCAGGACCACCGAGTTGCCGTAGGCGTACAGCACTGTCGTACCGAGACCTCAGCAACTGCCCCGGTCCGGTGGCGTCCTTCCAGGGCCGCGACGCGACCGCTATGACCGTCACCGACCGATACCGCTGGAGCTACGGACCCGAAGGCAGCGCGCCTGGTGCGTGCCCGACAGGGCGGGGAGTCACGGTGAACCACGGGTTCCAGATCGGTGGGTGGTGCGCATGAGCTCTGCTGCTCGTTCGGCGATCGCATAGACAGTGGCGTTGGTGTTGGCGGAGATGACGGAGGGCATTACCGAGGCGTCCGCCACACGCAGTCCGCTCACACCGCGTACACGCAGGGCAGGGTCAACCACAGCCGTCTCATCGACACCGATCCGGCATGTGCCGGCGTAGTGGCTGTAGGAGCGGAGATTCCTGAAGAGGTAGGCGCGCAGTCCTTCGTCATCGTGGACGTCCGGGCCCGGGAGAGCCTCATTCCCCCGCCAGTGGGCGAGTGCGGGAGCGCTTCCGATCTCGCGGGCCACCCGCAGGCCATGGATCATGCGATCGATATCCCGGTCGTCGCTGTAGTAGCGGGGGTCGATGATCGGGGACGCACCCGGTGTGGGGCCCGCGAGGCGTGTCGTGCCGTGGCTGAAGGGGGTCATGAGGGCGACCATGATTGTGTACCCCCGCCCGATGTCGGGACCGGGTAAGCTGTCCTCCCGCAGGGGGACATCCACAATCGTGAGCTGCAGGTCAGGACCAGTGGTCCGTGCGCTGCTGCGGATCAGGCCCTGCATCTCGCCGTGGTTGTTCACTGTGGCGGGGACGGGGCGCGCGGACTGATACACGATGCCGGAGATCGCATGATCTTGAAGGTTGGCGCCGACGCCGGGCAGGTGCACCGCGGTGGTGATGCCGACCTGGCTGAGGTGGTCCTGCGGCCCAATGCCGGACAGCATCAACAGCTGGGGTGACCCCACCGCTCCGGCGCACAGAACGACTTCTCCGGAGCACCGCACGGTCACGCTGTCGCCCTCCGTGCTGTACTCCACGCCCGTGCAACGGTCGCCGTCCAGCGCCACCCGGTACACGAGGGCGTCGGTCACAACGTGAAGGTTGGGACGGTCCATCGCCGGCCCGAGGTAGGCCGTGACGCCGTCCTGCCGCGTGCCGTCGGCAATGCTCAAATCAGTCCAGCCGAACCCCTCCTGAAGTCCACCGGAGAGATCCTCCGCCTCGGTATACCCGGCCTCCAGCGTTGCCGCCAGAAATGCCCGGGCCACCGGATGACGTTCGACAGCGGGGCCCACCCTCAACGGTCCGTCCAGCCCACGTACCGTGGCGTTACGGCCCGCGACACCCGTGAGATCCTCGCTCCGCTTGAAGTACGGGAGAAGATCGTCGTAGCCCCAGCCCTCCACACCGGCCTCGTTCCAGCTGTCGTAGCTGGTGTGGTGACCACGCAGGAAGTTCATCGCGTTGATCGACGACGATCCACCCAGGCCGCGACCACGGGGCCACGGCACTCTGAGGCCGGCTGTGGTCTGCGGCACCGTTTCATCTGCCCAATCCGCCGATGACCCCAGCAGGGTTGGCCAGGCGGGCGGAATCGCCATGGCTTCCAGAGGCTGGCTTCCGCCTGCCTCCAGCAGCAACACCCGCGCGTCACTGTCCTCTGACAGACGCGCAGCGACCACGCATCCAGCAGATCCGGCTCCGACGACCAGGTAGTCGAACTCGGTTACGGATGCCACGACCAGCGCCGCCTCTCTCACCCGTTTAAAGCGCAAATGGGAGAAAATGGACTCGTTAGAAGTCTCCCCTCAACCGATGTGTGCTGCAACCATGCCGACGGCACCATGCACAGAGCGCCGCCTTCACCACGAGTGAAGGCGTGGCCGGGTTTGCCGCGTTGCGTTACCCCTCGCCAGGGCGCTCCCCTGAGCGGTCCGGGGCGACCTGGAGTCAAGCGTCCGTCCGACCTGTTGCGCGGCCTCCAGTGCCTCCTCGTCCGGGAGAGCTACTCAAGCTGTAGCTCTCCGCCGCCCAGGAAGCCATTACCGCAGCCCTCGCACGCCGGAGGTACGCGCTCACCAGCAAGGTGGCGGCCCTTCGCGACCGCGAGATCGCCAGCGTGGCTCGCTTCCAGCGACTGTTCCGCGATTTCACCGCGGATTGGATGGGCGACTCGGCTCAGTCGACGTCGCTCAGGGCTGAGCTCATGGCGGCCGTGGTGATCACGGTGCACAACCACGTGTCCCGCCGGTGGTTCCGGAGGGAGAGTGCCGACCCGGTCGGAGAGATGGACGAAGCGATGTGTGTGGTGCTCGCTCTCTTTCCGACGGTCCATTCCGGCCCGGCAGCAGCAGGCGGCACCACTGTCGTCGTTTTGAGGATGGGGCAGGACATCGAAGTGCTGCTCCCCTCGCTACGGCGCGGTCCTGGGCGGGTTCGCCGCATAGGGCTGTCACAAACGGGGAGGTCGTCCTGTCCTTGCTGTGGACAGTCTCAGTCCCTGTTTGGAGAAATGTATGAGCGCTGAGCATGCACACCTGCCCCCGGGCGTCGAGGTGATCACGACCCTGCCGGAGGCGGCGGCCCGGATCCCGGCTGGCGCCGAGGCCAGAACCATCCGGATTACCCTGCCGCCCGGTGACCCCGGCGCGCCGCCGCACCGGCACCCCGGGCCGCTCTTCGGCTACGTGACCCAGGGTGAGATTCTCTTCGAGCTGGAGGGGCAGCCGCCCCGGGTGCTCAGGGCCGGTGACGCCCTGTTCGAGCCCGGGGGCGACGTGATCCACTACCGGGGCGCCAACAACCTTTCGGACGCGCAGTCGCAGCTGGTGGTAACCATGTTCGCGCCGCCGGGTACCCCGGTTCTGACCGTGGTCAGCGCGGAGGAGCTGGCCGAACGACGACACCGACGGGTTACCCAGTCATGATGACCACCAGTATTCCGGCCCTCCTCACGACCCCGGCCTGCTGACAACGTCGACGAGCACCAGGAGCATGAAGGCCCGTACCGTTGGGTGCGGGCCTTCGCCGTGTGTGCGACATCCGTGAGTTGCACTGAAGCCCCGCTGAGTTGTTGCGCTGTGGCCAGGGCGCTCGCCGCAGGCCGCAGGCGGCTCCTTGAGCTACTGGAATCACCGCCCGTTCTGGCGGTCCCCGCGCTTTCGCCCATCACGTAATCGCGGTCAGAGCCAATTTCAAACGGTTTCAGCAGTTTCTTGGCGGCGATGTTCTGCAACTGCTGCTCCGATGCGCCGGAGGGCCCGGGCGTCGAACAGACGCGAGGCGTATGTCGGCCGGAGGTGCCGGGTGATGAGACGCAGGCGTCCGCCGTTCGAGGCCCCCGGCGCCCGCCCGGAACCTGACAGGGGCTGCTGAGCTCCTAACGTCCTGGCGGCGCTGAGACGCGGTCCGTTTCGGTGCACAACTCACCCCCGGTGCAACCGTGCCGCGCGGCGGGTCGTCGGTGGTGTACCGCGTGGTGCACCACCGTCCCCACGGACATGCGAAGAGGGACCTGAGTGCAGCTCGCTGACGATGGCGGTAGCCCTCCGGCTGCCCGTTCCTTCCGTCCAGCCGACCTGGTATCGGCAGCAAGGCTCGGACCTCGGCCCATTCGGCGTCCGTCACGTCCGAGGGGTAACGCAGAACGCGTTGCGGACGGTCGGCCGCGTTACTTTGCACGGGCGCGAGACAATCACACGGCGGGGCAACTGAGTTGCACTCGGCAGGCTGCAGCGCGAAAGACTGCGATACATGGCCTCCTGTTGCTCGCATGGATTCGAGACGCATGAGCTGTGCGGGAGGCACTACCTTCATGCACGACCAGCAGGCCACTGCATCAGCAACCGGACCAGACCGTCGACGTCATGTGTCCCGCGCTGAACAGAGCACCAATGGAGGACCACTGCCCGCCAGCCCAGAAGCAGAAGTAGCGGACTCGTCGTTGCGCGGCCGAAGAAGGGGGTGTTGGTCTTAATGATCACGGACTTGACGGACCAACTGAAAAGAACCACGAATCATAATTTGTAGGGACGCCGTGTTGCTCCTCACCGAAGTTGGGTGCGGAGTAGAACCCCCCCATTCACCATTTGGGCTGTTCGATATCCGCCTCCTCACCAGAGGTCAAGGGCAAGCGGAGACGGACCGTACGCGTCCGGCCGGACCATATTCGTCCGGCCGAACCGTACGCCCTGGCTCAGCCGAACTGGCCGACCTGGTAGCTGCCTGCCGGCTGCTGGTTGATGATGTTGATGCGGTTGTAGCTGTTGATGATGGCCACGAGAGACATCAGCGCGACGAGCTGCTCCTCATCGAAGTGCTTTGCGGCGTTCGCCCAGGCCTCGTCGGTGACCCCACCGGCCGCGTCGGCGATCCGGGTGCCCTGCTCGGTCAGCTCCAGCGCGGCGCGCTCGGCCTCTGTGAAGACCGTCGCCTCGCGCCAGGCGGCGATGAGGTTGAGCCGCACCGAGGTCTCCCCGGCGTGGGCGGCCTCCTTGGTGTGCATGTCGGTGCAGAAGCCGCAGCCGTTGACCTGGCTGGCCCGGATCTCCACCAGATGCTGAATGGTGTCCGGCAGCGCCGAGTCCGCCAACACTTTGCTGGCCGAGACGAGGTGCTTCAGCACCTTGGCCGCGAGGGGACTGCTGTAGTAGTTGAGACGCGATTCCATGGGATCTCCTCACCCAGTTGCAGATACACAACAGTGACCGGGGAGCCCGGCAAAGTGTGACGCCAAGGGCTTTGTGATGTGGGTCTCCGTGACCATGCCGTCGATCGGAGGCGGTCCTGGCGGATCGCGCGTACTCCTCGCGCGATCCGCGGACATGTCCGCCGACGGGGCATCCGTGCGGTCATTCCGTAGCCCGTCGACCAGGTGGATATCGCGTGCGGCGAGGCCACGCAGGAGGCCGCCCGACCGGTTTCGATGCCGACGCTCATAGGCAGCGCATCGCTGTCGAGCGATGCATCAACCGGCTAAAGCAGTGGCGCGGCTGTCCATGCAAACAGACAAGCTCGCCGTTGCCTTCCGGGCCGCACCCCACCTCGCCGCCATCCTCATCTGGACGCGGTGCTGACGGAGGAAAGGCGACTTTTCAGTCGTAGAAGAACAGCTCAAGGTCCTCGATGGACCCTGGCCCTGTGAGGAAGCCTTCGGCCTTCGCGATCTCGTCTTCTGTGGCAGCTCGCCCTTCAGGAGCTGCTTCATCCAGATCTCTCCTTGCTCGCCGACCGCGTAGATGCCAGACAGCAGCTCGGCCATGCCCGCAGGGTGCGGCGGGCGGCGTCCGGTGACTGGTTGGAGCACCCACCCGCCTGACCGGGCGGCGAGCCGCAGCACCCCGGCCCAGTTCGCGATCCTCCCGATGCGTATGTGCCACGAGCCCGCGGTGAACGGGGCCATCCGTCCACCATGGAGAGGGTTGGTGGCGGCCCTGATGTCCTTCATCACATGTCGTTCCACGGCATCACGGACCCAGCGCCCTTCCTGCGCTTCCTCGATGGCGGCGTGCCACCACTCCCATCCGCTGTCGAGCCGGCCCGCGAACGCATCCATGCCGCCAGGTTTCCATGCACGACATCGCAAGCCTTCAGGGGGTCGCCGATCAGTTGATCAACTCATAAGAGAGATTCGCTCTCATGCTCAACACTTTGCTACCCGACGAGGACGGCGATCTGAACGGGCATTGATCCGCCGGTCGACCGGGAGCCACTGACGGAGGGCGGCCCAACGGGCGGCCGTCACCCCTCGGTCGGACGGTAGTGACCACTTGCCCGTACGTCAGACGTGGGGAGCGTGTGAACCATGCGTTCTCGCCCGGCCTGCCGATCTTGACGACGGCGAGACCCGAGTGCTCGCCGTCGCTGAGGAACTCCTTGTCGATGCCTTCGGCGTCGAATCCGGCCATCGGTCCGGTGGCCAGGCCGGCGGCGCGGATGCCGATGATGAAGTAGCTGGCCCGGAGGAGCGCGTTGAGCTTCGCGGACCGCTCGTGCACCGCGCGCTCGGCGAAGAGGCCTTTGGCCTTTGAGAAGTGCGGGCACTGGGTGGGCAGTTCCTCGTAGCGCGCGTTCCGGGTACCGCATTGCAGGCAGGGCAGGTGATATCCAGGACGTGCCACGAGGGTGAGCGCGGCTGCGAGCGTGGGCTCGGGCGCTGCGCCCTCTGCGTTCGGGCCTTCCATTTGCTGACAGTCCACAGACCTTGCCGCAGACCCCGTCCTGCCCGACGGCGTGACCCTCCGCCGTGTCACTGTCCGGTCAGACCCCCAGCGCATTGCCGCCATGAAGCCACCGTTCCGGGCGAGGACTGGAGCTGGCCTGCCGCTGAACATGCTCCAGTTGATTCGGCCCTCGGCATCGGCGTCGGCCTGGACAGCGTGCAGGATCCTCTCTCTGGTCCCGTCCGCGGACCACCTGCGGTGAAGGTCGTGAACGGTGTTCCACTTCCAGAAAAGCTGGGGCAGATCCCGCCACGGCAGGCCGGTCAGCTGCCGAAGCAGAATCCCGTTGATCAGCCTGCGGTGGCATTGCCAATGCCCGCCACGCCCCTGGTTCGTCGGCAGGTGGCCTGGCGTCCCGCGACGACTCGACCACTCATTGGGATGCGCGGCAAAGATGCTCGGCTACATGCAGTGCGAGGACGGCTGGGACGACAACGCGTCCGCGGGCCTTACCTGACCCCGGCCCCGGCCACAGCCGCACCCTCACACGCACGGACCTTCGGCATGCCCGGAGCCAGGTCTTCTTCGGCCCAGACGACCTTGCCGCCCGATACCGAGCGGGCGCCCCATCTGCGGGACAGCTGACCGACGAGGAAGAGGCCGCGACCGTTCTCGTCTGTGGTGCGTGCCCGACGCAACTGCGGGGAGTCGGCGTTGGTGTCGAACACTTCGCAGGTCAGGACTTGGTGGTGGATCAGGCGCAGACCGATCTGGCTGGTGCTGTGGCGGACGGCGTTGGTGACCAGTTCGCTGACGATCAGCTTCGTGGCGTCCTCGAGACCTTCCAGGCCCCATTCAGCCAGCTGACAGGCTGCCATGTGCCGGGCGCTGTGGACCGCGGTCTCGTCACTCGGCAGCGTCCAGGAGGCGACCTGACCTGGGCTGATCGAACGGGTGCGGACGAGGAGCAGGGTGACGTCGTCGCACGGTTCCTGCCCCGGGACGGTCTCCGTCGCGAGGGTGCAGAGGTCTTCGAGGGAGCGACCGGGTTGTGCCAGGGCGGCGCCCAGGCGCTCCATTCCCACATCGATGTCGTGGTCGCGGGTCTCGATCAGGCCGTCGGTGTACAGGGCGAGGAGACTTCCCTCGGGCAGTTCCAGCTCCACGGCCTCGAAAGGGGCCCCCAGCCCGATGCCCAGTGGGGCTCCGGTGGGAAGGTCGGGGAAGGTCACCCGGCCCTGCGGGTCGATGATCGCGGGCGGGGGGTGCCCGGCCCGTGCCATGGTGCACTTCCTGGTCACCGGGTCGTAGACGGCATAGATGCACGTGGCACCCACCACCGCGGGGGCGTCGGCGTCTTCCTCGGCCATTCGCTGGACCGTGTCATCGAGGTGGGACAGCAGTTCGTCGGGGGGCAGTTCCATGTCGGCAAGCGTGTGGACGGCGGTGCGGAGCCTGCCCATGGTCGCGGCGGCGTTGATTCCGTGTCCGACGACATCGCCGACGACAAGGGCCACTCGGGCGCCGGACAGTGGGATCACGTCGAACCAGTCGCCTCCGACGCCGTGGTCCATGTCGGCGGGTAGGTAGCGCGAGGCGGCCTCGACCGCTGTACCGCCCTTCAAACGGTGAGGGAGCAGGTTGCGTTGCAGTGCGAGGGCCGCGGTGTGTTCGCGTGCGTACTGGCGAGCGTTGTCCATCGACATCGCAGCGCGAGAGACGAGTTCTTCAGCGAGGAGCAGATCGAACTCCTGGAACGGCATCGGGTCCTCGGTGCGGACGAACAACGCCACGCCCAGCAGGGCCCGCCGCGCACGGATGGGTACGACCATCAGGGAGTGCATGCTGTTCTCACGGATCTTCTGCGCTCGTGCCGGGTCCTCGTCGATCCACGTGCCCGGAGCGGTGTCCAGGATCGCCTCCAGGTGGGACTTCCCGGTGCGCAGGACGCTGGTGACGGGTGAGCTGGGCGTCACGGGGACCGGCTCACCGCGCACCCACGGGGATTCCGGGACCCCTTCGTGGATCGAGGCCAGACCGGCACGTCGGAACGCAGGGAGGCGCCCGTTCATCGGGCCGATGCGGACCGGGGACCCCTCGCCGAACGGGACTGACTGCTCCAGGTCGACGATGACGTAATCGGCGAGCAGGGGCACGGCAAGGTCGGCCAGTTCCTGGCTGGTCTGCATCACGTCCAGGGTGTTGCCAAGGCGCGTACTGGCTTCGCTGAGGATGGCGAGGCGCTCGAGCGCCCGCTGGCTCTCGGTGACATCGACGTTGATGGTGCACACCCCCAGCGCTTGTCCGTCGGCGTCCTGGAGGCAGAAGAACGAAGCCGCCATGGTGTGCTCCCGGCGCGGACTCGTCGGCGGCCACATCCGGTACTGGTGGACCTTGGTGGTGCCGCTGTCGAGTACCTGCCGCATCACTGCCTCGACCGCTTCGGCCTTGGCATCGGGCCGCGCATCGGTGAATCGCCGTCCGAGTCGTAGGTCACGGGAGATGCCGTCGTGGCGCTCCATCGTGTCGTTCACCCAGATGCAGCGCAGCTGCGGGTCACGAACGACGATGCCGATCGGTGCGCGGGTAAGCAGCGACTCGCGCACCGATCCGTTCGTTTCCTCTGCGGAGAGCGTGCCGATGTCGGTCACGGAGATGAGCCACCGGACTGTTCCGTCCTGCCCCCGCAACATCGAAATCCGCAGGTTGATGTTGAGCTTGCGGCCGTCCCGGTGGCGCACCGCCGTCGTGCCCGACCAGCCGTTCTGGTCACGACACTGCTCGACGAATGTCGATATCGTCGGCGCTTCCTCGGAAAATGGCAGGACAAGTGAGGCAGAGCGGCCCACCACGTCACCCGCGGAGTACCCGACGAGCTGCTCGGCGGCCCGCGTCCATGCGACCACCGTCCCATGCTCGTCGAACATCGCGACCGCCGACTCGGAGGTCTCATACGTGTTCAGTTGATCGCTGAGTGTTACGTTACCGTTACTGATCATCGAACTGTTGACCTCGGGGTAGGTGGGGAGGGGCATGGAGGTGCAGGAAACCGGCACGCGGACGACTGTGGCGACCGGGATCGACGGGCGAGGTGGAGATATCAATCCGTCCCGATTTGTACCTTTTGAGTCATGGACCAGACAGTGCTCTGATCTGTGACAGGGCCGCAGCCGTGACTGATGCCAACTCGGTCACCAAGACCGCTGTCGGGCTATGAGGAACTGGGCATGCCCGCCGCGCCGCCGCCGCCGCGGCCGGACGGCCACGGAGCGTGGGTCGGTGAAAAACAGCAGAAACTGCTCAGTCGGCTGCCAAAGCGGTTCGGCTCCGCCGTCAGCTGTGCGCAGTGGCAGCCGAAAGGGAATGCCCTTGACCGGCAACTCGGCCGCAGCACCACTGAGCCCCGCCTCCGCAGGAGGGCTGGGATGGGCGTCCGCCGCAACGCTTGGTACGGCTTTTCCGTACTGCGGCGCCGGCCTTCTGCAGCGGCCAGGGCGTCCTGTCAGCTCATGTTCATCTTTCCGCGCCGGACCGGCCCCGACGATCAGCCTTTGTCACGTTTTTCTGCAGTGCGGTTCGAGCTCGCGATCCTTTTGACCGGTCCTCGGTGAAGGAGGGGCGTCACTTTCTCCAGACCCCCACCGGGGTCCAGGCCAGGGTGGCCACCGGTCGGAGGGAGATCCCGGACCGACATGAAACATCGAGGCTGTCAGGCTGATCCGGCTGTCACGGATCACCGCGCCGCCCTGTCTTGTAGGTGAGCATCAAAACAAGTGCGGAAGGTGAGATTCCCCATCATGAGGGTCGAACATTCGAAATGGGCTGAACTCCGTGATCCCGCCCCGGCAGGGAAAACCGTCCGTCATCCACGACGCCGGGTGACGCTCGGCGTCATAGCCATCGTCGCGCTGATCGTGGCCGTTCACGTGGGCCTCGCCGGACTTCTACTGGCGTCCGGTCCGTGGAAGCACTGGGCCATCGGAACCGTCCTGGGAATCATCCTGCTGAAGGCCACCTATGTTCTCGGCCGCCTCGCGATACGCCGCAGCAGAACTCGCGAAACCGGCTGACCGGGCAACTGCCGAGCCCCGGCATTGCTGTCGCCCAGCGAGCACGGGGCTTTTCAGCCTTCACCGATCCGTACTTGGCGATCTCTCGTCAGCCGATCTCTCCCGTATAAGACGTCCTGACAAAGGCGCAGCGTTTGATGTATCGGTGGGTGCTGAGGCAGGCCGAGGAAGACCTCGTGGATGTCGTCGCGTCGTCACATCGGACGCGGAAGCGTCGGATTCCTGGAGTCAAGTGATGGTGCGCTCAACGACCCAGTGGTGAACCCGAGGTCGGATCCGGTGCGGCACTCACGGCGGGCGATCACGGAAGTGCCGCACCTTCACATTGCGGCGCGGGCTACTTGGCGGAGGCTTCGAGCCAGGCGTCGAGGGTGACTTCGCCACGGGGGGAGTCACCCTCGGGGATGAGGGATCGCTCGCTGACGTGGGCTCCGAAGTACGGGGCGGTCGGGTCTGCAACGACCCTTCGGCCGTCGTTGCGGCTCTGAAGGACCCGGCCGACGATTTCGTCGAAGCGGCCGATTTCGGGTCCGGCGATGTCGACGATGCCGTTCACAGGCACGCCGACTGCCGTCCGTCCGACGGCAGCCACGACGTCATCGGCAGCGACCGGCTGGAACGACACGGGCGGAAGTGTGACGGTGTCGCCGTCGGTCGCGCTGTCGGCGATGCCACCGAGGAACTCGAAGAATTGCGTCGCATGCACAATCGAGTACGGCAGCCCCGAGTCCCGGATCAGCTGTTCCTGCGCGGCTTTGGCCTTGAAATAGCCCCCGTCCGAAGGGCGCTCGACACCGACGATGGAGAGGGCGACGTGATGATTGACGCCCGCTTCCTTCTCCGCAGCGATCAGGTGCGCCGTCGATGTGGTGAAGAAGTCCATGACAGCCTGGTCTTCGAACGACGGTGAATTCGTCACGTCGACCACCACGTCCGCGCCGCGCAGCGCTTCGGAAAGGCCTTCGCCGGTAATGGTATTGACGCCGGTGTTCGGAGAGGCGGCAACCGCATCGTGGCCCTGCTCTTTGAGCTTGGTGATCAGTTTCGCGCCGATGAGTCCGGTCCCGCCGATAACTACGATCTTCATGGTGTCCTCATTCATTGCATGTTCGAGTCGTGCAGACCGCTGATGTCCCGAGTCGGTCTGTTCATGTGACGATGACCATCAATACGCCGGTTCTCCCGGATTCTGCCAAAGCCGAAGCGG
This sequence comes from Streptomyces sp. NBC_00353, assembly GCF_036108815.1. Classification (NCBI taxonomy): domain Bacteria; kingdom Bacillati; phylum Actinomycetota; class Actinomycetes; order Kitasatosporales; family Streptomycetaceae; genus Streptomyces; species Streptomyces sp. NBC_00353. The sequence continues at coordinate 763,752 of NZ_CP107985.1, read as the reverse complement.
TTTCACGGCGGGAACCCGCCGTCGCCACGGGCATTCTGCGGGCAGGAGGGCTGAGACCAGGAGCCGGTCATGATGACGTAAATCCCGAATAACCGGAACCGAGTGCCGAGGAAGGCGCTTCGTGCCGGCCGGCCTCGGGGGGCGAGCGGCCCGGTGGTTCACTGCCGTCGTCCCCGTGGATCGCGCAAAGTGCGACCTCACCCCTCGGGTGGGCCGTGGATGTCAACGCGTTTCGGACGCCCTCACGGGGGATCGTGCGCTTGGCGTCCGAAACGCTGTGATCAGACTACCAAAGCTTTTCTTCACCCCACACATGCCCACGACCGCTGGTGAACAGTTGTTGGGTGACAGTGTCACTTCTTCCACCGACGACGGATGCTGTCCACGACCGGTCGGTCCACTGCCTACCGTGACTCGATCGCCGCACGCCCCTGAACCAGTAGGAAACGGGCATCAGTTGCATGTACGCGATGACTCAGTTCCTGCAAGCTGGGTAGATCGCAAGCCGGGTAGACATGGTGATGACGAGCATCACAATGTCTTGAGTGGTCACTGTTCTTGATGCAACATCTGGGAAGTGTGAACGTTTCTCCTGAGCCCATGGCTCTTCCCTGCCCTCCCGAAGACCCTACGTCGCCGCTCGCCCCCGGCACTCACACGATCACCGTCCGGCACGGATCGGCGCGCATCGAACAGCGGTACCACGTCGCGGGCACCGGCCCGGTGTGCATCGCCCACTCCGGTGGACCCGGCATCAGCTGGGAATATCTGCGTATGCCTCTGCTCGAGCGCAGCCTGACCATGGTCTATATCGAGCCTGTCGGAACTGGCGCATCCGGCTTCCTGGCCGATCCTCGCGAATACACCCTGGCCACATACACCCATTTCCTGCACGCTGTGACCCAGCACCTCGCGCTGCCGGATGTTGTGCTGCTCGGCCACTCACACGGAGGGTTCGTCGTTCAGCGGTACGCCCTCGACCACCCGGGGCGAGTCGCAGCTCTGGTCCTGTACGACACCTCGCCGGTGACGGGCGAGGGGTTCTGGTCGGCCGCAGTCGCCAACCTGGAACGATTTGTGCAGCGCCACATCGACGAACACCCCGAGGTAGCCGGTTACGTCGCCGCTCTCACCACTCGGCTCGACCAGCTGACCGACGACGGCACGACTGCCGTACTGCGCAAGATCACGCCGGCCTACTTCTACGACTACTGGGGTCGTGAGCAGGAGTTCGGGCCCGCCCGACAGTCGCTGCGGATGTATGCCGCGCCCACCCAGTTCGGAGGTCACCCCTTCGACGTCCGCGATGAGCTGTCCGCTGTCACGGCCCCCACGTTGGTACTGGTCGGCAAGGATGACTTCATCTGCGGGCCGCATTGGGCACGGATGATCCACCAGAGCATCGCCAAGGCACAGCTCGTGGTCCTGGACGAGACCGGCCACATGGCGCACCTGGAGCGTCCGGAGGAGTTCTGCGCCGAGGTGACCGGGTTCCTCGCGTTGAAGCGCGAGGAAGCCAGTGAACTCAGCGAGGAGTGACGAGCCGCCGGCTCAACGGCCTGAGCCGGCGCAGGGTGGGTGAACAGCGGTCTTCCAAACGGCCGCGTGAGTGGTTCCGGTGCTCCGGGCCTGGCAGCTGCGCGCAACTCCTCACGTCCGTACGGTTGTTGTCATCCCGGTAGTGGACTGGTCGTGTGCCGATCAGTGTTCGGTGATCACACCGTCGCTCAGTTCGAGCACCCGGTCGGCCAGGCCCAGCAGCTGAGCGTCGTGCGTGGCCACCAGCGCGGTCACGCCCTCGCTCCGCACGACGGCACGCAGCAGCTCCATCACCGCGAGGCCAGTCTCCGCGTCGAGCTGACCGGTCGGTTCGTCGGCGATCAGCAGCGCCGGGCGGTTGGCGAGCGCGCGGGCGATGGCCACGCGCTGCTGCTGCCCGCCGGAGAGCTCGCCGGGGCGCTGTGCGGCGTGGTCGGCGAGGCCGACCAGCGAGAGCAGCAGCGCGACGCGCCCCTCGCGCCGGCGCGGGCTCATCTTGCGCAGCCGCATCGGTACACCGACGTTCTCGGCAGCGCTGAGGATGGGTATCAGACCGAAGGACTGGAAGATGAAGCCGACGCGGTCGCGGCGTAGCGCCAGCAGGCCGTCCTCGCCGAGCTCGGCGAGGTCCGTGTCGTCGACGGTGATGCGGCCCTCGTCCGGGCTGTCGAGGCCGCCGACCAGATTGAGCAGCGTGGTCTTGCCGGACCCGGACCGGCCCTTCAGCGCGACGAGCTCGCCCCGCGGGATCTCGAAGGACACCCCGCGCAGGGCATGCACGGCCGCGGCGCCGCTGCCGTACGAGCGGTGCAGGTTCTCGACGCGGACTATCGACGCGCGGGCGGGCTCCTCCACACCGGCCTGACCGTTGCCGCGCAGCGCCGGCGCGGCGGCCGAGCTGTCGGTCGTGCTCCCACTCGAGCTCCTCGACATGCGGATCTCCTGTCCTGATGCGGTGTCCCGGTCTGGGGCAGGAACCGCGACGGTGCACGGTGCCAACCACGCCTACGGTGCCTGTTCGGAATTGATCGTGGCAGGGCCCCATGGAGAGCAGGCCGTGCCTCCGAGCGGCGGAGGTTGGGGTGGCCGAGAAGGCCTCGTTCGCAGCTCAAGCGTCGTCGCCTGCGGGGGAGCGGACACGGTTGCCGGCCCCGTACAGGTTCAGATCGCGATCGCACGAGTCTTGAACACTCAACCGTTTCCTGTCCAGTGTCACATGTTATGTTTCCGTGCGACAAAACGTGGTCCGGTCCTGAGGGAAGAGGCAGGAAGCAGTGTGACGGCGTTCATTCTTCTACGTATCAGAGCCCACCGTCTGCTCCTGGCAGCTTCCCTGCTGGCTGTTCTGCTGACTACGTGCGTCCTTGCCGTGCTTGTTGCGTTCTCCGGCGCCGTGGGCAAAGCCGCGTTGCAACACAGTCTCGGCCACCGGGATGCGGGGGCCGCCGCTCTCGTCGTCAGCGCGCACGTCCCGTCCGATCGGCGGCACGCGGCCGCGGTGGCCGTGGAGCGGGGCGCACGGCAGACCTTCGACGGACTGCCGGTCACGGTGCATGACCTCGAGCGCTCGGGGTCCTATGCGCTGCCGCGGGAGCTGACGGGTGCGGCGGCCGGGGCCGAGCTCCCCGACCTCACGGAGTTCGCGGTGCTGGACCGGTCGCGGATCGAACTCGTCGAGGGAACGCTGCCCGGGCCCGTCGGGACAGCGGCGGAGCCTCTCCCGGTCGCCCTCCCCGAGGCGGCCGCGAAACAACTGAGTCTCCGGCCGGGTGCCCACTTGACGCTTGCCGACCGGGTGTCGGACAAGCCGGTGGACATACGCATTACCGGCTTGTACCGGGCCGCCGACACGACCGACCCGTACTGGCAGCTGGACAGTCTTGGCGGGCGCGGGGTGCGGACCCTTGCCTTCACCACGTACGGGCCGCTGATGGCCGATCCGTCCGTGCTCGCCTCGCCTCGGACAGCGCAGGGGGCCACTGCCTGGTTGGCCACGGCCGACTTCCGCGGGCTCGGCACCGAACGGATCGCAGCACTGCGATCCGCTGCCGAACGCGGATCCACTGCGCTGCGCAAGGACCCGGTGTTCGCCGGGTCGATCACCGTACGCACCGGCCTGCCAACGGTACTTGTGCAGGCTGAGCGCACACTGACGGTGTCCCGCTCCACTCTGGTGATCGTCGCAGTGCAGCTGGTGGTGCTGGCTGCGTGCGCGCTGATGCTGGTCGCTCGCCTGCTGAGCAGCGAGCGGGCCGGGGAGACCGATCTGCTGCGGGCCCGCGGAGGTTCGCGCCGCCGGATCACGGGCCTCGCCGCACTGGAGGCGGTGCTGCTGGCCCTCCCGGCGGCCCTGTGCGCACCACTGCTCGCGGGACCGCTCTCCCGACAGCTGGTGGAACGTTCTTCGCTCGGCCGCATCGGGTTGCGATTCGATGACGCCGCGGGACCTTCCGTCTGGCTGGTGGCGGGTCTGGTCGCGGTGTGCTGTGCCGTGGCGGTGGTGGCACCCGCCGTGTCAGCCGGCGCCGGCCGGCGCCCAGGTCGGGCCACAGCGCTGCCCGCACCGCTGCGTGCAGGAGCGGACATCGCGCTGTTGGCCGTCGCCGCTGTGGCGTACTGGCAACTGAACCGGCAGACGTCGCACTCCGGCACAGGCGTACTCAGTGATGACCGGAGCGGTCGACTGGGCGTCGATCCGTTGCTGGTCGCCACGCCCGCGCTGGCGTTGCTGGCGGGCACGGTACTCATCCTCCGTCTGATGCCGCCCGCTGCGCGGTTCGTCGAGCGCAGGGTGGCAGGCGGACACAAGCTGCCCGCCGCACTTGCCGCTTGGCAGTTCAGCCGTCGACCACAACGCGGCGCAGGGCCGGTCCTGCTGTTGGTGCTCGCGGTGTCGATGGGCATGCTGGCCATCGGGCAGAGCGCCTCCTGGGACCGCTCGCAGGGCGATCAGGCCGACTTCCGTGTCGGGGCCTCGATCCGGGTACGGGACAACGATCTCGTCAGCCCCGGTGACGCCGGTCAGTACGCGTCCCAGCCAGGAGTCCTGGCCGCCGCGCCCGCCCACCGCACCGCACTTGGCTTGTCGGGTAACCGCGTCGCCACCGTGCTGGCTCTGGACACCGCACATGCGGAACAGCACTTGCTGTTGCGAGAGGACCAGGCCGACGGGAAGGCCGGTCGGCTGCTGGCCGCCGTCCGCTCCCACGAGGCCGACGCCCGGCCGGGTCTTGTGCTGCCCGACGGCACCAGCCGGATCACCCTCCGTCTGCGCCTTCATGACGAGCGGACGAAATCGGCGCCGAAGGGATTCGTTGCCACAGCCACCGTGGTGGTGGAAGACGGCTACGGGCTGGTGCACAGGCTGCCCGCAGGAACGGTCGCGGCTGACGGCGCGGTCCACGCACGCACCCTGGATCTGGACAAAACCGGCGGGGGCAGGCGCGCTGCCCCTGTGGGGCCCCTGACGATCACAGGGCTGAGGCTGGACGGCCAAGTGCTGCCGGGCATGAACAGCAACCTGCGCTTCAGCGTGGAGCAGGTGCTCGCCCAGGGCCCGGACCGCGCGAGGTCGCGTGCAGTCGCCGTACCGAACGGGCTGCGCTGGCAGGGCAGCAGCACCGGCACTCTGGACGGCATTGCGCAGCCGCCGGCGGCATGGCGGCCTTCGGCGGCGCGACCGCTGACCGTTGCGTACCGCGTTGCATCGACAGTGGACAAGGATGCTCCGTATCCCCCTATGGAGAGCACGGAGCTCCGCCTCACAGCCGAGCGGCCCGCCCCTCCCCGGCAGCTCGCCGCGATCGCGACGGACGCGTTCCTGCGCGCGGCGGGCGCGCGGCTGGGCCAGAGCGTCGACGTCACCCTGGCCGGCGAGGACGTGCGGGTGAAGGTCGTCGGGACCGTACGGCAGCTGCCGACCACTGGCCCCGAAGCGAACGCCACTGCCCCGGACGGATCCGGCGAATCCACCTCCACCACAGGGTCGGGCGGCACGGACACCGACGGCGGTGCGTTGCTGCTGGACCTCCGTGCCGTCAACGACCTGTTCGTCCGTCGTGGGAGCGCCCCGCCCGCCCCCACCGAATGGTGGCTGAGAGCCGCTCCCGGGAAGACCGCCGCGGTTGCTGACGCGTTGCGCTCGCGGCCCAATGCCGATCCGGCCGATGTTCTGGTGCGCGACGAGGTCGCCGAGCAACTGTTCGACGACCCGCTCGGTGCAGGGCCGCGCCAGGCACTGCCGGCCGTCGCGCTCGCGGCCGCGGTGCTCGCCGCGATCGGGTTCGCCGTCGGCGCAGTCGGCTCTCTGCGCGAACGCTCCGCAGAGCTGGCCGTTCTGAACGCCCTGGGCGCATCGCGACGTCGACTTGCCTGGGCGGTCGCTGCCGAGCAGAGCGTACTGATCGCCGTGGCGCTGTTGGCCGGCGCCGCCCTGGGGACGGCACTGACCCGCGCGGTGGTGCCGCTGATCGTCCTCACCGGAAGCGCCACCCGGCCGACCCCCGACATTCTGGTCGAACTACCCCTGTCCCACGTGACCTTGCTGCTGGCCGGGGTCGCCTTTCTGCCGCTGCTGACCGTTGCCGTCACCGCTCTGCGCCGCGCCGAACCCGCAGGGACGCTGCGCCACCAGGGAGATGCCTGAGATGACCACCCGTACGGGCGGCCCGCACATCACACCTCAGCGACCGATCGCGCCATGGACCAGGACACGGTTGCGCACCGCGCCCGGCTCCGCACTCGCCTTCGCTGCCCTTGTCCTGCTCACGGCCTTCATGGCCGCCGCGTTCCCGCGAGCCGTCGACACCAACGAGTCCAGCAGCCTGCGACAGGACCTCTCCGGCGCGCGCCCGGCCCGCAGCACGCTGGAGCTGACCACGCCGCAACCCGGCCTCGAACTTCCGCAGTCCGCCAGGGAAGACGCACTGCGCCCACAGGTGATCGCGGCCGCGTACCGCAAGGTTCTGCCGCTCCTGCCCGCACCGGTACGCGCCGACACGACGCAGTCCGCGTACGGCGTCCAGACCACCGAGTTTCAGGTCGGCCAGGAAGCCTGGCTGCCGCGTCCCGATGGGCTCCCGCCCGAGTTCACCCTCGCCGCACAGGCCGGACTCGCCCATCACTCCACCATCCGCACAGGACGGCTGCCGACCGCCGCGGCCGGCCTGACGAAGGAGCTCGAGGCCGTCGTGACGACCGCAACGGCCAAAGTGATGCGGATGCACGTAGGCTCCCTGGTGCACATCGGCACGTCAGGCAGTCAAGCTCTGGCCGTGCGCATCACAGGCATCGTCGACCCCATACGGCCCAAGGGCAACTACTGGTCGGCCGACCAGATTCTGCGCAACCCTGGCTTGGCCTCCAAGGGCGGTCGACCTCCGCGCGTGTACTGGAACGCGGGGCTGCTCATCGCCCCCGAGGCGGCGCCCGCGCTGCTGGGCACCCTCGGCGAGCCGCATGCCTACTGGCGCATCGCGCCGGACGTCACGGGGCTGACGGCTCAACAGCTTCCCCTCCTCAGCGACCGTGTGGCCTCGCTCGAGAGCGGACCGGATCTACTCCGCCTCAAGGAAGCGGTCGGCCGGCACGCCTCCTTGACCACCGACATGGACGACATCCTCGCGTCCCACATGGAGATGCGCTCCGCAGTTCGCCCCGTCGTGGCGGTGGCAGCGATCGGGACCGGCACGGTAGCGGCAGTGACCTTGGCGATGACCGGTGGGTTGTCGGCCGCACGGCGCGGCGCCGAGCTGGCGCTGCTCCGGGCGCGTGGTGGGTCGCTGCGCGGCATCGGGGGCAGGCTGCTCATCGAGTCGGTCGTCGTCGCCCTGCCGGCATCCGGCGCCGGCCTGGTGGCCGCGATCCTGTCGGTGCCCGAAGGACGGATGGTGCCGGCAGTCGTGGGGGTAGTGGCGGTCACGGTGCTCGCCTGCCTGGCGCTGCCGGTCTGTGCGCTTGCGCTGCACCGCAGGCCCCGGATCCGCGCGGAGCGAGCCGACGCCGTCAAGGCCCGGCCCGGCCGCCGGCGCACCGTCGCCGAACTGAGCCTGCTGCTCCTCGCCGTAGGTGCCGTGGTGACCCTCCGCCGCCGCGGCACGAGCGACTCGGGCGACCACTTGGTGAGCGCGGGCCCGGTGCTGGTCGGGCTGATCGCGGCACTGGTGCTCGCACGGCTGTACCCCCTGCCCCTGCGGTGGGCGGCCCGACCGGCCGGACGGCTGCGCGGAGCACTCGGCTTCCTGTCGCTGGCTCGGGCGGGCCGGTCCTCGGCGACAGGTGTCCTGCCATTGCTGGCGCTGCTGATCGCCCTCACCACGGCGGCGTTCGGAGGCGCTGTGCTGTCGGGGGTCGCCGACGCACGGGACCACGCCGCGCTGCTGACGGTCGGCGCGGACGCAAGGATCTCCCGCCCGGGCCCGTCCGGGACGGGGACCCTCCCGGACGGCCTCGAGCAGGCGGTGCGGGACGTCCCCGGGGTCCGGATGGTTACCCGTGTGTGGATCGGACCCACGTTCGACCTGCCCCGAGCCCACCCGATCAAGGGTGATATGTCCCCTGCGCTGGTCGGGGTGGAACCGCAGTCCTACGCACGGATCACCCGCGAACTGGGGTCCGACACGTTCCCCGACCGAGTACGTCAGGAGAGCCCGGGCGCGAAGAGGGCTGGTGTCCTGAACGCGATCGCCTCGCCAGGCGTAGCCGAGACGCTTGGCCGCGAACCGCAGCTGATCCGGCTGGCAGCCGGAGACTTCACCGTCCGGGTGGTTGCGGTGCGCAGCCGCATGCCGGCCGTCGCGGTACCCGAATTCCTCCTCGTAGATGCCTCCAAGCTGAGACAACGTGTCGCGACCACGGTCCTCCTGGCCTCTGGTGACGAGCTGGACGGTAGAGCGCTGCAGGCAGCCGCACGCGCCGGAGGAGAGGATGTCAACGTGCAGCTGCGCAGCGAGGTGCGAGCCTCGTTCGCCGACTCGTCCCTACAGACCGGGACCGAACGGATCTACGCGGCGGCGATCGTTGCGGGTGCGGGCTACGCCGTGCTGGCGCTGCTGCTCTCGCTGCTCCAGTCCGCGCCGGAACGGACCGCTCTACTGGCCAGGTTGCGCACCATGGGCCTCACTCGTCGACAGGGCCGCCGGCTCCTTCTTCTGGAGGCGTTGCCGCAGGCGGCCGTGGCCGCTCTGGGCGGCCTCCTGGTGGGCTGGGCAACGGTTTGGCTGCTGGCACCGGGAGTGGATCTGACCCAATTGTCGCTCGCTTCCGTTCCCGGCCTCGCGTCCGAGGCCGATGTCTCGTTGCGTGCCGACGCGTGGTCGCTGGCATTGCCCGCGTTGGGTGTGGTGGCGCTGGCGGGGGCGGTGGCCGCCGGACAGGCCTGGTGGGCAGGGCGCCGCGGATCGATCACTGAACTCAGGGCAGGAGATATGCGATGACCGACACGACGACGACCACGCTGGCGGAACTGGAGCAGCGGGCGGCTGCGCGCCGTGACCGGCCTGCGTACGGGCACGACGCGCTGATCGCCTGCGACCGGCTCGTACGGATCTTCTCCGCGGACGGCGTGGAGGTGCAAGCGCTCCAGGGGCTGGATCTCCTCGTCCAGGACGGCGAGTTGATGGCCCTGGTCGGCGCGTCCGGCAGCGGCAAGTCGACGCTGATGAACATCCTCGCAGGCCTGGACGTCCCCACCGCGGGCGCCGCGAAGGTCGCGGGCTGCGACCTGCTCACGATGGGCGCCAAGGCCCGGCTGCGCTACCGCCGCGACGTCGTCGGCTTCGTCTGGCAGCAGACGGCGCGCAACTTGTTGCCGTACCTGACGGCGGCCCAGAACGTGGCCCTGCCGATGCAGCTGCGCGGCCGTACGCGGAAGAAGGCCGAACGCGCACAGGAGCTGCTGTCCATGCTCGGTGTCGCCGACTGCCGTGACCACCGCCCGCAGCAGATGTCCGGCGGCCAGCAGCAGCGCGTCGCGATCGCCGTTGCTCTCGCCAACTCCCCCTCCGTCCTCCTCGCCGACGAGCCCACCGGCGAGCTGGACTCCGCGACCGGAGAACAGGTCTTTGCAGCCTTCCGCCGTGCCAACGAGGAGCTGGGCACAACGATTGTGATCGTCACGCACGACCAGGGGGTCGCGAGCGAGGTCCGCCGAACCGTTGCGATCCGTGACGGCCGTACGTCGTCGGAGGTGCTGCGCCGCACCGAAATCGACGCTGAGGGACACGAGTCAGTGGTGGCACGCGAGTACGCGACACTGGACCGGGCCGGCCGGCTGCAGCTGCCAACTGAGTACACGGCGGCCCTGGGCATGGAACACCGGGTGATGCTGGAGCTGGAACAGGACCACATCGGTGTCTGGCCCGGCGACGCGGAGAAGCGCTGAAAGCGGCTTCGCGATCCGTGAAGCCCGGCCCATCACGGTGTGGGGGCGGCATTTCGATGCCAGCGGTCCCGGTCGTTCCGGCCCCGTGCGCACCGAACCATTGCACCGTTCGCTCCGCCCGAGGCTTGGACGAGGTCACGATCTGTGTGGTCGCGGCCATATGTTGGAACGAGTCGAATGCGCTGGTGAGCTCCTTGCCGGTGCACGGCTCGCCCAGGGTGATGGTTCTGAGCAGGGTCCACTCGCGCAGGCGGCAGGTGAGGAAGTCGGGATTCGCGATCACCTCGGTCATGGTCTGCGCCCAGGTCGTGAACCGGGGTTCGGTCAGCATGCCGCCTGGGGGAGGGGCTCCGGGGCCTGCAGCCAGCGGTTGAAGCGTCGCTGCTCGGCGGGCTCCCTGTAGACGTGGGGGCCTTCGCCGCGATCCCTTCCGGCCGCTCAACAAGCTGGCCCCGATCGAAGCGGTCAGCGGCCCGGACTGTGCAACACGTCGGCAAGCTGCCGGCCGCTGGATGTTTCAGAGGGCGTACGACCTGTACTCCTGCCCGCCGCCTCCGCACAGGCCAGGCCCTCCTCCTCGCAACCGGCAGCAGACGGTGCGAAAAGGAGACAGCCGCAACGACCGAGCCACGCGTCGATGCCACACGCGCAATGGTGTGCTCATCACCGTCTCGGATGCCGCACATCCACACTCTGCAGCGAGGACCGTTTGCCGTCTGCGTCCGTGCACCGCCCAGGAGGGTACGCCTAGGAACGCTTGGCGCGGTAAAGGCCTCGGCCGATCCGCTGGACACGGGACGCACCGACAAGACGGTCGAGTGTGCTGCGGACGCCGTTGATGCTTCCGCTGTCGGAGTCACGACCGAGAGCCGCGGCAACATCACGGGCCCGGACGTCGGCATCACCGACTTCGGCGAAGTACTCCATGATCTGCTCGGTGAGCTGGCCGTACTTCTTGTGCCCGTCCGAGTCGGTGCCGGCGGCAGCGGGACGTTCGGCGTCCTTGCCGCTCGCCGGATTCTGAGCCCGCACCGCGGACTTCGTCGTGACGTTTGCAAGCCCGGAGGAGGCACCGTCTGTTTGCGGTGCGATGGGGGTCGCAACCTGCCCCCGTTCCGGGTTGGCAGCCCCGGCCGTGCCCGTCGAGGCCGCAGTGACTGGGTTGAGCATCAGGGTCTCAAGAGCACTGAGGGCCCGCTGCACCGAGCCGAGATGCGCCACGACCGCAGCCAGTTCTCTTTCCAGCGCCTGCTTCTGGACCTGCAGGCGAGCGAGGTCCTCTTGAAGGCTCTCAGCGGTGATCTCAATGTCATGCGCCGCGTGAGTTACAGAGACCATGTGTTCCTCTCATCCTCAACCCTTCATGCCGCGCCCCGGCACACCAACGGTGCCGCTCGGTCTGGACGCGGAAATGGGTAACCACGACATCATATGCAGTGACTCCTCCGGGATGTAGATGTCCCGGACGGGTCCCAAGGGTTCGGTAGGAGACTCATCTCACTGATGATGGGGGCATGAGACAGGGCAATACGTGCCGCCGGAAGGTTGCCCCAGAAGCGACAGGAACGGCCGGGTCACCGGGGAAACTGAGGATCATCCGGCACGCACTAGACGGTATGCCACCAATTATTGCCACTGTTCGTGGCAAACGCAATGGACAGGAAAACACTCGCTGTCAGCGATCTGACGGTCCTCGGCCCGCCGTCCTGGCAACGCTGCCCCCAAAACTGGGGGGCGGGCCACGCCGATACTGGTCTCGGGGGCCGAGTCCTGCTGCCGGCCGGCCCCTTCACGGCCAGCAGGACATGTAACGTTTTGGCCGCTCCCCGCACGCGTCGTCTGTGAGACCGCCGGTGCCCTTTCGGCCAGGTGATCCGCAGTGAGCATCACTGTCTGTAGCTCCGGCGGAGGCGGCGGGTGCGCGGCGCAGCAGGCGCAGCGCGTCGGAGGCTTCCGTGATGCGTGCGTCGACAGTGTCAATTGCCTCTTGGAGTATGTGGAGACGGGCCTCGAGCAGGGCGGCCTCGGTTGCCAGAGACACACTGGCAGCGACAGGGTCGGAGTGTTCGCCATGGTCATGTCGTCGCATCATGCGTCTTTCTGCGGCTCAAGCCGGGAGTCGTACGAAACCGGGGTGGGTACGGACGGGCGAAGAGCACCGTGCGGTGGGGCCATTCCTTGCCGGGGCGGCCTGCAATCGGTACCGCGAACGGGATGCGCGCCACCCAAATATCAGCACCATCCGCGGTGCGGGAGCCTGGATGCGCGCCGGACAGGACACACAGACGGCGGCCTTCGGACGGCCATGGGCGACAGCTGGGACCTGGGATGCGCATGCTTTGAGGCCGGCCCTGCCGACCAAGGAAAGCGTGAGCAGTTGTCGTGTGGATGCATCGGTGGTCTGCGTGCTCCCTTCCTCGCTGCGAGGGCTTCCACCACCCGCATTGACCGAACGGCTGCGGAAGGTGTGACAGCCGCCCAGCGGTACGTGGCCCACGAAGGGACAAACCGGCGAGTAGAGCGCAGCGGCTCGAACCTGATGGTGGGGAACTCCCGGTCCATCCAGAAGTCGGACGCGTAGTGCAGGAACAGGTTCGCCAACGACCCGCCCCTTCGCTCCACCCCGTTGCAGAGGCTTCACCACGACCACGGACCGGGCCGCCCTTCTACGCTTCACACACCTCGGAAGCGACCCCCGCATGCCCCCGCAGACTTGACGAAGGGCACAGAGGCACCCTCCCCCGGAAGCCCGGGGGAGGTTCCGTCCGCGGTGGGACGACCACCGCGGACGGACTGCCTGCCTGTTCTGCGGGCCCTGGACCGCGCCCTACCTCACCTCAGGCCGAACGCCCTGATCACCGTCTGGTGAATCGCGTTGCCCGCCGAGTCCTTGGCGCTCGCCCTCAGCGACACGAACGACGCCTTGTTCGGGGCGTCCAGGCGGAACCGCCCGTCGCTGCCGCAGACGGCCTTGTGCCAGGTCCGGCCGTCGTCGTAGGACAGCTCCAGGCCGACCGCGCCGAGCTTGCCGGTAAGGCTGGCGCCCGGCAGGTGGGCGGCGGTGACGGACAGGGTGTCGTGCCGCCCGGCACGCCCTGCCGCGTCGGTGCCGATCCGGTAGTCGAGCTGCACCAGCGGCAGCACCACGGTGGCGGCATCGGTCGGCTGCGCCGACGTGAAGTCCCACTCGGTGCGTGTGCGCGAGGAGTACGGGGTGTAGGCCACGTCCCGTTCACCGGTGACGACCAGTTTGTACGGCAGCCTGCCGCGGCTGGGCGCGTTGCCCCGGACGTTCGTGAAGTTCCCCTGACCCAGCTGGGTGGTGCCCTGGTACAGCGTCTGCTGCTGGGTTCCGGCCGGGTCCTGGTTCCACCCGACGTGGTTGCTGCTGCCCCAGGCCGGGATGTCGATGTACAGGAGGCTGCCGTTGCGGGTGGGCGGCAGGTTGTTGAAGAAGGCGTCGTTCAGGAACGGGCGTTGAATCGGCTTGAACCACTCCTCGGACTGCCTGCTGTCGGCCCGGTAGGCGGTCTTCGCTCCCTCCTCGAACCCGATGGACTCGGCGAACGCCTCCTGGTGCCAGCGGACACCGTCGGTGGACACCCAGTCGGTCCGCTTCCCGTTTGCGGGCTCCGGCATGAGGGGACCGGAGGACCAGTCGACGCCGTCGAGCCATTCGAAGCGGAACTCGCTACCGGCAACGTCCGGCTTCGGGCTCGCGAAGGTGACGTCGATCCGGGCGAGGTTCTTCGTGTCTCCCTTGACCGTCATCTTCGACGGGATCTCGTTGTGCCAGCCGTGCGCGAGGTCGTACACGTACGGGCTCGCGGTCTCGGAGTCCACGGTGATCCCGGCCCCGCCGTCCTCGGCCTGCCGGATCAGCTTCTCGCCCTCCTCGGTGCCCAGCAGGCCGACGTCGAGTGCGACGGGCCGCTGACCAAGCGGCGCGTAGGAGCGCACCGGGCGGCCGTAGCCGTTCTCCACCACCAGCATGAGCTTCGCGCCCGCGGCGATCGCGTTGGCCGCCTGGTCCACGTCGCTGACGTCATCGCTGTGGCGGACCACCACGGCCGTGCCGTGCGCGTCGAGGTCGGCGTAGTCCGCACTCGACCCCTGGCCGGCGAAGACCAGCGGCAACTTGTAGGTGCCCCTGGCCAACGGCGTGATGCCCTCCTGGCGCAGTATGCCGGTGAACTCGGTCGTGCTGGTGGAGACGGCCAGTGCCGGCTTCTCGCCGCGCCAACGGGCGGTCAGCTCGAAGTCCCCGTGGGTGACCTTGTGGGTGGTCGGCTGCGCCCAGATGCTGTCGTAGTACACGCTCTCGGCGGACAGACCCGACCTGACGCCGTTCATGACGCGGTTGTAGCCCAGCTTCTGGAACGTCACGTCGCTCCGCTGCGGGGTGGTCATGTCGATGCGCTTGGCCTTGGAGGCGTCGAACGTGACGGTCATGTCCCGGTCCACGAGCACGTCGGGGTCGCCGAGCAGGGCCAGGCCTCTGGAGTGCGGGCCGTGGACGCCCTGGACCTCCTGGTAGGACAGGGCCGAGTACACGTCGTCGGGCACGAAGATCTCCTCGGTGCCCGAGGGGCCGACGCCGACCGGGACGGGGTCCTTGCTCCCTGCCTTGATCAGCAAGGCCTCGCCGGACGTGGGATTGCCCTCGGAGTCCTTGAACGTCAGGGTCAGCTTGTGCATCGTCGCGAAGCCGAGGGAGACGGCGGTGTGCGCCACGGCCCTGCCGGCCGTGTCCGTCGCGAGCACCTGGCCCGAGTAGTGCTCCTTGGCGGTGCCCGCCGAGCCGTCGATCGTTACCGTGACCTTGGCGGAGCCGTGCGCGGGGACGACCACCTGGGAGGCCGACAGGCGGAACATCCCGGACGGGGCGTGCGCCGCGTCGACGGACAGCGAGAGCGCGACCGGCGCGTCGGTGACGTTGGTGTAGGTCACCGGGCGCTGGAGGGCACCGCCCTTGTACTGGGCTGCGAAGGCGGTCGCCGAGGCGAAGACTCCGGCCTGCGCTGCCGCGGCGACGTCCAGCCGGCCGCTCCCGGCCTCGAAGGCGTCGTACGTCGGGGTCTTCCGGGAACTGCTGGCCAGCAGGTCCTTCAACTGGCTCCCGGTGAGGTCCGGATGGGCCGCGGCGAGCAGGGCGGCGGCGCCCGCGACGTGCGGTGTGGCCATCGACGTGCCGCTCATGGACTGGTAGGCGCCCTGGTCGTTGCCGATGAACTGGGAGTTGGCCGCCAGGATGTCCACTCCGGGGGCGGTGATCTCCGGCTTCAGCGCGCCGTCGATACGCGGGCCCCTGCTGGAGAACGAGGCGAGCGCGTCGGTGGAGTCGACCGCGCCCACGGTCAGCGCCGAGGTGGCCGCTCCCGGCGCGACGATGGTGCTCGGATCCTCCCCGAAGTTGCCCGCGGCGACCACGAAGAGTGCACCGGTCTGGCCGCTCAGCCGGTCGACGGCCAGGCTCATCGGGTCGGTTCCGTCGGACACCTGGCTGGTACCGAGGCTCATGTTGATGATCTTGGCGTGCTGGTCGACGGCCGCCCACTCCATGCCGGCCAGGGCGTAGGAGATCTGTCCGCTCCCGTGGTTGTCCAGCACCTTGCCGATGCGCAGCCGGGCGCCCGGGGCGACGCCCTTCTCCTTGCCGCCGGAAGCCGCACCGGTTCCGGCGATGATGGACGCGACGTGGGTGCCGTGTCCGGCGTGGTCGTCGGTGTTCTCGTCCGGTACGAAGCTCTGGCGGGTCGCGATGCGGTCCGCCAGGTCCGGATGGCCGGCGTCGACGCCGGTGTCGAGGACGGCGACGTCCACGCCCTGCCCGGTATCGCCGCCCTGCCAGACCTGCGGGGCGCCGATCTGCGCGGTGCTGTCGGCGAGGTCGGCGTGGATGGGAGCGTCGAGCCAGATGTGCGAGATGCCGCCGCCGAAGGACGGCCGGGTGTTCTGGGTCCGGGCGCCGTCGTTCGCCGCCGCCCCGGCCACGGACTTCCAGAAGTCGTCCGCGCGGGAGTGGTCCGCGGTCAGAGCGGCGCCCTGGATGCTGTCCAGGTTCCGCACCCGGGCCGCGCCCTCGGGGACGGCGGACGAGCGGCGTGCGGCGCCGGGCTGTGTGTACGAGACGATCAGCGGCAGCCGGTCGCGGTGCGCGTCGTCGTATCCGTCCGCGATCAGGTCCGAGATGTTGAACAACTGCCGGTCCAGCGTGCCCTGGGCCAGGAAGGGAAGGGCGGACTCGGGGTAGACGTAGAGGTCGTCGCCCGACGTCATGATGCGGGTCCGCGCCGGCAGTCCGTCGGCACCGCGGACGGTGACGCTGCCCCCGGGCTTGCCGTCGGCGCCGGGGCTCTGACGGGTGGTGACCACGTCACCGGTAATCAGTGTGACGGTGTGTTCGCCGGCGGGTACGTGGTCCGCGGTGGCCGCGGACGGCGGAGCCGGGGCCTTGGAGGAGGCCGCTGCCTGCGCGCTGAACGGGCTCGTCAGTGCGAATACCGAAGCGGCGGCGATGACCGGCACGCTCCAGCGTCTGTCGTGTGGTTTCAACAGTGTGTCCCTGCGATGGGTTCGGGCAGGGGACGGTTGCCCCCTGCCGTCCAACGGTGCCGACCGGAACAGTGGGTGTCACCGGGGCGACGTGATCGTATGCCCACACGAATGGGATGTGAAGGGTTGGAATTGTGGTGGGCCTCGTGACAATGGTGTGCTCGTCGGCACTGTGAGCTTCGACGTCCGGGACGGGGCAGGACGGCGCACCGGAGGATCGCGCGCCGTGCTCTACGCAGAGGTCAGGAACCTGCCAGCGGCGCAGACTTGGCGTTCCGCATGGCGAGGAGACCATGACCGCATGGCCGTTTCATCCCCTATGGCCGGTCTACTCGCCAGTGCGTGACATGCGGCAGGAAGACCGCGCGCTGAACCTGTACCAACTGCGGGCTTCTCAGTACGTGAGGTTGGTCCCGGGGAGCGAACACCCGATTCACACAGTGTGTGACAATGCATATGCCATAAATCGGAAACTGTTTCCGTGGGGTGACCACGGGCTGAGTCGGCCGGAAGCCCGGCGGGCGTCCTCAGGGGCGCGCGCCGCTCTACTGGGACGGCGTGGTCGGCGCAGTCGGGGTCGACTCGGCGGGGCGCGGCAGCGGCGTTCTGTCGACGTACAGGCCGACGTGCTCGTTGCAGAACGCGACCATGCCGGCGATGCGGTTGGCGTGGCTGGTCGGGAAGTCGTACGCCAAGGCGATCGGAAGACCATGAAGTTACCGTGTGGTCAAGCCGATACCGTTCCGCTCCCAGGTGCCGTCGACCGCCACCGCTGCAACTGCTTGCGCACAGGCAGCCGCACCCTGTCCGGCATCGCCATCGAGCCGATGCCTGTCGCAATCCGTCATTGCGGCGACAGTCGACGGACGTTGATCAGAACGGCCGCCAGTCAGAAGTCGGAGCACCCTCAGGGCAGGGCCGATTTGCCCGCCACTCGACATGGCACAACTTCGTTTCAATGTGAATCTTATGTGAGTGGGATATGTCACGCAGGGCCTTTCAGTGCTCTCCAGCGCCGCGAATTTGAGTCGCGCAACCACCACAAGACAGTGTGATCTGTTTGTACAGGGCAAGTGACGCGTCACATCATGTAAAGTCCGCATGCTGGCATTCAACAGCAGGGCTCTGGCGCCCAGTTCGGCCCCCAGCGATGCCATGGCGCATCTAATGGCTACTCAGAGTTCATCACCATCATGTGAAAGCAAGGTATTGCAGTGCACAAGCGCAAGCCGCGGTGGCGGCTGCCACTCACGATCACGGCAGGTGCGCTGGCAGCAGCGAGCGTCACAGCCGTTCCGCTGCTCGCCCAAGCGTCCGCACCGGATAGGCAAACCGCCGGCCGGCAGCAGGCATTCGAGCAGGCCGCAGCCGAGTACGACGTTCCCCTGTCGGTCCTTCTCGGTGTGGCGTACCACGAGTCGGCCTGGGAAGCACACCCCGGTGAACACAGCACCAGCGGCGGCTACGGTCCGATGCATCTGACGGATGTGACGCCCGAGATGATGGCCGGTGGTGACACGGGAGCGGCCGGCCGCGGGGATTTGAAGGAGATGGCTGCCGACCCTTCGCTGCACACCCTCCAGACGGCGGCGAAGCTGACCGGATTGCCGGCCGGGAAGCTGCGCGACAATGAGGTCGCCAACATCCGCGGCGGCGCTGCTCTGCTGGCCTCTTACGCAAAGGCCACGACCGGGCACACGCCGGTGGATCCGGGTCAGTGGTATGCCGCTGTGGCCCGCTACGGCGGCTCCGAGCAGGAGCGCGGGGCAAAGGCGTTCGCCGACCGCGTCTTTGCGACGGTCAAGAAGGGTGTCGGCGAAACAACCCAGGACGGGCAGCAAGTCCGGCTGAACGCCGTCGCAGATGTCCGGCCGGCCACGGGCCAGTTGGCCGGGCTTCATCTGAAAGCGATGGCCGCTGCGGAGACCGAGTGCCCGCCAACACTCGACTGCGCCTTCGTTCCCGCTGCATCTGCCAACGGCCAGGTGTCCAACCGGCCCGCCAACAACATCCGGATTGATTCCATCGTCATCCATGACACCGAGTCGTCCTACGAGTCGGCGATCAATAGCTTCCAGACTCCTGGCGGCGGTTCAGCGCACTACGTGATCCGGTCGTCCGACGGTGCCGTGACCCAAATGGTGCCCACCAAGGACCTCTCCTTCCACGCAGGCAACTACTCGACCAACATGCATTCGATCGGTATCGAGCATGAGGGCTACGCTGCATCCGGAGGCACCTGGTACACCCAGGCCCAGTACGAGACAAGCGCGGAACTCGTTGCGTACCTGGCCGACCGTTTCGACATTCCGCTGGATCGGCAGCACATCATCGGGCACGACAACGTCCCTGGGCCGAATTCTTCCCTCGTCTCCGGCATGCACTGGGACCCGGGTCCGTCCTGGGACTGGGAGCGGTACATGCGTCTTCTCCATGCCCCCGCGGAGGGCATTCACGGCGTCGGGCCGATCGGATCGGCGGTCACCATCACCCCCAGCTTCGCCCGGAATCAGCAGACCGTGCAGGTCTGCCCAACTGACGATCCGACGGGTGACACGCCCGAATGCACTGAACGGCGCCAGCCGTCGAACTTCGTCTACCTGCACACAGCACCCAGCCGCACCGCCCCGCTCTTCGGCGACCAGGCCATTCACACGGACGGTATCGGGACCAACCGGGTCAACGACTGGGGCAGCACTGCGCAGGCAGGGCAACAGTTCGTCGTCGCAGGTCGCCAGGGCGATTGGACAGCCATTTGGTACAGCGGTACCAAGGTGTGGTTCCACAACCCGTACGGACGCAACACAACTCCCGCCCGCGGCGTGACCGTGGTCAAGGCTGCCGGGGATGCACCCGCAGCGGTGTACGGCAGCAGCTACCCGGACAAGGCTGAATATCCCGCCGGGCTGTCGCCCTCCACCCAGGCTCCGCTGAGCTTCTACAGCGTCCCCGCCGGCCAGGCGTATGTCGCGACCAGTGAGGCCGCGGCCACCGACGACTACTTCCCCTCCAGCGGCAGCGTCGTGACCGGCGGCAAAAAGATGTACACCATTCAATACAATCACCGAGTCGGGCTGGTGTACGAGTCCGACGTGACGACAGCGCCCTGATCGTCCGACCGTAAACGTTTGGCCGGCCAGGGCCGACGAGCGACCATCCGGATGCCGGTCAGTCGCCATGGCTCCTTGCCCCGGACGCACCGGTCGAGGCCAGGACGGCGAGGGGGCCCTCCGTCGCCGTCTTCGTGGCTCCGCAATGGCTTCTGGCCTTCGGGTCCGGCACGACTTCCCCCTTGTTGTTGATGATCTTGGGGTGTCACCGGGCCCGAAGGCATCGGCAGAACGCTGGTGAGCGGCTTGGGTACCGGCTTCACCCGAATCGGAAGAGCCTTCCGTAACGCGGATGTGGCAGCTCGGTGCCGTGCGAGGGCCGGACGAAAGCGTGAATGGAGGGGCCTGCACGTGATCGGCACCGGCGATACCGGCGTCTGCCTCGGCCTGGGCGTCGGCAAAGGCGAACACCACGCCACCCTCGCCGGCAGGAGGTTGTTCGGCAAGTGCCCGCCCCAAACCGACCCCAAGCTCCGGGAGCTGTTCGCGAAGCTTCAGGCGAAGCACCGGACCGTGCTCATCGTGGGCGACCAGCCCGCCTCGATCGGGGCTCTACCGCAGGCGGTTGCCCGGGACATGGGTTGTCCCGTCGCCTACCTGTACCTGCCGGGCTGACGACGCGGCGACCCCTACTCGGGTGGGGCCAAGACCGACGCGAAGGACGCGTTCATCATCGCCAATGGCGCTGCCGCGGTGCCTCGCACGCGAGGCCACCCGGGTCGCCAACCGGCTGCACGGCCTGGGTACCGGCTTGGCCTCCAACCCCGATCACACAAACCCACTGGTCACCGACCTTGACCAAACGCGTGGGCCCCCGGGTTCTGGCTGGTAGGCACACGCGGGAGGCCTGCAAGTGGTTGTGCCACAACGTTGCGAGAAGCCTTCCGGCTCCGTCGCCGAGGCCGTCGTCCCATGCTCTCTCGCAGCACGGCACCGGCCCTCCCCGGATCAGGCATGGCGGTCCCCGCAGGCGACTCCACGCCCACAATTATCCGGTTCTGTGCCGTTCCACCCCTTCAGGCGGACTGCAGGCCATGGTCTGCTTGCACCGTGTCACGCACATCCGTGTTGTGGTGACACGCATCGTCGCGATGCAGCCGCTCTTCGGGGGCGAGTCAGTGTCGGTGGCGCGAAAACGCTGCCGCGGGGCTCATTCGGCGCGTGTCGGGACGCGGAGTAGCCCAACCACTGGTCAACATTGTGTCAATGCTTTAATGGCACTGTTGGGGCAGTTCCATGGCCCTGGGCTGGGGACTATGCGCAGCCTGCCACCCATATGAACCTTGTACTTAGAGATGTGATTTGATCCGTTTGGTCGGGTCGTAAGCCCACGAAAGCACTGTGTTGTGCCTGCTACCTGCCACCTTGACGACGGCCGGCAGTACCCCGCTGCCCCGGTCCTGACACATGAACGGGCCGATCCCGTTCATGGGGCGGACTCGATCCGAGCAGCCCCGTGACCATCAGTGGCCACAGCTCCTGCCGCTCCGAAACAAGCCATGCAGCGCGCAACACCCTGCCGCGGTCGCCAGGAGCGCGACCTGGGACCAGTTGCCGGAGCCGTCCGCGACCACGCGATCGCTGCGTGGTCACGCTCCTGAACAGCCGCAACCGGAGGAACGGAGACCGCACGATCATGCATTTCGAGGCGTCCCCCACAGCAAATTCCCTTGAAGAGGCCGTTGCTGTCTTTGTGCAGCACCGGACACGTCTCTTCGGAATTGCCTACCGCGTGCTCGGCAGCGCGGTCGAGGCTGAGGACGTCGTCCAAGAAGCGTGGCTGCGCTGGCAGAAGACCGACCGATCCGTGGTGGTCAGCCCGGTGGCCTTCCTCGCGAGTACGACGACCCGCTTGGCCATCAACGTTGCGCAGTCTGCGCGGGTGCGTCGGGAAACCTATATAGGACCATGGCTGCCTGAGCCCATCGACACAAGCTCCGACCCTGAGGTAGGCGCGCAGCGTGCGGAGGCTCTGGAGCTGGCCCTGCTGCTGGTGTTGGAGAAGTTGAGTCCCACTGAACGTGCCGCATACGTACTGCGCGAGGCGTTCGATTACACCTATCCCGAGATCGCTGACATCCTTCAACTCACCCTCGTCAACGTGCGGAAGATCGTAAGCCGTGCTCGCAAGCATCTGTCGGCCGAGCAGCGGGTGAGCGTGGACGCGGCAGAACACCGACGCCTGCTCAACACCTTCGTATCAGCAGCCCAAACGGGGGACGTGGCCTCGTTGGAAGCCCTCCTCACCATCGATGCAGTCAGTCTTTCCGACGGCAACGGCATCCGGGGGGTCGCTCGTATACCCGTGCTGGGCCGTGCACGCGTGGCCAACCTGGCGACCGCCTATCCGCGGTTCTGGCGTGGCGCGGACCTCAGGTCTGTCGAAGCCAACGGCCGTACAGGCGTGATGATCTACCGAGATGGCGAGCCCACAACGTTCCTGACGATAGCCGCCTCGAAGGAAGGCATCCACAAGCTGATGTGGGTATTCAACGCAAGCAAGATCGCCGCGTTCCTGGATTCGCGCTCCCGCTTCGCAGTGGCTCTCGGCTCTGCGCCGGGGGTCTGTGGCCCCCCGCCAGGATGACGAGGAGGCCTGGGGGAGAACAACGAAGGCTCTCGACTGAGCCTGATGCCGGATCACACGGGCAGGACACGTGATCGATCAGGTCACACGCGCCCTTCTGCGGCGTGGAGTGCCGGTAGGAACAGCTGCCGAGGCGCCACGACCGACCTGACGCTTTCCCGCGGGACGCGGTGTCCGGCCGGCGCACATGATGGCTGCCGTGTTGCCGAAGCAGTCGTGGGGCAGACCTCTCAGGAGTGATCAGGACCAGCGGTCACCCTTGCTATGAGGGGCTCTGGTGTGAGCTGGGGCCGCCAGGAGTGGGGGGCTGGTTCCAGGAATGCAGCTTGTCGGGGTTGAGTACGACCCACACTTGTGCGACGTGGTGGTCGGCGATGTCGAGGCTGATGACGGCGGCGACCTGGTGGTCGTAGCGGGCGACGAGGCCGGTGCGGCCGTTGACGGACTGGGTGGTCAGTGTGGTGCGCGGGTGGCGGGCCAGGAGCGTCAGCAGGCTGTGTGCGACCTGCTGGCTGCCGTGGACCGGCCTGACCAGTGCCCGGACCTTGCCGCCGCCGTCGAAGAACGCCGTGGCGTCCGAGCAGAGGAGCGAGGACAGCAGCCCGGCATCCTCCGTCAGACAGGCTTGGCGGACGGCGCAGGCGAGGGCTTCGTGCTGTTCCGGCGTCGTGGGACGTGAGCGCTGCACCCGCAGGTGCTGGCGCGCCCGGTCGGCGAGTTCGGCGCACTCCGGCTCGGTGCGTCCCACGATGTCGGCGACTGCATCGGGGGGCATTCCGGCGTTCTTGAGCACGAATGCCGCCCGCTCGGCCGGCGACAGGGAATCCAGAGCGTTCAGCAGAACCCAGGTGACCTCCTCTTCCAGCCTCTGCTTCGGCCCCTCCGCATCTTGCGCCTGCGTACGGACACCCCTTCTCCGGCCGACCGCACCCCGGTCGGGCAAGCGGTCCAGACAAATCCCGCCCACGGTCTTCGCAAGCCAGGGTCGGGGCGCCGTGATCTGCCGACGCGCCGCGCCGGACAGCCCGTACCACCGGCGGTAGGTCTCATCGACGACGCTCTCCGCCTCACCGGTGCTGCCCAGCATCCAGTAGGCGATATTCAGCAGATACCGACGCTCGTTGAGCAACTCCGCGATCGGCACCGCGTCAGCGTGGTCCATACGGCATCCATCCTCTCGCACGGCACCACACAACGGGGCCACATGCATCCATCTTGTCGCAGTTCAGGAGGGCTTCAGCGGTATCGGCGGACCGATGGCAGGATGCCACCACGTACGCTCCCTGTGCCCGGGGAGACGGCTGTAGTAGCCGAGGGCTGAGTGCCTGCGCACGGGATACCTCCTCCATTTCTCGGCTTGACCTGTTAGACCGGGCAGGCATGAATCTTGTGACATGAGCTTCCACATCTGATCCCCAAGACTCGGGCACCGTCCTTTCGCCAGGGGCCCTTGGCTGCTGAACGAGGGAACTACGCCATGTATTGGCGCGAACAAGCGGCTTGTCTCCACGAAGACCTTCATCGACCACCCGGAGACCATGCCTGACCAGCGAAAACCTTCCGACCGCGTCCGGTAGGACAACGGCTTCTGACTCACTCGGCGTGGATTGGCGTCCATGGCTTGGGCAATATCTGGGTGGCCGGTGCGGTCTGAGCCGCAGGCCTTGAGCCGTCGGGGATGCCGGCCGCGCAGCAGCGCCGGTGGGGTTCCTTGACCCAAGAGCGCGGGCGGTCGGGGTGGGGATCGACGACAACATGCCGGCTGCGGCGGAGTGAACGAGGTGGAGGGTCATTCGGGAAGCCTCGATCCGGCCTCCGGCCTGCAGTCCCGGTGTACTGATGCTCACCATGCCCTCCTTGAGGTCATCGGTGTCGACGACGAAACCCCCGCATGGCGACTGCGGGAACCAGTGCGCTCAAAGGGAACCATGCGCGACTCCGCGAAAACCCTCGCCTGAACTGATCAGAAACAACGGGTCAGACTGAAACGGCCGATGCCATCCCGATGTATCTGTTGGACTTCGACCTGATCCGCCTCGGCCCGGATCCCGCCCCGGGTCACCCGCTCCGGGTCACTGTTGGCCCGCTTGATGGCCATGGGCACTGCGTGAGTCGTGTCGAAGACCTCATCGACAACGTAGTACAGCCAAACGCGTTGGCAGTCGGTGGTGTGGAACTGTAGGCCCACCAGCCACTTGTCGTGATCCATGAGGCGCGAGCCAGAGGGAACTCGCTCACTGTCTGCAGGATCACGCCCGCTCCAATCAGAGAAGCCGGACCCCAGAACTCTCTCGGCAGCAGCACCGACCGTGGATGCGCCCTGTGCAAGATACGTGTCCGTCTGCGACATGCTGTTTCATCTCCATTCCGACCAGGGCAATCACGTCGGAGTACGGGGTGCCGTCCAGATATAGACATGATTGGGGTGATTTGCTCTTCTGTGTATTTGACCGAGTGGCGGGTCGTTTTGTGACACGTGCAGGCCGGCCTTACGGGCAGACCGACGGCTCATGCGGCCGACTGCTGCCGGTAATCACAGGTGTGTCACCCCCGGCATCCCGCGCACCGGACAGCTCCGACACCGTGCCGTCCTATCGGTTTTTCGTGGTCAGCCGACGAGACGAGCGAGGTGTCGGTTTCGATGACGAGTTGGTCGTTGGCCGAGTGCCGGCAGCTCGTCAACCGCTCAGCGACCTGTCGGCCGCGGGAGGAATCAGCGTGCCGTCCACGATCAGCGGTGTTTCTTCGCTGAGTGAGAGCGGGGCGACCTGCCGCAGCGTCACGTGCGACCCTACGCAGCGGCCAGAACGCGGGCCTTGAGGGGCGGGCGCCGTCAGAGTCCGTCACCGACGGCTGCGTTGCCTATGGCTGCTGAACTGGGGGAAGCTGGTATAGAGCGTTGGAGATGGCTCTCATCCGCTCGTTGAGGTCTACGAGTTTCTGGCGAAGTTCGTTGACGCGGGCCTCCAGGTCGGTGGCTTCGGCGGCTAGCGACATGACTGTGGCCGCGATGTCGATTTGGTTCTCGGTGGATCGGGTCATCGTGTGTCCTTCTGCGGCAGAGACCGGATGAATGTGGCCGCCACGACCCCACGGAGTTATCTGGCGCGTGGGAAGGCCTGCCCTGCCGGAACGGCAGTCGCGGAACCCCAGGGGGGTGCCCGGGAAGTGCTGCCGGCGCATTACGCTCCCTGAGCCCGGCAGCTGATGAGCCGACAGACAGCATCTGTCGCCTGTCGGCAGGGGCCACCCGCAGGACCTACTGCTGCTGCGCGAGCCAGTCGACGAACCGGGTCCCGGCGATGTGCGCGTGCCTGGTTGTGCGAGGTCATTCGGCAAGCTTTCCGTCGGTCGAGACCTCCTCCATCAGGGAGGAAATCTCGTCCGGGATGGCTGGAATGCTTTCGCGGGTGATACCCGCCGTCGGGGACCACACGAGATTGACCTGCAGAGCGGGATCCAAGTCGGGGTAGTCGCTGCGGTTGTGACAGCCACGAGTCTCACGACGCTCCAGTGCGGCTTCGAGGGTGGCCCGGGCGGCCAGGGCGGCGGACTTGAGATCGAAGGCGTGCGCGAGGTCCTGATAGCCGGCGATGTCCGGGTGCACGCCGATGTCCGCCATCCTCTTCTCGATCGCTGTGAGCTCCGCCAGTCCGGCGCGCAGGCCCTCTTCGTCGCGTACGACTCCCGCATGCTCGGTCATGGTGTTGCGGATGGCGCGCTGCAGGGCGCGAACGTTCTCCGGTCCGTCGGCTGCGAGAAGATCGTCGATCTCCGCCCGAGCATGCGCTATCGCCGATGCCGACCGCGGCTGCGCGGTCAGTGACTGCGAGTAGGCGGCGGCTGCCTGGCCTGTGATGCGTCCGAAGACCAGCAGTTCTATGAGGCTGTTCCCACCGAGGCGATTGGCGCCGTGCAGCCCGCTCGACGCTTCCCCGATGGCGTACAGGCCACGGACGTCAGTGCTGTGGTCCTCGGGACGTACCCACACCCCACCCATCGAATAGTGCGCAGTGGGCGCGATCTCGATCGGTTCGCGGGTGATGTCCAGCATCTGCAGGTCCAGAAGAGTCTGGTAGACGCGGGGGAGCCGCGTCATGATCGTCTGCCGTGGCAGGTGGGAGACGTCGAGCCACACGCCTCCCTTGGGGGTCCCCCGCCCTTCCTTGATCTCCGTATAGGCAGCCAGGGCTACGCGGTCGCGGGTGGACAGCTCCATACGGTCAGGGTCGTAGCGAGCCATGAACCGTTCCCCGAGCATGTTGCGCAGGATCCCGCCCTCACCCCGAGCGGCCTCGCTGACCAGGGTGCCGGCCGCGTTCTCCGGCTCGATGATCCCGGAAGGGTGGAACTGGACCAGCTCAGGGTCGCGCAGTCGGGCTCCGGCCTCCACGGCCAGGCGGAAGGAGTCGCCCATGTTCTCGTCGCGCCGTGAGGACGTGCGCCGCCAGATACGGGTATGGCCACCCGCAGCAAGAATGACGGCGTCGGCGTGGATCAGGTAGCGCGTACCGTGCGTGAGGTCGAAGCCGTACGCACCGAAAACGGCGCCATCCTGCACCAGGAGCCGGGTGATGCAGATGCCGTCGAGCACGGGGATATTGAGCTGATCGGCGCGCCTGATGAGCGTGCGCTGGATCTCCAGACCGGTGTAGTCGCCGGCGAAGGCAGTCCGTCGGAACTTGTGCGCCCCGAAGAAGCGCTGGGAGATACGGCCGTCCTCTTCCCTCGCGAAGGCCATGCCGTAGCGTTCCAGGTCGTCGATGCCTCGGGCGGCGCCCTGAGTGACGATCTGGGCGGTGCGAGGGTCGGCGAGCAGATAACTCTCCTTGAGAGTGTCGGCTGCGTGCTGTTGCCAGCTGTCCTCGGGGTCCATGGTGGCCAGGGCTGCGTTGATTCCTCCGGCAGCAAGTGCCGTATGGGCATCCTCCTTGGGGCGCTTGCCGACCGCGAGGACATCGATACCGGCCTCAGCCAGTTCGATTGCTGCTCGCAGCCCAGCACCTCCGGTGCCGATCACCAGCACCATGGTGGAAAGACTCTGTTCAGTGATAGCCACGGTCTACTCCGATCGCCTGGGTTGTCACTCACTACGACCAGGCGATCCCGGGATCTGTGACATCCCTCCGTTGCTGTGCGTCAGTGAGCCCATGGTGGGTGGCGGCGACTGTCAGCACAGAGGGCGAGAGACGGTGTGGGATCCGGCCCACTCTCGCCCCGGGCGGGGGCGTCACGGCAGGTTGCGGCCCAGGGGTACGTCCGGGTCGGAGAGGGGCATATCGGCGACGTCCGATCCGGATGTGATGAGGGACCGGATCAGGTCCATGACATCCCGCATGCCGACATTCATGCCTGCCGGCACGTGGTTCTTCCTGCCATCCGGAAGGCGATGAACTGTCGCTCGGACGGCTCGCGTAGGACGACGCGGTTGCAGCCCTCTGGTTCCGTGCACCCCGTCCAGTGTTCGAGGCCCCCGACGCGGTCCTCCTCGCTCAGGGCCGTGGGGGTGACGCGTGAGCCGGCCGGGACCGTGGCCATGTTGCAGATCTTGAACGTGGCCGGAAGGCACGGCAACACTGCTCGAACAACGGTGCCACCTCGGCTGTGAATCCCTTCGCGAAGCGGGACAGCTGGGCGACCGTGCAGGTCACAGTGATCTCCAGCGAGCCTTCCGGCAGTAGCTCCACCGATGGCCAGCCGGTCCGGCTCAGGTCCACCAGATGCCGCAGGTGCGGCTGCTGCTCGGAGAAGAGATACGTACCGCCGGGCCGGCGCGACTGGTTCACCGCACGGAAACGCCGACTTTTCCCGTGTGCACTCTGGAGGATCAACCAAGAGGTATTCCGCTCATCCCACCTGGCACTTACGATGCGATGACGCGCAGACACCTGGTGAATGCGAGATGCCGATGTCAGACTCCTGGACGCCCTTGAGGGGCGTATGCGGCAGCTGCTGCGAGGGGCCGGAGCGCATGCACGTCGAACACCTGCCGGGGGGAGAGAGAGCCTTGGCCTGCGCCTGTTGTGAGCCGAGGACACGCTGCTGCGGCGGGAGATCACCGGGTGACCGTCACTGACCTGGAGGTCCGTTTCGTACGGTCGGGCGAGGTCGTGCTCAGCGGACTGGTGTGGTGGGCGGCGGAGGGCGGTCAGGGCAGGGCCGAACATGAGGTGGCCGCGATTCTCGGTCGCTGCCAGAAGTCGATCGCCCACCGCCGGGCCGCCGCTGAACAGGCGGCGGACGAAATCGGCGTACTGCTCATCGGAACCGAAGCCGGAGCCGGGGCCGGCACCGGGACCGGCGGCGAGGCCGAGAGCGCCGCCGTGGCAGCTGCGTCGTGGAGCTGTGGGTTCCCGGCCGGGGGCCCGTACCGGGTGATCACCGCGGACGCCTGTGCGCGACAGGCGGGACTGGCGGGACTGGCGGAAGGAGCTCTCGCGGAGGTGGTGGCCCTTGCAGGGACTGGACCCGCAATCCTGGGGCGACTCCCGGACGGCACTACCGCGTCCAGCGCATCGAGCACTTCACCGGCCGGAACCTGTCCAGCCTCGCCGACCGCCTCGACCTGTGAACCGCTCTGCTGTGCCTGGGCACCCCGACGCCGCCGACTACGAACTCACCCGGCGCGGGCGGTCGACGTGCACGCTCGTCGACTTCACGCGCGCGGTGACCGTGACGCCGACGGCGAGGTCCAGTTCCTCGACCGCCTCGCGGGTCACGAGCGACACCACCTGGTGAGGCCCGGCCTGGACCTCGACCCGGGCCACGACGTCGTCCACGGTCAGGGCGGTGACGATGCCTGTGAACGCGTTGCGCACGGAGGTGGGCGGCGCGTCGCCAGGGATACCGTGCACACCACCGAGAGCACGCTCCTTCGCGAACCGGGCCAGCCCCACCCCGTCGATCACCCGGTTCCCCGAGCCATCACGCCCCATCGGCAGCCGACCACTGTCCGCCCACCGGCGCACGGTCTCCGGACTCACCCCCAGCAGGCGCGCGGCCTGCCCAATGCTGTACGTCGGCACACCGAAACCCTAGGCCCTGCCCCGCAGTCTCCCTCGGAGGTCGTGCATGCTGCTGCGTCAGCTGGAATACCTGGTCGCTCTCGCCCGTGAACGCCACTTCGTCCGCGCGGCGGCCGCCTGCTACGTCTCGCAGCCGTCGCTGTCCGCTGCGATCCGCCGTCTCGAACACGAACTCGGCGTACCGATCGTGCGCCGGGGGCGACGGTACGAAGGGCTGACACCGGAGGGCGAGGTGGTGCTGGCGTGGGCGCATCGCCTCCTCGCCGAACGGGACGGGCTGCGGCAGGAGTTGTCGGCGTTACGGGACGGCCTGTCCGGCACCCTGCGCCTGGGCGTGGTCCCGACCGCCCTGCCCACCGCCTCCCTCGTCACGAATCCCTTCTGCGAGCGCCACCCGCGGGCCAGGGTGAGCATCGAGTCGCTGTCCTCGGCCGAGATCACGCACGGGCTGGCCGAGTTCGAGCTGGACGCGGCGATGACGTACCTCGACGACGACACCCGGGGTGGCGGTCTGCGCCGGCTGCCTCTGTACGAGGAGCGGTACGTCCTGCTCACTCCCGTCGACGGCCCGCTCGCCACCGCGCCCACGGCCGGCTGGGCGCAGGCCGCCGCGCTCCCGCTGTGCCTGCTCGGCCCACGTATGCGCAACCGTCGCATCATCGACGAGTGCTTCGCCGCCGACGGCGCCACCGCCGCGCCGACGATCGAGTCGGACAGCGTCGCCGGGCTGTACGCGCACCTGCCCGGTGGCCGCTGGTCCAGCGTGATCTCGCACGCGTGGCTGCACATGTTCGGCGTACCGGACGGCATGCGGGTGGTTCCGCTGGAGGGGCCCGCGCACGGACCGCGGGTCGGGCTGGTCACCGGCCCCGACGACCCACCCTCGGTTCTCGCCGCGGCCCTGCTCACCGTGGCCCGAGCGGCTGACGTACGACAGGCGCTGGACGAGCTCCTGCGCACCTACCTCGACGGACACGGATGACTACGGGCGGACGGCTGGTGGCCGACGGTGATAGCCGTCGGCTATACGGGCATAGCGAGGTTCGCTTTGACCAGGGCGTTCGATCCCGAGGATCGTGAACTTCACCTACTGGCAACGTAGTTGAGGAGCCGTGACCATGGCCAAGGTGCTCTGCGTCCTGTACGACGACCCGACCGCCGGATATCCGACCTCGTACGCCCGTGACGATCTCCCCGTCATCGACCACTACCCCGGTGGCCAGACCACCCCGGCCCCCGAGGCGATCGACTTCACGCCAGGTCGTCTGCTCGGCAGTGTGTCCGGCGAACTCGGTCTGCGTGGCTTTCTGGAGAAGGCCGGGCACACCCTCGTCGTCACCTCGGACAAGGACGGCGCCGGTTCGGTCTTCGACCGGGAGCTGCCCGACGCCGATGTCGTGATCTCGCAGCCGTTCTGGCCCGCGTATCTGACCCCGGAGCGCATCGCCGCCGCCAAGAACCTCAAGCTTGCGATCACCGCCGGCATCGGCTCCGATCACGTCGACCTCGACGCGGCGATCGCGCACGGTGTGACGGTCGCCGAAGTGACGTACAGCAACAGCATCAGCGTCGCCGAGCACGTGGTGATGATGACGCTGTCCCTCGTACGCAACTACTTGCCCTCCCACCAGGTGGTTCTGGACGGCGGGTGGAACATCGCGGACTGCGTGGCCCGGTCGTACGACCTGGAGGGCATGCATGTCGGCACGGTTGCCGCGGGTCGCATCGGGCTGGCCGTACTGCGCCGCCTCGCTCCCTTCGACGTCAAGCTGCACTACACCGACCGGTACCGGCTGCCCGAGGACGTCGAGCGGGAGCTGGGGCTGGTCTTTCATGAGAGCGCAGCGGACATGGTGCCGCACTGCGACGTCGTCACGGTCAACGCGCCGTTGCACCCCGAGACCGAGGGGCTGTTCGGCGACGAGCTGTTGGCCACAATGAAGCGTGGCGCGTATCTGATCAACACGGCCCGGGCGCGCATCGTCGACCGGGACGCCGTCGAACGTGCCCTGCGCAGCGGACAGTTGGCGGGTTACGCGGGCGACGTCTGGTACCCGCAGCCGGCCCCCGCCGACCACCCCTGGCGCACGATGCCGCACCACGGCATGACCCCGCACATCTCCGGGTCCTCGCTCTCCGCGCAGGCCCGGTACGCGGCCGGTACCCGAGAGATCCTGGAGTCCTGGTTCGCGGGCCGTCCGATCCGTGACGAGTACCAGATCGTCGATGGAGGATCCCTGGCCGGAACCGGCGCCCACTCCTACTCGGTGACCCGGTGACCCGGTGACCCGGTGACCCGGTGACCCGGTGACCCGGTGACCCGGTGAATTGGTGAATTGGTTGGAGGCTGCCGCCCGGCCCGCTCAAGCACGGCCGATGCGCACGTTCGTCGACTTCACCCGAGCGGTGGCCTCCATGCCGACCTCCAGAGCGGCCGGCTGAGCGGGTGTGCCCCGCTCAGCCGGCCGCTGCGGCGACGTCGGTGTCCAGCGAGGCCCGCAGCCACTCGTGGGCAGCCCCGAGGGTCGGCTCCGGCGAGCCGGACAGCTCGCCGGTCAGCTCCCAGTACCGGTCGACCATCGGATCGGCGGCCAGCGCCAGCAGCCCGCTGAGCCTGCGGCGGAACTCCGGGCTGTCCCGCAGGCCGCGCGAGTCGGCGTGGGCCGCGACGAAGCAGTCGAGTGCCTGCCCCCGCTTCGGTGCCCGGTTCCCCTTCAGGTCAGCCGCGGCCAGCGTGTACGCATCGAAGAGGCCGTCGTACAGCACGTCGGGGCGGCGGACCTTGTCGGTCCGGTTGCCCGCCTGCCGGCGCGGGTCGATAGCTGGGCAGGGCGCAGTGGCGATGGCGTACAGCCGGGCGAAGGTCAGCACCTGGGCCGGCGTCGGATCCGCCGGTGGCTGCGGTACCGCGTACTCGAGGATCGAGGAGACCAGCCGGGGCGACAGCCGGACGGGCAGGGCTCCCCGCCAGAAGCGCGCCAGCGGCGCCGTGCTGGGTGGGGCGGACACCCTGCCGACCAGCCGCAGGCGGTCGGCGCGCTCCTCGGCCGGGCAGTCCCGGATCAGCTGCAGGGCGGCCTCCCGCCAGCGCAGCGCGGTCAGTTGCGAGCCCAGCTCGCGCAGCTGTCCGTCGATGGCGTCCTCCAGTGCGTCCGCCAGCCCGTCGCCGTGGTCGAGCACCCGGCCCACCTCCGGCACCGGCAGATCGAGGGTGCGCAGCGAGCGGATCAGCCGCAGCCTTTCCAACGCGTCGGGCCCGTACCGCCGGTGCCCGCCGGCACTGCGCGAGGCCTCGGGCAGCAGGCCGCGGTCGGAGTAGAAGCGGACGGTCTTCACGGTGACGCCCGCCTGTTCGGCGAGCTCGCCGATGCTCCACATTCCGTCAGGGGACAAGGCTTGAACCTCCCTCAGGGGGAGTTCCTACCGTACCGGCGAGCGCGGACGACCGGTACGGCCGGCCGCGCGGACCGCGGCACGCAAGGAGGCGATCATGACGGCGTTCGTATTGGTTTCCGGACCTTTCACCGGTGGCTGGATCTGGCGGGAGACCGCCGAACGGCTGCGCGGGTCGGGGGCGGAGGTGCACCCGCTGACCCTCACCGGCCTCGGGGAGCGCCGCCACCTGGCCGGGCCGGGCACCGACCTGGAGACGCACATCGAGGATGTGGTGCAGCTGATCGACCACCTCGACGCGCCGGAGCTGGTGCTGGTCGGCCACGACTACGCCATCCACCCGGTGCTGGGTGCCGCCGATCGCCGCCCGGAGCGGATCAGCCGGGTCGTTCACCTGGACGCCGGCCTGCCGCAGGACGGCGACGCCGCCCTCGTCCCGGACCAGGAAGTCCGCGAGCGGCTGCTGAGCCGGGACGGGGCGGCCGAGCACGACTGGCGGATCCCCGTGCCGAAGCCCGACGAGTGGCATCGCTGGGGCAGCACCACCGGCCTCCCGGCGGAGGCGCTGGCCCGGCTGGACCGCTACGCCGCGCCGCATCCGTCCGGCACTCTCGTTCAGTCGCTGCGGCTGAGCGGGGCGCTCGCCGGACTGCCCACCACTGGCGTCTTCTGCACCGCCGGCGGGGTGACCATCGCCATGGTCGAGACGCTGGTTCGGAGCGGACCGCCGCAGTTCCGGGCGCTCGCCGACCCCCAGGTCACCTTCTTCGAACTCGCCACCGGGCACTGGCCGATGCTCTCCACCCCTGACGAGCTGGCCACTGTTCTGCTCCGGGCGGCCGCCGGCGAGGGGCACCGGATCACCGCGAGCGGCGACGAACAGCCCTTCTACCTCAAGCCCTTCGTACTGGACGTCCCCGAGCGGCCGCGCGAGCGGATCGGTTCGGTCGACCTCCACCTGCCGGACGCGGACGGACCCCGGCCCGCCGTCGTGTTCGTTCACGGCGGCCCCGTCGCAGCCGAGCTGCGGCCCACCCCGCGGGACTGGCCGGTCTACACCGGCCACGCCCGGTACGCGGCGAGTCGGGGCGCCGTCGGCGTGACCGTCGACCACGGCCTGTACGCCCTCACCGACTACGCGCAGGCCGCCGAGGACATCGCCGCGGCCGTCGAACTCGTCCGGGCCGACCCGCGGGTGGATGCCGACCGCATCGCCCTGTGGTTCTTCTCCGCCGGCGGGCTGCTCGCCACCGACTGGCTCGCCGCGCCACCGCCGTGGCTGCGCTGCGTCGCCGCGAACTACCCGGTCCTCGCGCCGCCCCCCGGATGGAACGCCGTCGACGCGCGGTTCCGCCCCATGGCCGCGGTGCGGACAGCCGGGGAGCTGCCGATCGTCCTCACCCGGGCCGGCCTGGAGCACGCCGAATTCGCGGCCACCGTCGAGGAGTTCCTGGCCGCCGCCAAGGCCGCCGAAGCCCGGATCGAGATCATCGACGTCCCGGCCGGCCACCACGGCTTCGACGCGGCCGACCACACCGACGACTCCCGCCATGCCGTGGCAGCCGCCCACGACGCAGTCCTGGCCCACCTCCAGGCCTGACCGCTACGTGAGGAGATCGACCGGTAGCACACCGACACGCACGGCGCCTCGATCGTCGGGTTCGCCTTCGCCCACATGAACTACCGGGACAGGCACAGTTCCGGCTGCTGAGCCCAAGTCTCGGCTTCGATCTACGCCTGCTCGGTGGGCTGCTGGGCGGCCTCGCGTGCGCCGGCACTGATCAGCCCTGTCTCGTAGGCGACGATGACGGCCTGGACACGGTCACGGAGTCCGAGCTTGGCGAGGATGCGGGCGACGTGCGTCTTGACGGTCGCCTCGGCCAGGTGGAGGCGGGTGGCGAGTTCGGCGTTGCTCAGCCCTCGGGCCAGCAGGCCGAGGACCTCCAGTTCGCGCGGGGTGAGCGACGCGAGGTCGCGGTGGAGGGCGGCGGTGTCGCTGCCGCGCTGGGCGAACCGCTGCACGAGGCGGCGGGTGATGGCGGGCGCGAGGAGAGCGTCGCCGGTACGGACCGTGCGGACGGCCGCGGTCAGATGCTCGGGGGTGACGTCCTTGAGGAGGAAGCCGCTGGCCCCGGCGGACAGTGCCGCATAGACGTATCGGTCGAGGTCGAAGGTGGTCAGGATGATGACACGGGGTTCGCCGGGGGCGCCGGTGAGGATGCGGCGGGTGGCCTCCAGGCCGTCCATCTCGGGCATCCGGACGTCCATCAGGACCACGTCGGGACGTGCGCGGCGGACCGCTTCGACCGCTTCGGTTCCGTTGGTCGCCTCGGCGACGACCTCGATGCCGTCGGCGCCGAGGATCAACCGGAATCCCGTGCGCACCAGGGTCTGGTCGTCGGCGAGGAGCACACGCAGCGGCTCGGTCACGGTGCCTCCAAGGGGATCAGCGCCTCCACACGGTACCCGCCGGTCAGCCGCCGGCCGGTGTTCAGGCTTCCGTCGTAGACGGCGAGACGCTCGCGCAGGCCGATCAGGCCCCGGCCGTTCCCGGCGGCCGCGCCCGCGCCCGAGTGCCCACCGGTGTCGGTGACTTCCACCCGGAGCCGTTCCGGGCCGTATTCGACAGTCACGACGGCGGCGGCGCCGGACGCGTGCTTCACAGTGTTGGTCAGGGCTTCCTGGACCACGCGGTAGGCGGCGAGTTCGAGGCCGGGCGGGAGGGGGCGGGGAGGGCCGGTCACAGTCAGGTCGACGGGCAGTCCGGTGTCCCGGACCCGTCCGACCAGCGTTTCCAGCTGGTCCAGGCCGGGTTGCGGGGCCAACTCCGCCGCCGTATCGGCCAGCTCCGCACCTCCGTCCGTCCCCTCGCTCTCGTCGGCCATGGTGAGCAGTCCCATGACGTGGCGCAGCTCGGTCATGGCCGCCCGCCCGCCCGCCTCGACGGCGAGCAGCGCCTCGCCGGCCTGCTCAGGAGAGGTGTTCATGATCTTGCGGGCGGCGCCCGCCTGGATGATCATCACGCTGACGTTGTGCGTGACGACGTCGTGCAGTTCGCGGGCGATCCTGGCCCGCTCGTGCTCGACGGCCCGGCGCAGTGCCTCGGCCTGTTCGCGTTCCAGGGCGGAGAGCCGGGTGTGGCCCTCGTCGGTCCGGAGTTTCCAGGTACGCAGGCCGACGGCGGCCACGGCCATCGGGACCAGGATCAGCAGGGCGATGTATTCGTTGGGGACGATCGGTGTCACCGAGTTCCCTGAGGTGCCGACCAGGACGACCGACACCGGCAGCGCCGCCAGGGTCGCCACCCGGTACGGGCTGTACACAGCGGCGCTGTAGACGGCGATGACGAACGCGTAGAAGGTCAGCCGCAGGACGCTCTGCGGTGTCGCCAGTGTCGCGGCCGTCACGATGCACAGCACGGCGAGCGGGTAGCGGCGGCGCAGCGCCAGAGAACCCGAGGCGATGACCGCGAGGGTCACCATGAAGGCCATGCCGCCGGGGCCGGACGGGCGCGGCACGACGCGCTCCACGCCGGGTGCGATCTCACGCACCACGACGTTGTCGGCGTTGTCGATGCCGTAGTAGACGGTGGCGATTCCGAGTGCCAGTGCCACCAGCGCGTCGAACTGCCAGGCGCGCCGGGTGGGCCGCAGCGGTGGACCGCTCGGAAGCCTGGCGTCGCGGACCGTGCGGCGGGCGGTTTCCCGCAGCCGCTCCAGCGTCGTACGTACGTCCATCACCGGTTCATTGTCGCCGCCGCGCGGACCTGCGGAGTCCGTCCCGGTGGTCATTCCCACCGCACCGGATACATCACCCGCCTACATCGCAGGGATGACGTTTCCGGGGATCGTCCCAGCGCGGTACCGAAATGGGTTCGGGCGGACGACGCGTGCAGGGCGGGCCTGCTCCTAGCGTTCGCGGAGCCAGCTGCCCGTACCTGAGGAGCCCTCCATGACCACGCCGGTGATCGAACTGCGCGAGGTGAGCCGCCGATACGACGACGGCCCGCCCGCTCTGCACGAGGCGTCGCTGACCGTGCAGCCCGGCGAGGCCGTCGCGATCCTCGGTCCTTCCGGCAGCGGCAAGTCCACGCTGCTCAATCTGATCGCGGGCCTGGACCGGCCCGATACGGGGACCGTCACGGTGGACGGGGTGCGGGTGGACCAGCTGGGCGAAGCCGGATCGGCGCTCTACCGGCGGTCGAAGATCGGCATGGTCTTTCAGTTCTTCAACCTGCTCGACGATTTGACCGTCACCGACAATGTCGTCCTGCCCGCGCGCCTCGCGGGTATGGCACGTGGCGAGGCAGACCGCCGGACGGCGGAACTCCTGGAACTGCTGGGCATCGACCGGCACTCCCGCGCCTACCCGGGGCGGCTGTCCGGCGGCGAGCGGCAGCGCGTCGCGGTGGCCCGGGCGTTGATGAACCGGCCGGCGCTGCTCCTGGCCGACGAACCGACCGGGGCCCTGGACACGGCCGCCGGACAGGACGTCAGCAGGCTGCTCACCGGCCTCAATGCCGAGGGCCAGACCATCGTCGTGGTCACCCACGACCTGGCTCTGGCCCGGTCCTGCACGAACCGTACGGTCCGGATCGCCGACGGCCGGATCACCGAAGACGTCCGGTCGCAGGCCGTCGCCTCGGAGGCCGTCCGATGAGCGCGCTCGGCAAGGTGGTGCGCTCGGGGGTGAACCGACGCCGGGTGCAGACGCTGGTGATCGGGCTCGCGACGATGATGGCGGTGGCCGCCTCCGTCCTCGGCGGATCGCTGCTCGTGGTTTCCGGCGCGCCCTTCGACGACGCCTTCGCCAGGCAGCACGGCGCGCATCTGTCCGTGCAGTACGACGCGGGCAAGGTGAGTGCCGGGCAACTGTCCAAGTCCAAGGACACCGAAGGGGTGAGCAGTGCGGTCGGGCCGTTCCGTACGGCGACGGTCACCCCGCGGTCGGACGGGGCGGTCCCCGGGTGGCCGATGACCGTGGTCGGCCGGGGCGATCCCGGCCAGGACGTGGACGAGGTGGCACTGCTCGACGGGCGGTGGTCCACGCATTCCGGCGAGATCGTGCTGTCCGCCAACTCCTCGCTCTTCCCGACCATTGGCATGAAGCTCGCCTTCCCCGATCTGCCCGGCGGTCCGACATTGACGGTGGTCGGTGTGGCCCGCTCGGTCACGCAGACCGCTGACGCCTGGGTGGTTCCGTCCCAGATGCGGGCGCTCACCGCGCCGGGCATCGGCGGCTACCAGATGCTCTACCGCTTCACCGACGCGGGCACCGCCGCACAGATCACCGCAGGCCGCAGGGCCGTGACGGAATCTCTGCCACCGGGAACGGCCGTCGGCGAACAGTCATGGCTCACGGTCAAGAAGACCGCCGAGCGCGACACCGCCGTCTACGTCCCGTTCCTCGTCGCGTTCGGTGCCCTGGGTCTGGTCATGTCGATGCTCATCGTCGGCAACGTCGTCGCGTCGGCCGTCGGCACGGGAACGCGCCGCATCGGCATCCTCAAGGCCGTCGGCTTCACCCCGGCCCAGGTCGTGCGGGCCTACGTGGGCCAGGCACTGATCCCGGCCGTCGTCGGTACGGCCCTCGGTGTCCTCGCCGGTCACCTGCTTGCCGTCCCCGTACTGGCCGAGACCGAGGAGGTCTACGGCACCTCGTCCCTGGCCATTGCCCCCTGGGTCGACCTGGCGGTGATCGCCGGGGTGCTCTGTCTGGTGGCGGCGACCGCGTGGGCGAGTGCCTGGCGGGCCGGGCGGCTGCGTACGGTCGATGCGCTCGCCGTCGGGCGTACCGCTTCGGCGGGGCGCGGCCGATGGGCGGCCCGCCTGGCCGGACGGCTGCCGTTGCCGCAGCCGGTCTCGCTGGGCCTGGCCCGGCCCTTCGCGCGGCCCGCCCGCGCGCTGGCCATGGGCACGGCGATCCTGTTCGGCACCATCGCCGTCACGTTCACCGTGGGGATGGGCGCCTCGCTCGGCCAGGTGATGAAAGCCAAGGCCCACGACGCCGCCGATGTCGTCGTGCCCGCGCCCTTGCCGAACTTCGGACCCCAAGGCCCTGACCCCGAGAAGCAGCCCAAGGCCGATCCCGCTGCAGTTGCCGCGGCCATCGAGGCCGCCGCCGGAACCGGGAAGTACTACAGCGCCGCGACGGTACGGGCGACCGTGTCCGGCCTGACCGGCACCATCGACGTGATCGCCTTCACCGGCGACGCCTCCTGGGGCGGCTACACGATGGTCTCGGGCCGATGGATCGACAAGCCCGGCGAGGCCGTGGTCCCGACCCCCTTCCTGGCCGCCACCGGCACACGCATCGGCGACACCGTCACCCTGAACGGCCTGGCCGAGCCGGTCACGGTCCGGATCGTCGGCGAGGTCCTCGACCCCCGTAACGACGGCATGCAGGTCTTCACCGACGCCTCGACCCTCACGGCCGCACATCCCGACCTGACGGAGACGAGCCATCACATC
The DNA here is from genome assembly GCF_036108815.1 of Streptomyces sp. NBC_00353. Classification (NCBI taxonomy): domain Bacteria; kingdom Bacillati; phylum Actinomycetota; class Actinomycetes; order Kitasatosporales; family Streptomycetaceae; genus Streptomyces; species Streptomyces sp. NBC_00353. The sequence continues at coordinate 724,693 of NZ_CP107985.1, read as the reverse complement.
GCTGTCACGACAGGCACCGACGTGACCGGCTACGTCGACGCGCTGAACAACGACCTGGCACCGCTGGGGGCCACCGCTCGGGCCGGCGGGCTCGACGCCGGCGGCGACATGGTCGTCACGCTCAACGCGCTGTCCGTGATCCTCACGCTGATGCTCGTCGCCGTTGCCGCGCTCGGCGTGCTCAACGGCGTGCTGCTCGACACCCGCGAGCGCGTCCGGGAGATCGGTGTCCACAAGGCGCTCGGCATGACCCCCCGGCAGACCATCGCGATGGTCATCACCTCGGTCGTAGTGACCGGCCTGGTCGCGGGCACTCTGGGCGTGCCGCTCGGCGTAGCCCTGCACGGCTGGGTCATCCCCGCGATGGGCGACAGCGTGGGGCTCCGCCTCCCCAGTTCCGCCATCGCCGTCTACCACGGGACCGAACTGCTCCCGCTCGCACTCGGCGGCCTGCTCATCGCCACCCTGGGTGCGCTCCTGCCCGCCGGCTGGGCCGCCAGGGCCCGAACCGCCACGGCCCTGCGCACCGAATAGGAGGTCAGGTTCAGAGCTCGTGCCTCCGCCCCCCACAGCAAGGAGCGGGGGTTGGTTGGCTGGTTCCCTCCAACTGGCGCGGGACGCGGGAGTCCCGGAGCTCTTTCAGCTCCGGGATTTGGTTAAAGAGCGTGCCGACGGAGACGCCGAGGATCTTGGCGATGGTGGTGACGCTGTTTGCCGGGTCGGGCAGCATGTCGCGGGCCGCGCGGATGAGGTCCTCGTTGACGACGGTGGGGCGCCCTCCCGTACGGCCGCGGGCGCGGGCGGCGGCCAGGCCCTCGCGGGTGCCGGCGACGATGAGTGCGCGGATGAACTCCGCCAGGGCGGCAAAGACGTGGAAGATCAGGCGCCCGCCCGGGGTGGTGGTGTCGAGCGCCTCGTGCAGGGACCGGAAGCCGATGCCGCGCTCACGGAGTTCGGCAACCATGTTGACGAGGTCCTGGAGTGACCGATCGTAGCGGTCGAGGGAGGGGACGACCAGGCTGTCGCCAGGGGTGAGGAAGGCGTGGCACACCTTGAGCTCGGCGCGGAGGTTGTTCTTGCTCGACTTCTTGTCGGCGAAGATGCGGCGGCAGCCCGCCGCGGTGAGCGCGTCAACCTGGCGGTCGAGCTTCTGCCCGCCGGTCGAGAGCCGGGCGTACCCGATCCGGACGTCGGTGAGAATCGCGGGCGAGGGCGTGAGGAGTTCGGATGGCTCCATAGGCGCGTTCATGCCGGTGATCGGAGAGCTACTTGTCACTTCGCCGTAGCTTCGGGGTGCCGACCTGTTGCGCGGCATCATCGCCGCGCAGGACACGTTCCTGGACGCGGCGGGCCGTTCGACTGAGGTGGACGCACCTGGCTCGCGAAACTCTGTCCGGCCGTCGAAACCGCCGCGGTCGCCGCGTACGACGCACAGCGCCCGAAGGGCCTGTTCTGACGCTGCACACCCGCACCACCCCCGCCGAGCGCCGCCGGACACTGCGCGAACAGCTCGCCTCAGGGCGGCTGTTAAGGCTGAGCAGGTGGGCGATGCGGGCCGGTCCCCACCGTCGCAGGTTCCGGACCTGGATGATCCGTCGTTCGGTCCGCGTCGGGGTGCGGCGTGGGCTGGTGTGCGGACGGTTGACCGGTCCGCCATGCCCGCCTCGCCATACAGCCGGTAACGGTCCGCCCATCGCTGGGCTGTCGTTGGTGAGACCTGGAAGCGCTCGGCCGCCCGCCGCAGAGGCCAGCCGTCCTCGACGACACAACGGTGCCAGGCGCAGACGTCCGGTCTCGGTCAGGGGTGCATTACGGTGAGGCACGAGGGCCTTTCCGGTCGCCGGTGCAGATGTCGCAATCCACACCAGGCCAGAAGGCCCTCACCCATTTCAAGATCACTCAACCGTGAACCCCGTCACCAACCTCCATGGACAGAACACCTAGCGGGCACTCGCCAGCTCCGAGGAGACCTCTGCCTTGTCGGTCAGGTCGGACACATCGAGGGAGGCCAGCGGAATCTTCGAGAACATCGGCGGCCCCTCCTCGGGTGTCGGCGCTGTCGGGCCGTACATCCATTCGGTGAAGGCGTAGTCGTTGGTGTCGCGGTCCCGCAGGATCGCCTTGCGCTGCAGCCACCAGCCACCAGCGACCCCGTCCCCTGTCACCCCGTCAGCGGCGCTTGTGTGCTTGTGCATTCCCGGCATGCAGAGGCTCCCGGACAGGGAACCCCCTTCGTACTTCTCCCCATTTCGATCATGAAACGAACAGGGATCATCACCGTACGTTCGGGGCGGGAACCTCGCCGAGACCGGCGCCTCGGTCGGTGGCATCGCCACCGCAGGCTGCTGCAGCACTGACCCACCGGCAGGTCACACAGGGCGGCGCCGGGAACCCACGGGAGCACCCGGCGCCGTCCAAGGGCCGGGCCCTGGATCCGGACACGCGCCGGGTTCACAGACCGCGTTGGCACCGACGTACGCCCGTTCGCCGATGGTGATCGGGGCGACCGTGACCCATCCGTCGGCAACCTGCCAGGGACGCAGCGTGGCGCCGTAGCCGATCGCGGCGTCGCGGTCAACGCGCAGCAGTGTGGGCAGACCGACGAAACTGGTGGCGATGGGTGATGCCAGGGCCGATGCGCGCGCCCAGGAGCCACAGATAGGGGCCCATGGCGGGGGACTCATCCTGAGCACCAGCACGTCCAGCGCCCACAGACGCAGATAGGTCGCTGCCCACGGCGAGTACCGGCCGGGTCTGATGCACGCCGCCGGCGGCCGGGCGAGGGCGACGGGAACGATCCAGCGTACGGCGGTGTAACCGGCGAGCACGGCAATCGTCGTCCCCACGGCGCCCCAGCCCGACAACCGGGCGTGGTTCACCGCGTAGGAGACAGCCACCGGCACCGTGAGGAGCAGGAGCAGCCCGTACAACGCCGCCGCCTGGGCCATCCCGGCACGCGCGATCCCCCCACGGCCGTGCCGAAGTGGCGCGGGACGGGGTTGCTCCGCCATGCTGGGGGATCCCGCCGAGGAACGCAGGCGTGCCGCCAACGCCCGCACGGTGGGGTTCTCGTACACATCACGCAGGGTGGGACCGGCCCCGTCGTCCCGGCCACGCAGCAACGACACGGCGCGCGGCGAGCAGGGAGTGACCGCCGAGGTCGGTGAAGAAATCGGCCTCCGTCGACAACTCGCCGGGAGCGATGCCGCGCGTCTGCGCCCAGGCGTCACGCACCCTCGTCTCCAGCTCACCGCGAGTTGGCACCACGCGGCCAGTACCGACGAGCTGGCGGCTGGTGAACGGCGCAGGCGCTCGTGCAGCCGGACGGTGACAACGCCGTCGGGATCCCTACCGTCCTTGGCGCGTACGACGTAGGCGGCGACAAAGCGGTCGCCGTCGTACCCGTCCCGCGGAACCACGAGGGCGGTGCCTGCTGGCGCCACACCAGCGTCCTCCATCAATATGCTGTCGATCTCCTCCAGCGACACTCGGTTGGATCGAGGAGGGACGTCCCAGGGTTCGTGGCGGTCCGGGACCTTCGTCTTCCGCATGCCGACTGCCGCACTCCAGGCGGCTGTATACGCGCCGAACGCGACTGGGGGCTCCGAGATGCCCGCCGAGTCGGCGTTCCTCCCGCGGAGAGTAGGTGCTGCTTGCACGTCGGACCGATTCCACGGCCCGTTGCATCCGGGTGCCTTCCTTACGCACGCCGTGATCCACAGCTGCCTTCGCTGAATGGCATTGATGGTCTTGTATGGTTTTGCCTTCCAGCACGTCAAGCCGCATCGTGCGACGGGTCGGCTGTGCCTGCTGCTTCCGTGCTGAGGAGCCGCGCCTCGACATGGCCACCGGTGATACGGGTGTCGAAGGCGGGCTGAGGGGCGGTCGCGGGTCCACGCACGTTCCAGCCGTCCTGGAGGCGGAAGACGCTGCCGTGCCAGGGACAGCGTACGCAGCCGTCGTCGATCGCGCCCTGGGACAGGGGGCCACCCATGTGACTGCCCGAGTCCGCCAAAATATGCACACGGTTGCCGCTCTCGCGCACGAGTAGGACGGCCACATCGTCGACGTGCCGCCGGACTGCTCTGCCGACGGGGAAGTCGGCGACGTCCCCGATATCGTGCCACCCCGGCTTCACCAACTCCGGCACCATCTCGGCGTGATTGGCGCCAGAAGCCTGCCGGTAGGCCAGGTGACCACCGATCGCCCCGCCGAGACCGACGACCGCCAGGCCGGCGAACCCGAGCGCCTTTCCCAGGGCGGCGCGCCCCCGTACCCGAGCAGTGATAGATCCCGTGTACAGCCACACTCCCGTGACGTTCGCCGCCGCGTGCACCAGCCCCACCCGCATCTGCCGGCGCTGCAGCTCCGCGCAGTCGGCCCAGCCCGCGGCGGCCGCCGGAACGGCGGCAGCGAGCCCGACACCGATCAACGTGCTCGCTGCCCGTCGCTGTCCGGGGAGCAGGTCGAGCACGGCCGCCGAGAACCAGGTGCCGATCGGCACCTGCACCATCAGCGGATGAACGGGATGGCCCAGCCAGCGGCCGTGCAGCACGTCCCTCGCACGGCCAAAGGGAACTGCTCGAACCGTGCTCCGGACGTGCTCGACGAGCCCGTCCAGGGCGGCAGCGCGCTCCAGCCGGTCCATACCCTGGATTATCCTGCCGGGCCCGAAGCCGACGGCAGTACGCGTTTCAGTGCCTGCCGCACAGCTCCAGCATCAGGGCCACGGTCGTCGAAATCTAGCGATTCAGTCATGAACAACAGGTAATTGCGGCGCACACAGAAACGACCTGACAGCCGCCATCTGCTCGAAAGGTGGTCCGGGCGCACCGGAGCGGCAGGCCACAGCCCGGCCGTCACAGTACTCGGCTCACCCGCCGTGGAGGTGCGGCGCAGGGCGACGACGGCGAGCTGAAGTTTCTGTCTGTCGTTCCGAGCGGGCCCGCACCAATCTGAACGGGATCGCGGCCCGCAAGAGCCGCCAGCCCAAGCAGCGTGGCCCGGCCGTTTGCGCAGCTGCGCAACGGGTGGAAGTCGAGAGCGCCATCCTCACCTCCAGGGGATTACCGTCATCGAGTCCCCACTCGGGCGTGCCCGCGTCGCCGCCGTCGTCGACGTGGCCCTGGCGGGCCGTCGACGTCACCGCGCGCGTATTCGTGATGAACGGCGGCGGCTGGTTCCACCTTCGGCACTGCTTGCCGAAGCCCGATGTCACCTCGCGCTCGTCCTGCGCGGCCGCCGCCACGAGCGGGACCTGGACGAGCGGATCATAGGCCGCGCACTGCACCGATATCACCGGCGCGAGGACGTCGCGCGGCGCGCGCCCGGAGTACCGCCTCTACACCGCGCGCTGGGCTCTCCCCGTCCCTGCTCGCGCCCGGCGCGCGAAGAAAGGCATCAGGACGAAGTCCGACTCTCCAGGCGGTGATTGTGGATGCGCAGGCCAGGCACTTGAGACGGCGCCTGGATCTGCACCACGGAAAGTCAGCCCAGGTGATGGGTGAGCCGATCGGGCAAGGCGCGCGCATGGGTGTCCAGCAACCACTTCCTGGGCTCGACCACGCGGCCCGTTTGGAGGTGAGCATGGACCGCGCTCGTTGAAGCTGTTGGTTGGAGCTAACGGCAGTCGTCAGATCCCCCAGCCGACTCGATGCGCAGTCGCGTGAGGATGGTGCGCGTGGTCAGGTGGGGGTGCGAAGGAGAACGCTGGGAGACGACAATGGCCAATGATCGGAGCCGGCTGGCCGAGCTTTTGGACGCAGCCGAGGATGCGGCGCCGGTGGCGTCCCTGGACATGGTCGCGGACAACCTGCGGGACCGTTTCGGCGCGCAGTACGTGAGCTTCCTGTTCGTCGACGTTGTCGGCCAGCAGGTGGTGCGGGTCAGCGAGGAGGCGGTCCCACAGCAGGGTCGACGCGCCGACCAGCTCCCCCTGGCCGGCAGCATCTACGACAAGGTCCTGCGTACCCAGAAGCTGGTGCAGGAGCCGGCCGGCGACCTGCAGCGGGTGGTCGCACCAGTCACCAACCGGGGCGACACCATCGGCGTGCTGGAGCTGTTCCTTCCCCAGGCCACGCAGGAGGTGCTGGAGCAGGTCGAGGAGGCCGCGCACGTGCTGGCGTACATCATCGTCACCGACCGCCGCTTCACCGACTTCTATCACTGGGGCGAGCGCACCACCCAGCTCAGCCTGGCCGCCGAGATCCAGCACCAGCTCCTGCCCTCGGCCGCCTCCTGCGAGGCCGCTGAGTTCGCCCTTGCCTGCGCCCTGGTGCCGGCCGACACCGTCGCAGGGGACACCTACGACTACAGCCTCGACCACGCCACCCTGCACCTTGCCGTCACCGATGCCATGGGCCACGATGTCGAGGCCTCCCTCATCGCCACCCTCCTGATCAACGCCTCCCGCAGCGCCCGCCGCGCCGAGGAGGACCTTGCCGAACAAGCCCGCCAGACCAATCAGGCCCTCCTCAACCACGGCCGTGGTGCCTTCGCCACCGGCCAGCTCCTGCGTATCGCCCTGGACGGGTCCGGCGCACAGCTCGTCAACGCCGGCCACCCCTGGCCACTGCGCCTGCGCGATGGCACAGTCGACGAAGTACCCCTGCAGGCCGACCTGCCCTTCGGCGTGCACGCACCCGGCCCGTTCCGGGTCCAGGACCTCGGCCTTGACCCAGGCGACCGCCTGGTGCTCTACACCGACGGCATGCAAGAACGCCAAGCGGAATCCGTCGACCTGCCTGACGTGATCCAAAACACCGCTGGCGAACACCCTCGCGAGGTGGTCCGGACGCTTGCCCAAGCGGTCACCGATGCCTGCCACGGGCACCCGGCAGACGACGCCACCATCGTGTGCCTGGACTGGCACGGGCCCCAGCCCGCAGGCCGCCACGCCCAAGCCGGAGCCGACAGATAAGCACTGCCGCGCCCCGTGCGGCCCGGCCAGGCACTCGGCGCCCCGGGTGCCAGTTACGTCCGGCGGCACCCTGCTGCTATGGCCGGTCGGCGTATTGGTGCTCCTGGAGTACCAGGAGGTGTTCGGCGAGTCCGGCCAGCTCCGCTGCCGCGGCGTAAATCTGGGAGACGAGCGGTGTGACCACCACCGCTGCCTGGTCGGCGGTGTAGCGATCTGTTGCAGCTCCGTCCGTACCGAGCGGCCCCGTCCCGTGCTTGTCGTGCGTCCCGTCAGCGTGGCGTGCGGGTTGGGGGAGGGTTCGCCGTTCCACTCGACGTCTCTTCTCGTGTTCACGGTTTCAGCGTGAGGATTAACGAGCAGGCGGCCAGGCTCGGCATCGGCCATCTGGCTGTACGTGGGTGACTTCGACGGGCCAGCGGGTCCGGGAGTCGAGGAGCAGAGTGACGGCGCCCTTCAGCAGGAGTGCTTCGCTGCCGGTTGCGGTCAAGTCAGCCGGGCTGTCCACGGCCGGTCCGCGTCTGCCGGGCTGTGCTCCCGGGCGACGGCGACCTCGGCCCACGCGCGTACCCGGGTCCCGTCCATGCGTTCCACCGTGGCCAGCCCCTCGTAACCGTGGCCAGCCCCTCGTAACCGTGGCCAGCCCCTCGTAGGGGTTCATACTCCCCGGTCTGCGCCCGAGCCGGGTTGGTGCAGGCAGTGGGGGAGTGATCGGTTGGGCCTGCGCTGTCGGCTGTCAGCAGTGCCCACAGCCGCATCACTCACTGCTTCTCGGCCTGTGCCCTGCGTGTTCATTGTGGTGTCCCGGGTGGCGGGCGGGGCGTTGGGGGCGTATGGGTGGAGTGCATGCGGCGGCCCGATTAGGGATGGCGCGCGGGGCGCGGGAATCGCCTCCCGGGATGCTGCGCACGCTGGGCCGGTTGACAGGGATCTGAACAGCGACATCAGGGAGGCGCTCGATGTCGTCAGGAATCGTCATTGCGATCATTGTCGTGGTCGTCCTCATCGTCCTTGCGGTCGGCTTGTGGATGGCAGCTCGTCGTCGGCATCTGCGGGAGCGTTTCGGGCCGGAGTATGAGCGCGCTGTTGAAGCCGGTGACAGCCGCACGGCGGCTGAGCGTGATCTGCGCGACCGCGAGCAACGGCACGACGACCTCGATCTGAAGCCGCTGGCCCCGACTGCCCGTCAGCAGTACACGCAGGACTGGAGCAGCGTGCAGGAGCACTTCGTGGACCGTCCGCGAGAGGCGGTCGGTGAGGCGGACCAGTTGGTGACCCGGCTCATGAAGGAACGCGGCTACCCGACCGAGGGCTACGAGCAGCAGGTGAAGGACCTGTCGGTCGAACACGGGCGCACGCTGGAGCATTACCGCGCCGCCCACGAAGTCAATGCACGAGCCGGCGGTCAACAGACGACCACCGAGGAACTGCGGGGAGCGATGGTGCACTACCGCGCACTCTTCGACGACCTGCTCACCAACGGCGACAGGCCGGGGCAGCAACACACTTGACCCGGCGCCCGCGCATACCGGCGGGCCAAAGGATCGAGAGCCCGTCGAAACCCATTCGGACGAGGTGAACAAGCATGCAGCGCGAACACAGTGGATCGGGCGACCACAGCAGCGCGGCCGACGCGGGCCTCAGCACCGAGGATCTCGCCCGGCCTCGGGATGACCGAGACGCAGATCGTGGACACCGCCGGCAGCGGCGGACGCTCCCCCGCCCACTGTGGACGCCGCTGAGGGCTCCCCGTCCACGGGGCAGGCCGTGGCGGGTGCACCGCACGCTTCGGCGCCGGACCAGGGCCAGGAGAACGAGCCGCTTCTCGGTCCCGAGGAAGCCGAGGCCTTCAAGTCCAAATGGCGGGCCGTCCAGACAGCCTTCGTCGACGATCCGCAGGACGCCGTCCGTACGGCCGACGCCTTGGTCGCCGAGGTCATGCAGACGCTGACCCGGTCGTTCGCATCCCGCAAGGAAGGGCTCGAAAGCCAGTGGGGCCGGGGAGAAGAGGTCCTCACCGAGGATCTGCGCATAGCGCTCCAGCGCTACCGCTCGTTCTTCAACCGCCTCCTCAGCACATGACCGTCCTGCTTTCGCTGCCGCCCCCATCGATCAGCGGGAGAAATCATGAGCCAGCCCGGAGGCGGCACGTGGCAACGCGAGCCAGTGCCGACCGGCACCCTGCTGATCGGTGCCGTGGGACGGCCGGGTGAGGATGACCGGAGGAAGCGCGTGATCGACGTCAGCGACATCGGTGCCTTCCTAGGTCTGGACGTGGCGAAGCTGCTCGTAAACCTCACGTAGGGGTACGCCCACATCGAGAGCCTCGATCATGTTCCGCAGCGCCATGCCGGCCAGTGCCAGGTCCATCCAGTACGGCGTGACGGCCCTCCCGGACCGGGCATACAGGATCACCGTGTCATCGGTACGCCGCAGCACGACTCGGTGCCCGTCGAACTTCGGCTCGAACCACATCCCCGGCCCCTCGGGCAGCGTCGGGACCGCCTGAGCCAGCGCTACCTTGATCGGGAACTCCACACTGCGATCCTGCAGGCTCCGCCATCCCATGGCGCGTCGGGCGGTCCGACGGCCTTATGCGCCCGCCCTGCCTCCGGATGGGCAGATCTGGCACGCTTCGATGTCCGGCTCGACCAGCGCGATGAACCGGTTCCGGTGCGCTCCGTATCCCTGAGGAGGCCCGCGGCCCGCAAACGGGTGCCGCGGTCATGCCCCGCCCGCCCATGGGAACTTTTTCACCGTGTGAGGCGAACGCTGGGATCCGCTGCTGGACCGCGGCCACCTCGCAGCGAGTCGCCCCTGCCCGGCGACAGGGGGCCGACAGGGGCGGCCCGCTGCGAGGCGGCGGCTCCCGGTAGGGCGGGACCGGCCGTCAGCCCTTGGCGATGGCCATGCCGAGGAAGCTTCCGGCCAGCAGTGCCACGCTGCCGGTGGCCATGACCGCCCACGTCCCCGTCTGCGTCGCGGCGAACCTGAACGTCGAGGTGATCCCTGCCTGCGCCGCCGCTTGCGTGGCCTGCGCCCCGGCCATAACGCCTCCTGGGCGGCCATACCCGTTTCCAGCTGCTGAACCTTGCTCTCCAGCTCAGACTGTTCCATGGCGCGGTTCCTCTCTCACGGTGTGCCGGCCGATTCCGGCATCACCGTCCATCGCTTCCCCACTGCGCGGGCACAGCCGCGTTGGGTGTCTGCGGCGCACCGTTGCCAACGACGGGCGCCCGCGCCGGGGGCCAGCGGTCGCGCGGTTGGTTGGGGCAGGGCGTGGTGTCGTCGGCCCCGGATTCGATGCCGAACGGTCGAGCCCTGGGTGGCGCCGAGAGCGCGTGCAGGGCCTGGGGGGCGGCCGCGCGATGACCCGCCGACGCGGTCGGCGCACAGGGCCTGAGGGGTGTGGGTGCGCGCCCCCGCCGCCGTGCGGGTGCCCGGCGAGCGCCTCTCTGGACGACGGATCGGCGTCGCCATCTGAACGGGTGGTGATCCAACGAGTGGCCTGTGGCCGTGTCTGGCGCCGGGTTCCTGAGGGCGGTGGAGAGAATGGTTGGTATGCGGAAATGCTGGGTGTATCAGTTCCGTGACGGCCCGGAGCGCGAGGTCGTCGAGGTCCTAGTCGAACAGGACGGGAGGCCCCGGCAGATCCTGGTACGGCAGTGCCCCGACGGCGACGGCCTGGTGGACGGATACGTGCTGCAGCACGTCGACGCGCCGACGCGGGCTGTCGTCTACACCTGGGTGCGGCGCGGCGAACTCAATCCGGTTTCCGCTTACCTGCTCGAGCTCCTGGCCGAGGTCTGCCCGAAGGAGAGTGCCTGGTAGATCTGCGACGAACGGATGGATGGCACCTCTCGGGGACTCGGATGCGGCACGTGAGGAACGTGATCGTGGAGACAGCAGAGCTGAAGAGCGAGATTCACGGGCTGGAGACGGCCCTGGCCGTCCGGGAGGCAACCTTGCCGGCGCGCAGGCCACGCAGGCCGTCGCGGACAGCGGCAGCCGCGCCGTGAGGGCCGCCGGCGCCGAGGCTCTGGTCGTCGGCATCTTCCTGGGCATGGGCATCGCCAAGAGCTGACCCGGCCCCGGGGCGGGGTTCACCGACGGACGTATCCGGCGCGGGCGGGCCCCGAAAGCCGGAGCTGGGGGCCCCGTTTGCCTATTTTTATGTCAGTTTTAGGCTAGGTGGTGGGTAAAAAGCTCTCTTTCGGAGGCCATCATGGCGTCAACCCATCGCGCACCCATCGAGGAGCACCCCGACCTGATGGAACTGCGTGCCCGGCACGAGCGCGCCGCCGCCACCCCACGAGCCCAGTTGATCGAGGCCCTGGCTCTCATCACCGGCCTCTACCTCGCGGCATCACCCTGGATAGCCGGCTTCAACGGCTTCGCCACCCTCGCCGTCAACAACCTCATCGCGGGGATCGCGTTCATGCTGCTCCTCGGTGGCCTGGGCACCTCCTACGAGCGCACCCACTCCATGGCCTGGGCCGCCGCCGTCATCGGCATCTGGACCTGCGTCGCCCCCTGGGTCGTCGCAGGCGACGTCGCCCACACCCGCTCTATCACCAGTAACCTCATCACCGGCGTCATCGCCACCCTCCTCGCCCTCGCCGCCGCCTCCGCGGCCCGCGACCGCACCGACGGTCGCGGCACCCGCCCCGGCGCACGAGAGCGCCGCACCATGCCCGGCGACCGCTGACACCGCCACCGCCGGCCCCCGCATTCCCGCTTGGCTTTTCCGCCCCTTCTGCGGAGGGGCGGAAATTGCCGCCCGGTCACGGGGGCGTAGACCGGACGGCAGCGGAAGCTAACCAGATCGTACGGTCCCACCCAAAACCCGCTGGCCACCAGATGGGTGGAGCTCATCCAGCCGCATGACCGGCCCAGACGGCCGCCCTCGACATCGTCATCTTCACTGGCTGGACGCACAGTAGACGGGGCAGGCCAGTTCCGGAGTGCTGCCAGGTTCTGTAAACGATCGAGCCCATCGAGCAGGATGGTCAGAGATGACCGTGGGCACTGACGAGCCCGCTCAGTGGGGCCCGTCACGGTGGACGGGAGACGGTCGGTCGTAACACATCGTCAACTGCTGGCCCGCCCTGGCTTCGGTCAACTGCGTGACTGCTCATCGCATCAAGTCAGATCTGCGCTCGCCCGTTCCCAGACGCCGCCTCGCCCTTGTATGCAAGACGATGTAGTGCAGCTTTTTCGAACCTGTCGGGCCGCAACCCGGCGGCCCGGCATCCAGCCGGGTACCGCATTTGCCCCCGGTCCGGTCATCAGCAGGTCAGAGGTGAGCTCGATGTCCCAGATGCCCCCGCGCGAACCGAGGGACGACAGCCAATCCCGCAGCCCGACACGCCACCGTCGCTCGGGCACCGAACCCCTTGCCGCACGCAGCGACCTGGGCCTGCGCACGATTCTGTCCACAGCCGCACTGGTCGTCTTCGCCCTGGCGACCGCTGGGTTCGCGTGGTGGGCGACCTCCTCAAGCAGGGATTCTTCCCCCAGTTCGACTGTCCTTGGCGTGCTCGCGGCAGTCTGCGGGGTGCTCCTCCTCGTAGCGGTGCTCGACCTGGCGGTCATCCACCGGCGGCGATCGGGGCAACGTGGCTGAAGCAGATCAGTGGTACCCAGCATCCTGGCGGTGGTGTAGCACTGCAGGGTCGCACGCATAGGCCGACCGAGCCCTCGCGAAGGGCCAGTCAGGTGGTGTCTTCGCAGTTGGGCGTGGGAGGACCCTCGACGTGGTGCACATGAGAGCGGTAGTTCTTCACTGAGTCACAGGAGCCTCATGTCCCCCAGCGACACCACCCCCCGCTATAGCGTCCCCGGCCTCGGCGTCAGACAGGGCGGACGAGCGATCGGACTATTGCAGCCGCGTCTGCACGCGCTCAACGATCTCGCCCTCACCCTCAAGCACGTTCACTGGAACGTGGTCGGGCCCAACTTCATCGCCGTGCACGAAATGCTCGACCCGCAGACCGCTGCGGTGCGGAGCATGGCTGATGGCACTGCCGAACGCATCTCCGCGCTGGGGGGCGAACCGCGCGGCACCCCCGGAGTTATCGTCTCCGAGCGCGACTGGGACGACTACAGCGTCGGTCGTGCGGACGCGTTGGCTCACCTCGGTGCACTCGACCTCGTCTACTCCGGCGTCATCAAGGACCACCGGAGTGCCGCCGCGAAAGTCGCCTCCATCGACCCCGTCACCGAGGATCTGCTCATCGGGCACCTGCGTTCCCTGGAGCAGTTCCAGTGGTTCATCCGCGCACATCTGGAGAACAGCTCCGGCATTCTGATTCAGGCAGGCGCGAGCAGCGAGGCAGAGGCTGCCGAAGCGACGGCTCCCGTACGCAAGACAACGAGCAAGAAGACCACGGGCACGAAGCGAGCAGCCAAGAAGGCAACCTCGGTCAAGCGGACACGGTGACCTTCGCCAGTCGCAGACGTCTGAGCCCCGGGGCGACCAGCAGACGGCGGCCACTCAGGGGGAACCGGAGTGACTCCTCTGGCCGGCGGCAACTGCGTTCACAGCCTCTGCTCGCAGCAGACGCTGAGAAGCGGAACCACTCGGCATCGGTTACCGGGCCGCCGCATGCTCTCCACGCATACGCCCCCACTCCGCACACACCACCCAGAACAGCAACGGACCGGCGGTGCGAGGCAAAACGACGCCGTGCAAGCGGCACGGATTGTGCGTACTGCTGGAAGGGGTCTACCGCTGGCACCCCCGTCGGCGCAGTCTGAAGCCATGTTGAAATTTCCCGGTAATGGCATGGCCAGGACGCCTCCGGCCCAGCGGTTCTGGGTGCCGCGGATGAGGCGACGGCCCCGGCACGGGTGAGCCCTTCCCCTGCCGCGCTGGGAGTGCAGCCCGAGGTGTGCGGTGGCCCGGCTCGATGGAGGCTGATGATCATGCAGTGTGAGGATGCGCCGGGGAGCGGAGGGCACGACGTAGAGGGACTTCTGGATGAGCTCTACGCCACGCCGCCGCCGGATTTCGTCTCCCGCCGTGAGGAGCTTGCTTCCGAGGCCAAGGCGGACGGGCGCGTGGAGGGTGCCCGTCAGATCCGTGCTGCCCGCCGCCCCACGCTCGCGGCCTGGGCAGCGAATCTGCTGCTGCGCTCGGAACCGGCAGAGAGCCAGCGGTTCCTGGAGCTCGGGCGGGCGCTGCGCGAGGCGTATCGAACCCTGGATGCCGACGGGATCAAAGAGCTGTCTGACCAGCGCAGCAGTATCGTCTCGGCCCTGTCACGGCAAGCTGCCGCACTTGCCCGTGAAGCGGGGCACCGGCTGTCGGGTACGGCGCAGCAGGACGTCGTATCCACCCTGCGCGCCGTGCTGGCCGATCAGGACGCGGCAGACCGGTGGGCCGCCGGCCGACTGGAGAGCGCCCTCACCCCGCCGGCAGACTTTCTGGCCGGCACCGCCGCGCCAGCCGAGGCACCGCAGAAGCCGACACGAGCGCCGACTGCGCCGCGGTCTTCGCGGACGCGGGTGAAGGACGAACTGCAGAGGCAGGAACAGCTCGCCCAGGCCCGCAAGGCCGCTGCGATAGCCGATCAGCAGTTTCGCAGGCAGCGTGCCGAACAGGCGGACGCTGACGCATCGCTGCAGCACGCACGCAACCTGCACGCCCAGGCCCGCCAGCGGGTGGCCGCGGCCGAGGAGCAACTGCGAAAGGTACGCGAGGAGTTTCAGCGGGCCGAGCACGAACAGCAGGAAGCCGAGGAACGGTGCCAGGCGTCGGCCTGCGCTGTGACGCGGACCGAACGGGCGGCGCAGGAGGCTGCACAGGAGGTAGAACGTCTGACCAGCTCCGTCAGATAAGTGTCGGCCGCCCGGCCCGAGATGCTGGGCTGCTACATGGCCGCATGGGCCCACTCCGCGTGCCTGCTCCCAGCGCGCGCTGTGCATGCAGGAGTGCCAGCGTGGTCAGCAGGAGCATCTGCGCCCGGGACAGGCAGGATGGGAGTGGACGGTCATGGCACGTGCGATCTGGACGGGTGTGATCAGCTTCGGGCTGGTCAGCGTGCCGGTCGGCCTGCACACCGCGGTCGGGGACCACACGGTCCACTTCCACCAGCTGCAGCGCGGCAGCGCCGACCGGGTCCGCAACCGGCGGGTCAACGAACGCACCGGCAAGGAAGTACCGGCCGAGGGCACCGTCAAGGGCTTCGAGGTGGCCGAAGGCGAGTACGTCGTCGTCGAGCCCGACGAACTGGCCGAGATCGCGCCCGGGCGCTCCCAGACCATCGACATCAGCGACTTCGTCGACCTGGGCGACATCGAGCCGGTCTACTTCGACCGGACGTACTACATCGCCCCCCCGTGGCAAGGAGTACAGCAAGGTCTATGAACTGCTGCGGGCGGCGCCGGCGGAGGCGGGCAAGGCCGGCATCGCCACGTTCGTGATGCGCGGCAAGCAGTACCTGACCGCGCTGCGTGCCGAGGACAAGCTCCTGGTGCTGCAGACGCTCCACTGGGCGGACGAGGTCCGAGGAGCTACCCGAACTGCCCTCCGGCCGTGCCGGCAAAGGCAAGGAGCGGGACATAGCGATCCAGCTGATCGACGCTCTGGATGCGCCGTGGGATCCGGCCCGGTATCACGACACCTACCAGGAGAAGGTGCGGGAGCTAGTGCGGACGAAGGCCGAGGGCCAGGAGATCGCGGCGGCGGAGGAGGCGCCACAGGACACCAACGTCGTCGACCTGATGGCACTCCTGCAGGGCAGCCTCGACCAGGCCCAGGGCTCCCAGGAGAAGGAGCCGACTGCGCCGCAGAAGAGGAAGACCGCCGCCCGCAACGTGCGCCAGCCGCAGGCGAAGAGGAAGACCACCGCCAAGAAGGCCCCGCCGAAGACAGCCCACGCGTCGGCGACAACCCGCGGCCACCACCGCCACCACGTCCGCCCGTCCGGGTCCGCGCGGGCGCGCCTGGCCGTATCGTTTTAAGGTTCGGGCGTGGCAGACACCATCGAAGAGCTGGTCGGCATGCGGCGCGCGACGGACGAGGCGCACGTTCGCGTCATGGAACTGCGCGAGGGATTGGGGCCGCCGGCCACTGAGTCGTGGAGCGAGGCGCAGACGACGACCTACGAGACGGCATGGCGGGCTTGGCGAGATCTCGAGCGCGATCTGCAGGAGGCGATCACGCAGTACGCGAAGAATGAGGGCCTTGACCGCAACGACATCGAGCAGGCCGTGCGCAATGCGTGAGCACGTTGGTCTTGTGGCCGACGAGTGGGCGCAGGCACGCTGCCGCTTCCTGGTTCAGACCGGCATCTGTGTGGGTTAGGGCGGCTTGATCGGCCAGCTGGTCCAGCTGGTCAAGCTGTTGCTGGCATCGCCGGTGCTCGATGCTTCAGAACTTCCTATTCGCGGTCGGGTCTGCAACTCGGTGTGGGGGCGCTCCCGTTCGTCATCGCGTCGACCAGTTCGTCCCACATCCATGCTTCAACGGACCTCCTATGGCCCGGCTCGACTTGATGTGGGCGAGGATGTCGACGGACCGGTTGACAGCGGCAGGACGGGCTGCTGCGGGTGCCGCAAGTGCTGCCCGCCGTTGTAAACGGGCAGAGTGCAGGAATCACGGTGACGTCAGGCGCCCCCGACCAAGCTGCGAAGTGTCCGGCCCGGGGGGAAAATTGGTGTAGTGGCGGTCCCGATGTCTCCCGGCGGCGGCCTGGACCGCCACCGATAGACGGGGCTCACGGACCTCGTCCTACCGCCGGATGGCCTACGTGGGGTTTGAGGCAGGGGTTTGTGGGCTGGTTGGGTAGAGGAGTCGCCCGGTCCACGGAACCCTTACCCCGGCCGCGGCCGGACGGCGAGTCCGCCCCCACACTCGGGAGGGGGCGGACTCAAGCTGGGTTCGAGACCGACCCTCGCAGCACGCCATCCCTGCTTCCGGCTACGGCCGAGGCAGGGGCGGTTCGTGCGTCCGGGGGGTCAGTGCCGACGACTTCGCACGGGCGGAGGGGTGCGGCGACTCCGACGTTGCACAGTGGCGGGCAGCACTCCTCGGCCGCCGCGAACCCGCACCCACCACCGCCCAGCCGACCGACACACCAATCCGGACGCTCACGAACGGAACCGCCGGGGCCAAGCTCCACCCGTACGCGGACCTTCAGCCCGCCGGCACCCGCTCCGCCGAGCTCACCCCGACTCGGCCACACCCGGCAGCGCCGGATGACCACCTGTCCGTGCACCGTAATGCGCATCGCCCTTGATGGGCTCCGCGTTGCGGAGGGAGAGCTGGCGGGCCTCGCAGCTACTGATGCCCAGCGCGCCTCCTCCGGGATTGTGTAGCCGCGCCTCGATGAAGGAGATCCAGCCTCCTGCCCGGGTGCCGGTGAGTCTGACTCTGCCATCGGCGTTGAGGCCACCTGCGTTGAGGATGGTGCCGAGGCTGAGACTGGGGGCGTTGAGCGCGAGGCCTCCGGGGTTGTGCAGCAGGGCGTCCTCGAGGTCGAGGGCGCAAGCTATCTGGGCTGCCTCCAGTATGACCTCGCCGTGTGCCACCAGGCGCGGGGCGCTGATGTTGCCCTCGACGCGGGCGTGCCCCAGCCGAAGTGGGCCGGACACCCGGCAGTCGGCGAGCAGGAGGTCGCCCTCGACGCGGAGGCCTGTCGCGGTGAGCGCGGGCAGCCGTGACGCGTGCAAGTCGAGCTGGCGTAATCGGGCGCCGCGCAGATCAGGCGCGTGCTCGAAGTCGCAGTCCGCGAACCGGAGCGGATACGGGATCTCGGCGAATGCGAGGTCGAGTTGGCCGGTAACGGTCGCGCCGGTGAGGCGCAGCGCGGGTATCTCTCCCTCCTCCGCAGGGCGGGAGAGTAATAGTCCGCGCAGCACGGTGGCTCGTACCGGCGGCCCTGGGGTGTTCGGATGGTGCTGGTCGTCCGGACGGTTCGGGGCCCCGTGTTCCTGGCGTGCGTCTACGGGTTCGCCCAGTGCGAACGTATGCCGGATGCGGGATTCGAGAGGAGTCAGGTCGGCGATTTCCACGCGTGGGACGCTACCCGCCACCGGCTACAGGACATCAGGGCCGATTTGCGCGGCAGCCCTCGCCTGCTTCCCGCATCCGCGGGGACGACCCCCGCTCGGCCAGCCGGTCACTGCCGACCGGTCTGCTTCCCGCATCTGCGGGGATGGTGCCGCGCTGTTCGGCGGCGTCTCCAAGTGGCAGGCCTGCTTGCCGCGCACGCGGGGATGACCCCGACTCGTTCGTCATCCGCATGGCCTCCTGCAACTACTCCCTGCACCCGCGGGGAAGGGGACACTCACCGCTGAACTGCTCGGTCTCCTGGACGAAGCACAGCCGGTGGAGGCCGAGATGCGTCGGCAACTACGCCGTCTATAACGAGCGCGGGATCATTCTGAGGAGAGTGGACCTCGTCGGAGAATCTCACAAGGGTGTTGACACTCCGCACGTCCAGAAATACCTGACCAACGAGACTCCCGACGGCCGAGTCTTCCCATACCAGGCAGACACCGCCAGTCCGACGGGTCCGGGGGACGTCCCGCCCATCAGATGTTGATGGAACATGTCATGGTTGTGCCGTCAGGCAAGCGAACTCGAGACCGAAGCGAGCCAATATAATGGATCCCAGAGGGTTGCCGCAGTTGTCGGAGTGGGTGACCGGTGCCGAGGCCGACGGGTACCATCTCCAGGGCTTCATGTCTGCCAACGTCTCCGTGGCCGAGGCTGCAGCTCTGGCGGATTTGTACTGGCCGAAGTTTGTGGAATATAGGGAGTGTGTATTCCTCGGCTTCAAGTTCGAGAGACATGCCATCGATGATTGGTATGGCCGTCTGCAAGGTGATTGTCGAGCAGTCGAATCGGTCGTGAACCACGTTCACCTGTGGGACTACTTTGTGATCACCTTGGACTCGGAATACGCGGCTCTCCCTGAATTGGCGGAAAGCATTGCCGTCATGTGGCGAGCGGCGGTACAGGCGGCTTTCCCTGACCGGGAGTTCGAGATCGCCGCCTCGGACGGCTCCGGTGACTACGGCCCGACGTTGAGACTCACTGGGTGCTGACACCCAGACAGGCCACTCCGACCGCTTGTCGCAAATCTGAAGCCCCGCCGGAGTACGTTCCGGCGGGGCTTCTCGCGCTTTTGACAGCACCGGTGACGGCGACGCCACCGGACGGTCTACGCCGAGTGGGGTGACAGGGTCTCCCCGGTCAGCCTTGAGGCTTCCAGGCGCGAATCTCCAGGCCGACGACGGGTGCGATGGGGTCGAGGCGGCCGGTCATGACAAGCCAGTTGCGGACCGCGGCGGCGACGTCGCCGCTCGCGGCGTCGACCATGGCCTTGAACTGGACGGCGTCGAAACCCTGCTCGCCGGAGCCCGGGCCGCCGGTGTTTTCGGCGTAGGCGCGTTCCTCGGTTCCGTCGCGGCGCTGGACGATGTTGCGTCGCACGCCGGGGGAGTCGGCCATCCTGCCGGCGTCATGTGTGAACGCACCTTTCCTGGCCCGTACGGTGAACGCGATCTTCCCTCGGTTCGCAGCGGCCTCTTCGACGATCGGCCGCAGTCGGGAGGCGCCGGACGCGATGTGCTGCTTGCCGGCCTTGGCCAGCGACGACGACCAAGCCTTCACCGGCCTGCCGTCCTTCCCCATCACCGGCCTGCCACGCTGGTCCTTGACAACCTTCTCGGCACGCCCCTTGTCCTTGCGCCGCACCCGCGCTTTGTAGCCTTCCCGGTTCAAGCGCGGCTGGATGCAGTTCGCGGCCAGGGCTTTGAGGCTGGCAATATCGCGCGGCCCGCCGGCCTGCACTTCCTGCACCACGGCCCGGAGCGCTTCAACGAAGCTGGCACCTTTGTTCTTTGTGACGAACTGGCTGACCATGGAAGGGTTGCGGCCGATGATCTCGCCGACCTGCTTCTTGTTGAACCCGGCGCGCCGGATGTTCGACCGCAACATCGTGCTGCGCGGGGGCATCCGCCCCAGTCCGCGCCTACCGACGGCACGGGTTTGGTTCCTCCCGTGCCGCGCGGGGCCCTCGTGATGTCAGGCGGCGCGCTTCACGTGGCGGACCAGCCACATCAGCAGGGCGTCGAGGTCAGCGGCGGCCGAGAGGACTCGGTCGACCGCCTCGGGGGTGTGCAGCCACTCCTCGCAGCCGAGGGGACGGGCGGCGATCAGAGAACGGTGGCGCAGCAGGTTCGTACGGGAGTGGTCTGTCGGATAGCCGCGCGGGGGGCGTTTCATCACGTCCCCGGAGATGTCGTAGCCCTTCTTCCGCACGTCCTCGACGATGGCGGACAGTTCGCGGCCGCTCCCCTCGGAGGCCACGGCTTTGCGGAACATGTCCACCTGGCCGGGATCGGGGTACCACCAGGCGCCCTGGATCCGCAGGCCGTCCAGGGAGAAGCGGAGACCGATCTCGATCTTGCGGCCGAGCCGGATCACCGCGCCCTGGTGCTGCCACCACCAGGAGTCGGTGCGGTAGTGCCAGACGGAGAAGTCCTCGTACCGGGGGTCGGTGTCCGCGACCTCGTTGAGCAGGGCGATCATCGGCTGCCGGACCAGGCGTTCGCGGTCCGCGCGGTAGCGCTCGCGGGTCGCGTGGGTCGGTTCGCCCTGGAGCTGCCACAACACGTCCATGGCCTGCTCCGGCCAGCCGGTGAACTGTCCGCGCATGCGCGCAGGATAGCTCACCCGTGATCCGCGCGCGCGGAGAGTGAGACGGGCAGGGAGGCGTAGCCCCAGACACGGTGGGAGGTGTTGCGGCGGGGCTCGCCGGCCAGTTCGATGTGCCGTGCGCGGTGGGCGAGTTCGTCGAGGAACACGGAGAGTGCAGTCGATATGAGGCGGGCGGTGAGATTGCGCAGTCGAACTTGAGATCCCACACCTACACGGATGTAGGATCTCGCGGCCCGTGACATAGGCCGTCGCCCTGACCAGGGGCTCGCTGGGCTGATCAGCCCATGTCCCCGTCTGGTGTCTCGGGCTCGTGTGTCTTCTTCAGGGTCGACTTCGGCAGTCGACCAGCTACTCCTGCCCACTCACGCCGGACTGGTGCCCGCTCCATGCGGCTTGCGATGTCCGTCTTGAACGTGGGGCCCAAGGTCTCCGGGAGCTTGCTGAACGTGGCGGGGAGCACGTCGAGCAGGCTCAAGAACTGCTCGCCGCACGGGGCCGTCAGCAGCAGTTCGCATCTCCAGTGCGGCGACGCCTTGGGGCGGTGACTGAGGTGATGCACGAGTGCGGGGAACAAGTAGTGCGTCGCTCCGGGAGCGAGGTGGTCCCGAAGCCAGTCGACGTTGCTGCTGCGCATCCTTGAGTACGCCCGCGCGCATCTGGCAGAGCCGGGCCTGACCACTGCCCAGATCGCAGCCGCGCATCACATGTCGGTGCGCCGCCTCTACAAGATCATGGCGGAAGGTGGCATCCCCCTGGCGGACTGGATACGAACGCATCGCCTTGAGGAATGCCGTAACGAATTCAGACGCCCGACTGCTTGCCTCACCACCATCGAGGCAGTAGCGCGGCGCTGGGGCTTCACCGACATGTCCAACTTCGGCCGGATCTTTCGCGCGGCCTACGGGGTATGGACCCTGCTCGATGGCAAGAGGCGTTCGAATGCCTGATGGGCCGGATCGCGGGTCGGTTCAAGCGGGTCGAGCCCCGGCGCCGGGTCCGGCGATTGGTGCTCGGGCTCCTGTCGGACGTGCCGCGCAAGAACTGCTGGACGATCGACGAGTGGGCCGGGGAGGCCACCCCAGATGCCATGCAGCACCTACTCGGCCGGGCCAAGTGGGACGCCGACGCCGTCCGCGACGAAGTACGCGGACACGTGGTGGAACACCTGCAGGACGAGCGGGCGGTGTTGGTGGTCGACGAGACCGGCGATGTGAAGAAGGGCATCGGCACGGTCGGCGTCCAGCGCCAGTACACCGGCACCGCGGGCAGAATCGAGAACGCCCAAGTTGTCGTCTACCTGGTCTACGCCGGGCAGCGCGGGCACGCCGCAGTGGACCGGGAACTGTATGTTCCGCGTTCCTGGACCACCGACCCCGACCGTTGCCGCGCCGCCGGACCCGGTGAGGAGACCGCCTCGCCACCAAACCCGAGCCGGCCGCGTGCATGGTCGCCCGGTTCCCTGGACGCCGGCCACCGGGCCGCGTGGGTGGCGGGCGACGAGGTCTACGGCGGCAACCCCAAGCTGCGAAGCGCGCTGGAGGAACTTGCGGTGGCCTGCTCGCACGAAGTCACCACCAGCGCGGGGTAGTTCCGCGTGGACACCCTGGCCAAGAGGGTGCCCGAACGGGCCTGGCAAAAGCTCTCCGCCGAAACCGGAGCCAAGGGCCACCGCTTCTACGACTGGGCCGTCATCGACCTCGCCAACCTCGATCCCAGCAGCCGTCAACTGCTGATCCGACGTAACTGCGGCACCGGCGAACTGGCCTACTACCGCTGCTACTCGCCCACCCCGGTGCCGCTGACCGAGTTGGTGCGGGTCGCTGGATCAAGGTGGCGAGTGGAGGAGTTCTTCCAGTCCGGAAAGGGCCTGGCTGGACTGGACGAGCACCAGGTCCGCCGCTACGCGTCCTGGTTGCGCTGGGTCACCCTCGTCATGCTCGCGCACGCCTTCCTCGCCGTCGTCCGCGCGGACGAACACGTCCGCCACCCTGCACCGGACGGCCTCGCGCCGCTCACCTGCAACGAGGTCCAGCGCCTGTTCATCACCCTCGTTGTCCAGCCCGTCCGCACCGCTGCCTACCGACTCTGCTGGTCCACCTGGCGACGCCGTCACCAGGCCCGATTCCAGACAAGCCACTACCAGCGACAAGCCGTCCAGGCATGAAGATCACGATCTACAGCTGGAGTACCAATACTCCAGCCGCACTTCGTGCGCACGTGAGCCGGTCAGCCGGTGCGCACCGCGGTGACTGTGAAGCGTTCGACCTCGGCGATGTGCCCGCCGGTGGACGCGACGACCGTGAGCACCGGGTCGTCGGTGCCGGAGAAGGGCACAGACTCCTTCCAGGGCCGGCCGTTGCCGCCTGCCGGGGTGCAGCAGGAGGTGCCTAGCGGCGCCGCGGACGACGGCTGGCGTACCTGTATGCGGATTCTTTCGTCCACGCCGGTGATCCGCCCGCCGGTCAGCAGGGGGGAGCGGACGATCAACCCGTATCCGGGAATGGTCAGGGAGAACGTCGTGTCGTCGGTGCCCACGACCTCCCAAGGGGCGTCCGGGCCGGTGCCGTACCGCACGAGGTGGATGACCGCCGCAGTGCCCGTGACTCCCGCGGGCCTGCTCAGCCCGACGCCGATGCGGGCGTCCGGACCTCTGACGGTGTGCGCGGTGACGCGGTCGATGTCCTGGAAGCCCAGGTAGCCCTGGGTGAAAGACAGTGCGGTCTGGTCAGGGTCGAGATGCCAGGGCTGGTGGCCGGCGGAGTGGAAGTCACGCTCCCACGCCCGGGCTTCGGCGAGCGTGGTGAACGGCCACATCGGCTGGAGGCGCCCAGAGCCGAGCGGCGGCGCGCCGCCCCCGGGCCCCGGCGTGGTCGGCACCGGCGTGCCCGGTGGGGTGATCGCCGAGGGGCCTGACGGTACGGAGACGGTGGCCGACCGCGACGGCGACGATGTACCCGGTGCGGCGGACGGCGATCCTGACGCGCTCGGGGGCGAGCCGGAACTCCCGCAGGCGGTGAGCACCAGGCCGGTCCCGGCCGTTGCAGCGAAGAGTCGGAAGTGGAGCCGAATGTTCATGGGCGCCCCAGGAAACACGTATCGACCGTTGATACTGCTTGTGCGCCTATCGTGCCACTAGTCCGGTTCATGTCATAGTGGCCAAGACCAGCTGCTTTTCAGCAGGACGCGCGATCAGCATCGCGTGGGAGCCTCGGCCGTCGGTCAGCCTGTCAACCAGCGGCCGGCGGTTCGTTCATTCCACGCAAGAGAGAATCCGGTCGCGAACTCTCCTGTCCTCGACTGGGGTTCACCCCGGCGCGAACCGACCCGCGACGAGGATCGCCACCTCGCGGAGCAACGATTGCCACCGGTCAGGGACTGCTCTTCGCCGTGCGGTCACCGCCCGATCTTGCACGGTGCAGGCACCTCACCAAGAACACGCGGTGGAAGTGCTGCAAGGCGACAAGGTCACGTCCAACGGTGCGACGTCACGAATGCCGGTCGGCTATGACCCGAACTTCGTCCATTGACCTTCGGAGACCACCTCGACGGAGCCGTCGACGACCTTGATGGCCGTCTGTTCGTCGATGGCGTAGGCCGGAACGCCGATGTCGGCGGCCCACCGCTCTGCGTCCGCCAGGGTGTTCTGCGGGAAGGCGTCCAGGTGCGGAAAGATCGAGAAGTCGACGACTCCCAGGGTGCGGTCGTCCGGCGCGGACGGCCACTCGACGAAGTACGCTCCGATCCGGGGCGTCATCACCATGCTTCCGGCACTCACTCCCACCCAGACCGTGTCGGGCAGCGAAGGCAGCAGATCGACCAGCCCGGACTCCCGCATCCAGTGGCTCAGGTACGTCGCGTCGCCGCCGTCGACCAGGAGCACGTCGGCCTCCCGGAGCCAGGGGACCCATCGCTCCGCGCCGATGGTGGGCAGTGCGGTGAGCTCAAGGACACCGAGCGACGCCCAGCCCAGGCCGGATAGGTGCAGCCCCTCGGGTTCGGCGGCTACGAAGCCCCGCACCGATGTCGGACCGCACATCGGGTGACCCCACTGTGCTGTCGGGACACAGAGGGCGTGGCACTCGGCGATCGGCTTGCCGAGAAGCTGCACGAGCGCCGAGTGGATGCTTGGGTTCGTGACGCCACCTGACGTAAGCAAGAGCTTCAAGGTGCCTACAATTTCGCGCGCGGAAGGTGGATGTACCTGAAGACCCGGGACCGTGCTGGGACTCATCGTAGTTCGGGCAACCTCTTCAGAGGTCTCTCAGGTCGCCGCGCGATTGCCCCCACGTTCGTTGATGCATGTTCATACGGGCAGACTGCCCGGAACGTTGCCACTACAAGCGGCGCGGCCACACGTTCGTGCGACGGCCCGGCAAAGACCGTCCCACCCTCACTCCAGCCCGCTACACTCTCCACGCCCAAGCCGTTGACCAGCGCTGATGAAGAGGTCCGGCTGGAGTACTAACCTTGCCGTTTCGGTTGGGCTGAAGCGGCGTCGCTGATGACCAACTGTGGGGTGGTCGAGGCGATTTTGTTGCCTGGGCATGGTGGGGTCCCGGCGCGGTGGTCGGGTTCTCCGGGGTCCTTCGGGTTGTGGGTGGGCGGGGGACGGCCGGTCAGCGGTGCGGTGCGGTGCGGTGCGGTGCGGCGAGGCGGTGGAAGGCCGTGGCCGGTTCGTTTTTCCAGGGCCAGGTCGCGGAGATCCGTAGCCGGAGGCGGTGTCCGCCGCGGGTGAGGCGGGCGGCGACGTGCAGCAGCCGGTAGCGGAGTTTCTTGGGTTCGGCAGTGGCGAGTTCGCCGTCCAGCAGGAGGACGCGGGCCCAGGCGAGGAGATCGATCGCCGCGAGGCTGAGTTCGAGCCAGGTGGCGTTGATGGTGAAGTGGCGGGAGGGGAAGCGGCCGAAGCCGGTGCTCTTGCCGCACCGGATGTGGTCCTTGACGGTGGCGTGTCCGCGGTGGCGGACCTCCAGGAACTGCGCTGAGCCGCTGCCGGGGTAGAGGGTGTCGGTAAGGAATACCTGGTACCGCAGGCCCTCGTAGTGATCGAACAAGGACAGCTGGGCGCTGGGGTGCGGACGCTCTCGGCGCACGATGATGCGGGAGCCGGACGGGTAGCCGGCAAGGTCGACCATGCCGGTCAGTTCGGCGACCTCGGCGCCGTCGCGCAGTGTCCCGTTCTGGTCGAGGGCGGGATGCCAGACCTGCTCAGGCAGGGTTCGGATCGCACGGCGGACCGGCTCGGTGACCGCGTGGCCGACCGAGAACCGCAGGTCCAGGCCGCGCTCGTGCAAGGTCCGGAGGTGGGTGAGGAAGGGTTTCGCGGATCCGGCGCTGTCGGCGCGGACCAGGATCGTGGTGCCGTGCCGGTGAGCGTCGGGGATCTGCGCGAGTGCGTCGTCCAGCACCGCGATGTGGTCGGCGGCGGTGTTGGCTCCGGAGTTGCCGGGCCGTAGCCGGCCGGACATGGCCTCGCCGGTGTTCGCGAGGAAACACAGCAGTGGGTGGAAGCCGAAGCCGCCCTTATAGGTGGGCGCGGCCTGTTCCTTCTCGGAGTGGCAGGTGATCAGTGTGGCGTCGAGGTCCAGGACCAGGCCAGGCAGAATGCGCCCCGCGGCTCGGGCTGCGGGTATGCACTCGCCGGTCTCGGCGGCCTGCATCCAGGCGACTTCCCGGGCTGTGGCGCGGGCCGCTCGCAGCGAAGCGAGTGCAGCCTCGTCGGTGTCGGCGAGCAATCGCCAGGCTGTGGGTGTGGGGGGCGACCGGGCCGAACACCTCGCCCTGGTCCCGCAGCACGGCCAGATCCGCGATCGCCTCACCGCCGTCGGCGAGCATCACCGCGAGATCGGTGGCAGTCCGGCCCGGATCATGCCCCGTCCCGCGCGGTCGCAACGGCCTGAGCGCTGTGGAGTACGCGGTGGTCAGACCGGTTGCCTCGGCGAGATCCGTCAGCAAACGTGCCCCGGCGTGCCCGACCACGCCCGAACCGTCGGTGGACACATGAAGCTTGGGACGAGAACCGATACCCTGCACGCAGTAAGCGCCTTCCGCTTGGACCGACGGAACCCCCCGACAAGGTGCGTCGTCCCAGATCAGAAGGCATTTTCGCGTATCCGGCCAACATCCGGACCAGCCCCAACCGAAACGGCGAGGTTAGGCACGTAGGCGAGGAACCCGCGACCACGCACGGCAAGCAGCCCACCAACCGCCTCACGGCCGTACTCGGCTCCTTCAAAGACCTGGCACTGTCCCCGCAGCGAGCCCCGCCTGATCGCGCACGTGAGCCACTCAGCACAGATCCGGCCCGGCCTACAACATCAAGCCCCAGACGAAAACCGCTCCAACGACCCGTGGACAACCGCCCCTTGATGCCCCCGTGGTCCGTGTGCTGACCTTGTGCAGTGACCATCGGAACGAGCAGACGCTCGCGCGTGACCATCTTCACGCTCGCAACGGCAGTGCCGGCAGCACTCGTCCTCGGAGCCGTCACGGGGTGGAGCCGTTCAGCGATGGGCATACCGACCTGGGTGTCGTGGACGATCGCGGCACCGGCGATCCTCATCGGATCGCTGTTTGCCTGGGCTTCCACCCCGATGGGTACCAGAAACGCGACGAGCATCCTGCTCAAGGCCTATCGCCGCGAGGGACTGGAAGCCGCCGAGGAGCGCCTGTCCTTGGTGTCGCCATACAGGGCGGGGCTTCAGCTGTTCAACCTCGCCCTCGCCCTCGAGCGCGAGGGCGACCAGGACAGCGCCGACGCGGTCTACCGGCGCGCAGTGGACTGCGGGTACCCGCCGGCCATGGTGAACCTCGCGATCCGGCTCAGCCGACGGGGCGAGGAGGACGAGGCTCAGGAGTTGTACCGCCGCGCAGTGGACGCCGGATTCACGCCGGACAAAAAACCCTAGCCTTGCCGTTTCGGTTGGGAGCACGCACAGTGTTTCCGGTTCGGCCTCAGTCATGGCTGCGGCAATCGGCGACATCGATCCGTAGCTGGGCACAGGCGAGCAATGTGGGTCAGCTCGTGCCAGGACAGGTCGGTGTGGGCTGACGGTTCGGCTCGACGCGAGTGTGCGCTGGTGATCCCTGGTCAGCGGCGGCCGGTGGCCAGGATGACGAGGAACTGGCCGCCGCCAGGCTCGATGTCTGCGGTCACCGGCAGTCCCGGTACCAGTCGGGAGAACCGGTCAACCAGCCAATCCGCCGCCTCTTGGGCGTCCCGCCTGGTCGGACAACGGCCCACCATCTCGCGGCCCCCCTTGCGCTCCAGCCTCCCGGCAACGGTGATCAGCGGCGCGGGTTCGACCACGTACAGGCGGTCCGGCCAGGCGATGACCACCTTGACCGCGCCCTTGCGGGTGTTGCATCCGCGGTGCGCGAGCCGCTCGGCGACCTTGGCCTTCCGGTCGGCAGTCCGGCTGTCGACGCTGGGCCCCCGCGGGTCGTTCACCGACTCGTCGGGGTCGACGGCCTCGTCACACACCCAGCATCGCCAGCCGTCGCGCTCGGCCACATCATCAAGGAGACTCATCCGAGCAAACTAGCCTGCCCGGCCGCCACTCCGCGCATCAGGGCCCCGGCAAAGTTTTAACACCGGCCAACAATGCTGCAACGCCTGGTAACCAGCGTCACCGGTCTTCCGGTGCAAGCCTTCAGGGGGCACCGAGCGCACGTCAGCCGAATCAACCGCGGTCGACTGGCTCACCCCGGAGCAGATCACCGAGCGCATGTCCGAGGTCTACGCGATCCGCCTCCTCGATGCCCTGGACGGGGCCGGCCCTCACGTGCGGAGCCACGACGGCAAGCACCTGAGTACGTCCGCATGAAGGAGCGGGGCGGATCAAAGCCTCGCCATATGGCCGAGCTGCGGGACGTCTACGACTTCCTGGACCAAGTGCGGCTTCGACCCGGGATGTGGGTCCGCCGGAGCTCCCTCCTGCACCTCAGCTCCCTCCTGCACGGATACCGCGTGGCCATGGAAGTCCACGGCATCGAGGAGGACTTCCCTTTCTGGACGCCGGGCGGTCAGGCCCCTTTCGACGCATGGCTGTGTGAGCGAAACGGCCGTGCCAGCTCAGTCCTTTGGGCCGTGGAGATCGAACGCGAGGCAGAGGCCACCGGAACACCAGCCATCGACCTCTTCTTCGCCCTGCTCGACCAGTTCCGAGCCCAACGCGAACAGCCGGCGCGGTAAGAGTTTCTCTACTTCATCAAGACCCGCGCACGGCGCGGGTGCGCGCCGCCTCAGCGGCGCGGCCTGCCTCTGTCTTCGCCCCGGCTGGCCGCGCCAGGCGACTCCGTGAAGATCCCACGCCCGGTCGTGCCGGAATCCTTGGTCTGGGCCGTAGCCTGGATCGTTGGCACCGTGATGTGCTGGTCGCTTGCCCAGGTGCTTGGCAGCCCGAACAGCTGGTACACGAGTGCACTCCTCGCAGGGATCATCATCGTCACCGGAGAACTCGTCGACCGCTACAAGCAGAAGCGCTGACCAGGTCCGAGATGCGCCGAACCCCTCGGCAGTGAGTTGGCCGCCTGTAATCTTCACGCATGATTCAGGGACTCTGTGCTGCCCTCATCGGCGGCGTGATCGGGAGGCTCCTCCTGGCGCGGCGAGCGCGGCGAACAGCCACTCAGACCGAAGCAGGGCAAACAGTCTTCTTCCAGGTCGGGGCCAACCTGCCGGACGAGGGGCCCCGATACAGCCTTGGCCAGGTACGCGCCGGAGGCAAGTTCCAATGGAAGCCTCGCTGGTCGAGGACGCGGCTGCGCGAACTCCCGAAAGATCTACGCTACATCCGCGCACACCAAGCGACCTTCCGCGAAATGTTGCGGGTCCCGGCCAAAGCGCTGGTGCTCGAGTGTGAATCGTCTGCGGGGCCCGTACGGCTATGGGCCTACCCGGAGCAGGCGGTGCACGTTGTGGAGATGATCCGGCGTGCAAGTAGCCCGAACTCGTCGAGCGCCCCGGTTCCCGACGTCAGCAGCTGACACCAACAGGCGCGAACAGGGGTGGTCGACGCTGCCCTGTGCCACAACCGCGCCAGATCGAGCGGGGACGCACGGGGAACTGCGGCTGCTGACGGAGGCCACGGCCAGCAGACGCCGAAGTCGGCATCCCGCAGGTCAGACCCCAACTCGCCCCACCACGCTCCCAAAGCGGGTGTCGCAGGTTCGAATCCTGCCGGGGCACACGGCTAAGGGCCAGTTCAGAGGCTTGATCCTCTGGAGCTGGCCCTTGTCGTGATCACGGCCGTGCCACACCCGTGCCACAGGCTCGGTAGTTCGAGCCGTCAGGCCGACTGATCGTCGCTGCCCCACCGCACCCGGAGAACGTGTTGCCTGGAACCCGACGTCGAGCAAGACGAGGGAGCCGATCGGGCTTGTTACGGGCAGGCAGGAGCCAGCCGCATTCGCGGCTGGCGTACGGCTCCCTGGCCATGCTCGACCCCAGTCCGGGCGTGCCATCAACCAAAGATCGCGCCGACGCCCACGTGTGTCCGCACTCCCGCCCGAGGCTGACCTGAGAACCACTACGTTCTCCATGGTCAACGAGCTCTGATCATCAGGTAGCCTGCCGGTTCGCCTAATTGGAACAGTAAGCACACTGGTGGGAACCGTGAACGTCCGTACTCAGATACACCTCTTGATCCTGTTTGCTGTCGGCTTCGGTCTGTTTTTCGGCGGCCTGACGTTGGGAGGGGCGCCACTCGGTCTGCTGGGCTTCGTGATCTTCTTTTTTGTTCTTCAGCCGTTGATTTGGGCGCTACTTCCGGTTTCCTTCCTCATGGCTCCGAAGGGGGCGCAAGCGACCTGCGCCCTGTACCGCGGCTGGGCCGCAAAACTGACCGCTCGCCTCGGGCTGGGAGCCTCCCGCACGGTCGAGGCCGACGCCGCGAGGCTTCGGCAAGGAGTGCGTCTCAGCATGCTCTCGCTTGGCCTGCGCGACGGCAGTCAGACCCTCGGCCACGTGCTCCTGCACCAGTCCTCGGACGGCGAGGTCTGTCTGGCCTGGCGCAAGCGCGGGAAGGGCAGTACTGACCAGCCGATCAACCTTCAGGGCCCGGTGGCCGCACGTCGGGAGCGCCAGCAGCAGAATGGCACACAGGCCCGAATGGGGTACACCGTAGCTGTGGATCTCGGCACCGAGTCCTACTGGCTACGCCCCCACGACGCTGCCTTGCTCGAGCTCCTTCTCGGGAACGGCGCGTCAGTTACCACTGACGTCTCCATTTGACGTCGCCAATGGCTCCGCGGCTGCCCGGGACGGCTCAGGCGATAACGCACGGGCCGGCCAAGCTGCCGCATATTCGTGGATTGGCACCTGAGCGAAGGAGCATCGTTCGTCTCTGATCAGCGCCACGCCGGAAGTCGCAACGGCCTCCGAAGTCGTGCTTGATCGGCGGTGGCTGACATCCACGGCTGA
Organism: Streptomyces sp. NBC_00353; assembly: GCF_036108815.1. Lineage (NCBI taxonomy): Bacteria > Bacillati > Actinomycetota > Actinomycetes > Kitasatosporales > Streptomycetaceae > Streptomyces > Streptomyces sp. NBC_00353. Next base: position 693,682 of record NZ_CP107985.1, on the reverse strand, counting down.
CATCAACGTCGTCGGACGGTGACGGGTCCGCACTCATCGACGCGCGCAGGCGGAGTCCGGCCAGGTAGCCGTCCGGGGTCTTGTCGTACCTGGTCGCGATGCATGGGCCAGCGGCTCATCGGGTCCGTGAGCCGGGCCGTCTGTGGGCCGTCCGAGGGTGCTCAACGACGACTGACGCTGACAACCGTCGACAGCTAAGTCGCAGGTCGCAGCGTTGATCGATTGGAGGGTTGCAGGTCAGAGACCCGGCCCCTCACTTCTTCGGCTACTGGTGGGGGTGGCCCGCTCGTCAACACGCGTGCCGAGCCCATGCGTGCTCTTACCCGGCCGGGACCGTGCCCGTTGCATGCCCGTTACGGCGGGACGCAGCGGGGACTCACGGGGAACAGCGGCACCGACCACGCTCCGGCCCAGGTCAGGGGCTTCGCAGGTCAGCCGCCACCCACATACGGGGTCTTCCGAACTAGGGCGGACGCTGCAAGGTACGCCCCCCGGATCGTGCCACTCTCGTGCCAGAACGGACGGGGACTCACGGGGAACCGGGGTACCCAGGGTGACTTCGGCCGGACTCTGCCGAAGTCAGGAAGTCAGTAGGTCACGCCTGTGCTCGCCCAACCTCGCTCCTAAAGCGGTGGTCCACACCGGGCGGGTGAGATCATCCGTGGATGGCAGACGCGCAGCTACCCCGGGGGTGGACCCTTCAGCAGATTGCCGACGTATCCGGGGACCAAGAGGCTGTTGTCCTGGCCCCAAACAGGGCGGTGAAGTGGGTAGCCTTCGACGGAACCGACGAGGTGCTGCAACCAGAAATCGTGCTCGGGTTCCATAGTCTGTGCCTCGTGAAGCCAGTCCACGACGACGACTGGTACATGGGCAGCCTGTACGAAGACGGCAGCATCGACTGTTGGACAGCCTACGGCGACCTATACGAGGCACTACGCGGCCTGTAGGGGCACAGGCCGAGTGTCTAACTGCGCTACAACGACCCCACACCGAGGCGGAGGTCCACGGACTCTGGCGAACAGTTCACACAGGTCAAGGACCGTTGAGCCGCAGCCCATCGGGTCGGACGCATTGCTTCGGAACGAAGAGGTAGCTTGCCCAAGAACTGGACCTGTTGATCTGAGGAGGCCGCGCCCGTGGAGCAGAGCTTTGGAGGCCCACCGTATGACCTGGGTGACCTGATACCTGAACTCGCGGCGCTCGGCCGGCGGACGACGCTGCTGTTGCCGAAGAACGGGTCCCCCAGTATCGGGGATAGTTCCCTGGGCGGCCCCATGCTCTGGCCAGTTGACGAGCCCTGGCCATCCTGCGGACAACCGGGACACTGGGCTTGGCCCAACGAGAAGAACCCGGCCGGGACCGTCTCCATGGTGCCGGTGGTACAGCTCTTCGCACGAGACACGCCCGAACTTGCCTTCCCGGAAGGCCTGGACGTACTCCAACTGGTCTGGTGCCCGTTGATCCATCCTCGGGACCAGGCATGCGCCGCACTCCCGAAGCTCTACTGGCGCAGCGAGGCGGATGTGCTCGCCACCGGCATACTTCGGGACATCCCCGCCCCGCGGGAGGGTGAGTACGAAGAAGAGTTCATGCCCAGCCCGTGCACAGTGTCTCCCACCCCTGTGGTGGAGTACCCGAACTGGGATCTGCCGCGGGAGCTTGGGCAGACCTTGCAGCCCCGCATCGAGGAGCTCGAAGAGCGCTTCGGCATGGAGTACACGCTGTTGGCGTGTGCGCTGCAGAACAAGGTTGGAGGGTATCCGGCCTGGAACCAGTCCCCCGACTGGCCGGTCTGCGACTGTGGCGACCGCATGGAGCACCTGCTCAGCGTCACCCCAGAGGAAGACCTCGACATGGTGATGGGTGACCTGGGCGGCATCTATATCTTCCTGTGCCGCCAGTGTCCCGAACTGCCCTACGCACACCGCTACGACTGCTAGAGGACAGCCCCGGTACCGACAAGAGGCGTGCCAGACACGTGCCAGATCGTGCGGGGAACCGCGGGGAGCCTTGGGGAATTAACGGGCTCACCCACCAAGCATCGAAGGCTTTGCAGTGCAGGTCAGACGCGCGCGGGCCCCAGATCACCTCAGCTTCCCAAGCTCAGAGCGCGAGTCGTAGCCATATCCCCTTCCTGGCTGAGTCGGCAGTGCTGCGGGAGGCGCTCGGGCCCGAGCTGTACGAGGCCGTACTGGCCGTCCGCCGCGCGGAGGCGGAGCTGTTCGCGATGTTCACCGACGCGGACGTCATCGAGGCCGTCCGCTGGCGGTGTTGACTGGCTACTCCTCGGGCTCCCAGGCGATCAGCTGCTCGAACACCTGCTGGTCGCCCTCGATCTTCAGGTCGCTCACCGTGAGGCGGCCCCAGACGAAGAGGAGCAGCTGCTCGGCCGTGCCCGTGGCCGAAGCGGAGGCGGGCGCGGCGTCGTCCGTGAGGGGTGCGGGCCAGGCGCCGGTGCCGTCCAGCGCGAGGAGCCAGGAGCGGCCCTCGGTGGCGTGGTAGTGGATGGTGGCGGCCTCGTGAGGCCAGGCCGCCGGGGTGGAGTTGCAGGTGTCGAGAAACTCGGCCACGCCGTCGATCGCGACGTCCGTCGGCATCGGCTGCACGGCGCCTGCGGCGAGCTGGGCGTCGTAGGTGTGCACCAGCACCTCGTGCACCCGGCGCCGGGCAACGCCCCAGGCATTCGCCGGCGACAAGCCGGCGCCCCACCACGCCCAGCACTCGCGCTCCGGGCCAGCCTCGCGCAGCGCACTCAGCAGCAGCTCGTTCGACTCGGCGTACCAGGCCAGCAGCGCCTCGAGCTCGCGCGGCACCTCCGCGGCATCCTTGGCCGGCGGAGCCTCGGCCGGGCCCGCGGCGACGATCGCGGCCCACCAGCGCTGGCCCGTACCCAGGTGCTGCACCAGATCGAACAACGTCCACTCGGGGCAGGACGGCACCGGCGCGTCAAGGCTGGGCGCGGCGGCAACCGCACTCCTGAACGCGGCCGACCGCTCGTCGATCAGTTGCAGCAGGGCGGAATACTCAAGACTCTCTGTCACATCGCTTACCTATCACCCCAGCTCAGCCGATCGCACCCTATTTTCCAGGCCGTCAGCTGCGGGAGTTAGAGCACCTATTAGAGCACCTAATAGAAGCCTGGTCGTAGCCATATCCCCTTCCTGGCTGGCTCGTTGAACGAGTCATGGGGAAGGGAAACGGCCCTCCGTGGATGGTGCCGGATGACCTGTGGAGGCGGATCGAGCCGTTGCTGCCGGTCAGGCAGCGGCGTCCGCGCCATCCCGGCCGGCTGCCACTGGGCGACCGTGGTTGCCTGCAGGGCATCCTGTTCGTGCTGCACACCGGGATCCAGTGGGAGTGGCTGCCGCAGGAGCTCGGCTTCGGGTCCGGGATGACGTGCTGGCGCCGGCTGCGGGACTGGCACAAGGCCGGGGTGTGGGACCGGCTGCACCAGGTGCTGCTGACCGAGCTGCACCGTGCCGGGAAGCTGGACTGGTCCCGGGCGGTGATCGACGGCTCCCACCATCAGGCCCGTCGGGGCTACCCAAAACCGGGCCGAGCCCGGTCGACCGTGCCCGGCCCGGCTCGAAGCACCACGTCATCACCGACGCAGGCGGCACCCCGCTCGCCATCACCCTGACCGGTGGCAACCGCCACGACATCACCCAGCTGCTGCCCCTGCTCGACGCGATCCCGCGGATCCGCGGAGTGACCGGTCGCCCCCGTCACCGGCCGCGGCAGTTGTTCGCCGACCGGGGCTACGACTTCGACAAGTACCGTCGGCTCCTGTGAAAGCGCGGCATCAAGCCGGTCATCGCCCGACGCGGAGTTCCGCACGGCTCCGGCCTGAGCTCGGTCCGCTGGGTAGTCGAGCGGACGAACGCGTGGATCCACGGCTTCCGACGGCTACGGATCCGCTGGGAGATCCGCGACGACATCCACGAGGCGTTCCTGAGGCTCGCCTGCTGTGTGATCACCTACAGGCGAGTCCAGGCATTGTGTTAGCTCCTCTTAGGCCATACGGCGGCATGCGTCCCTCCCCGGCCGTAGCCGGAGCAGGGGGCGTGATCGCTTTACGGGCATCCGTAAGGTGACAGGCATTTTCACTTTCGAGGCACCGCGAAAGTGATCAGCCCTTGTCGCCGATGACGTGATCGGGGCCTGACGCGCGGGCGCTCAGTCAAGGACCGCGAGGTGGTCGGCGGCGCCTCCGTGCCACTCGATCATGAAGAGGGTGGCGTCGTCGCTGGCGCGCCCGCGCCGTTCCCACTTCAGCGCGTAGGAGAGCCGGCGCAGATCCGCTCGCAGCCCGAAGGACCATCCTCGGCCACGCCCGACAGACCATTTCGACGAGTTTTCCACAGGGCGAACGTTGTCTGATGCGGCACTAGTTCACCTATCCCCGAGTTGGCTCAGTATCCGCCGTAGCCGTAGCCGTAGCCGTAGCCGTACCCGTTGTCGTAGCCGTAGTACCCGTTGTCGTAGCCGTAGCCGTAGCCGTAGCCGTAGCCGTAGCCGTTGTCGTAGCCGTAGTACCCGTTGTCGTAGCCGCAGTACCCGTTGCCGTAGCCGTAGTACCCGTTGCCGTAGCCGTAGCCGCAGTACCCGTTGCAGTCACCCCACCAGCCGCACCGGTCGTAGGAGTGGCTGGCCGCGGAGGTCGCGTGGGCAGGGGCGGCCGCGGCCGCCCCTCCGGCACCAACAGCGGCGCCACCAGCCAGCATCACACCGGCGGCGGCTACAGCGAGGGAACGCTTGATATGAGGTGTTCGCATGAGTCTCTACCTTTCCTTCCGCCACCGAAGATCGAAGACGGGTGGCCGCAGCGCATGCAAGACATACGGTGCGGTTCGCAGAGGTCACAGCTCGAAGCGGGAGCACGTCTCGCCGCTGATTGGTTCCGGCCCTTCCGGAATCTTGCTGCCCGGGGCGTGCCCCGGTTGCGACTCTCACAGGCATGACGTTAGTAGCACATACCCTCTCCAGCATCTTGAGCAGAAATCTGCTCAATTCCGCAGGTCAGCGGTCGGCGCTCAGGCCCGAGCCATGACGTCCCCCCTGACGCCGTCCCTCTTCGACGGTGACGCCCCAAAGGCCCACACCACCCGCATGGAGTATGGGCAGAGAAGTGGAGAGACAAGGCGATCGGCGCGCCGAGGGCGGGCCAGACGGTTCAGACCGTCGAGCAGCGCGGGAAAACGAGATTTCCCGGGCCGTCGTCGCGCAAGCGTTGCCTGATCCGGCCTGGTAGGTCGCAGTCGCCGGAGGCGACTTCCTTCTCTCAGAAACGCGTACGACGTCGCACCACCTCCGCACCATCTGCGGCGGAGAACCACGGTCAACAGCGGTCAACCCCACCGAGGCGCGAAGCAGGCATTGACGTTATCCCTGCAGGCCAGAGCACCCACACCGGGACGTCGTCTCAGGATTCCCAAGCTCAGAGCGCGAGTTCGATTCTCGTCACCCGCTCCATACAAAAGCCCCAGGCCAACGGCCCGGGGCTTCTTTGTTGTCTAGACCGCATCAGGCGTCGTGTGCCCGTCGCGTGCCCGATGCCTGATCGTCGGGCACAATCGCAACCTTCTCCCGCTCGGCGCGAACGCGGGCGTCGATCCCGTCGGACACCTCCCGCTGACGCTCCAGGTTCGAGTGCTGATAGCTCAGCGCGGCACGCTCGGAGGACTGCTCGGCGCGGACCATCGTGTCCTTGAGCGTGGCGCCCGACTGCGTCGAGAGCGTGTGTCCGGTGTGACGAAGGTCGTAGAAGCGGAAGCTGTCCGGCAGCCCGACCTCGGCTCGAGCCTTCCGCCACCTCCGCCCGAACGTGGAGCGCCGGAGAGGCTTGCTCCGCTCCTCCACGAACAACAGTCCGCCGGCTGCCTCTCCGCGTACCAGGCCAGATGCCGCTTGAGGTACTTCTCCAGAAAGGCCGACAGGACGAGGAACCGCTTGCCCGCATCAGACTTGGTGTCACCCGGTGCCCGCCGACCGTTGGTGAGTTCAGGCTCGGCGGTCCGCACCCAGATGCCGCACGAGGCGTCGAGGAGGACTCACGACGCCTGTCCGCACAAGGCCTGCATCGTGGGCTGGTCGGTGGACTACCTGCCGCTCTCGCAGATGAACAGCATGCAGTGGCTCGGCGTCTCGATCCTCTTCGTCCTGACTGCTGTCGTCGCGGTGTTCATCTTCACATGGGGCCGCAAGCGCGTTGGCCCAGCAGTGCCTGCCTGCGATGGCGATGTTGCGGGGTCATAAGCGCAGGGACGCGGTCTTCGACGTCCGGTCGGCGTCCGTCCCTGCGGGCGACGCATTGGGGGACTTCATCTTGCGCACCCATGCCGCCATCGCGGCTGGTCTCACGGCCGGCACGTTCGCTGCTCTGACCGTGGTCCCGGCCCAGGGCGCCGAATACTCCTATGCGCTGAAGGTCCGCGGCATCCAGTACGACGCACTCGGCCGCAGAGGGGACCGACCGGTCCCCTCTGCCGCCCAGACCTGCCCCGGCTCAGTTCAAACGACCCCCTACCGCGATGAGTGACGCGCTGAGCTCCGTCAGGGCGTGCTCAATCTGACCTGCAATCCCATACGCTCCGCCGCCTCGAACGTGGGAATACAAATAGAAGACCGGTCGTCTAATCTTTCGCAACGTCCGCATCCCTCGAAGGGGCCATCATGAGCACTCACAGCCAGAAGGTTGCAGTCATCACCGGCGCGTCGCAGGGCATCGGCGCCGGACTGGTCGTGGCCTACCGCAAGCTGGGCTACGCCGTCGTCGCCACATCACGCACCATCGCACCCTCGCAGGATCCCGGCATTCTCACCGTCCAGGGTGACATCGCCGACCGCGCCACCGCGGAACGGGTCATCGCCACAGGCCTCGAACAGTTCGGCCGCATCGACACGCTGGTCAACAACGCCGGGATCTTCATCTCCAACGCGTTCACCGACTTCACCGAGGAGGACTACGACGCCGCACTCGGCGTGAACCTGGCAGGCTTCTTCAGGATCACGCAGCTCGCCACCCGGCAGATGCTGACCCAGGGCGGTGGTCACGTCGTACAGATCACCAGCACCCTGGCCGACCAGGCCAACTCCAACGTGAAATCCGTACTTGCCGCACTGACCAAGGGCGGCCTGCAGTCCGCCACCAGGGCCCTCGCGATCGAGTACGCCACCCGCGGCATCCGCAGCAACGCCGTCGCCCTGGGCACCATCAAGACCCCTATGACCGCGGGGTACTGGGACGACCTCGGCGCCCTGCATCCGGTAGGCCGCATCGGCGAGGTGAGCGATGCAGTCGACGCGGTCATGTACCTCGAGAACGCCCCGTTCGTCACCGGCGAGATCCTGCACGTCGACGGAGGGCAGATCGCCGGCCACTGAGTCGACGACGCGCCTGTCGACCACCTTCCGATCCGCCGGGCCCACGTCCGGTTCGGCAGTGCGCCAGCACTCGGGGGATCGGAGTAGTTCGAACATGCATCCGGTATGGAAACCGGCTGATCTACCTTTGAAAGTGAGCACACATCCATGGATCTGAAGCTCGAAGTCTTCGTACTCCCCGTCTCCGACGTCGACCGGGCCAAGGCCTTCTACGAGAAGGCGGGATTCCGTCTGGACCTCGACCAAACCGCCAACGAGGACTGGCGCGGTGTGCAGTTCACGCCGCCCGGCTCCAAGTGCTCGATCATCTTCGGCAAAGGGGTCGCCTCCGCCGCGCCCGGCTCGGCCCAGGGCATATACCTGGTCGTCTCCGACATCGAGCAGGCACGCGCGGAACTCATCGAGCGCGGCATCGAGGTGAGTGAGATCTTCCACGACGCGGGCTTCTTTTACCACGGCCACGAGGGGGGAGAGGTTACCCACCGCATCGAGGGGCAGCAGCGGCTCGCCGGCCCTCAGCCCGAGCGCGCCTCCTACGGCTCCTTCGCCACCTTCAGCGACCCGGACGGCAACGGCTGGGTACTCCAGGAGATCACCGAGCGACTCCCCGGCCGCTGACCCCCGCAAGGTTCCCAGTGACGGCACGGTCTCGACCAAACAGGCCCCCTCCGGACCGCGCGAAGGAGTTGAGGACGTCCCGCCACCGCCTGCAACCGAGACGGCAACGTCGCCGCGTTGGAGAGTTACATCACTGGTCAACCAGGTTGGACGTGCGAAACGGGACTCGCGCAGATCATCTCGCGACCAAGCTTGACGATCTTCGGGAGTCCCGTTGCACGAGACACTTGTCCATGGAGCGATAGTCAGGCTTCGGCGGCCATCTGCGGTGCGCGGGCGCCCAGCAGGGACAGGGCGTTCGTCCACAGGGCGTCGGCTAGGGACGTGTTGTTGTAGAGCTTGGCGAAGAGCACCTGACCCTCGAGCTGGGCGACGATCGACCGGGCTGCCTGGTGGGTGTCGCTCACGATGACCTCGCCGCGTTCGCGGGCCTCGCCGATAAGGGAGTCGACCATGTCGACCTGGGCGTCGAAGATGCCCTGCAGGCGCGCGCGGATGGCCTCGGTCTGGTTGCTCATCTCCAGGGTGAGGTTCCCGAACATACAGCCCGAGACGGTTCCGCAGTTCTTCTGACTGGTGCGCTGAGCCGCCTCCGTCAGCTGGAACAGCTGGCGCAGCCGTTCCAGCGGCTCGGCGTCGCTGTTCAGCACGCCGGTCCAGCCACGGCACTCGACCGCCCAGTGCTGGTCGATCACGGCCAGCGCGAGCGCTTCCTTGGACTCGAAGAAGTGGTAGAAGCTGCCCTTGGGGACTCCGGCCGACTTGCAGATCTCGGCCACGCCCAACGCGGAATAACCGTGGAGCTCGATGAGCGACTCCGCGGCACTGATGATCTTCTCCTTGGCGTCACTGGTGCGTCCCATGAGGACAGTATACGACCGCCCGACTATCATTTAGTAGACCGGTTGACTACGATGGAATCTCCGCGCTTCAGCCACTCTGCCGGACGGAACCGCGACAGCCCCGGCAGCGCGGCCGTGCCAGCGGACGGGCCGGGCGCTGCCGACTCCCTTTGCGGCGCCACCTTCGCCTCCGCCCGCACCCCCATCCCAGGAGAGCTGATCACCATGAGTGAAGACGTATCGAATCACCCCATGCGCGAGGTGCTGGGCCGCTGGAAGGCCGCCTTCGACGGCCACCGGTCGGCCGCCATGGCCGACCTGTTCACCCCCGACACCCTCTTCCAGGGATTCGGGCCGGCGGTCGTCTCCGGCCGGGAAGCCGTACGCGCCTACGACGAGGCCGTGCCGGCCGAGCGTAGCGCCCACGTCGCGGACGTCCAGGGCTACCGGATCGGCGAGGGCCTGGCCGGCGGCTTCGCTGACGTCACGTTCCGCGACCCGGACGGCTGGGCGGTGGCCGTGCACCTGTCGCTGGTCCTCGTGCGTGACGGCGACGACTGGCGGATCCGCCAGTACCACGTCTCCCGGCTCGCGGCTGACGACTGACGGCCCGCACCGCTCAAGCGCCCCAGCAGCACCGCAGATTGGAGAGGTCATGAAGGAGTTCCTGGTCGAGCTCACCACCGTCGTGCCCGAGAACACCCCACGGGCCGAGGTCGATCGCCGACGTGCCGACGAAGCCGTCCGGGCCGGAGAGCTGGCCGCCACCGGCCACCTGGTGAGGCTGTGGCGCCCGGTGGGTGAACTGCGCAGCATCGGCTTGTGGCGCGCTGCGGACGAGCAGGAGCTGTACCAGAAGGTGCTCGGCACCCTGCCGCTGTGGCCCTGGATGGTCTCGGTGGTCACCGCAGTACAGCCGCACCCCAACGACCCGGGTCTCACAGAGCACACGGCCTGACCTGCGCACTCGCGCGCAGGCCCCCCTTCCGCGTCAGAAGTCGCAGGCATCGCGCGGTGTGGGCGCACGACCTCGCGACCCGACCACGACCGGGCAGCGCAGCCCTTCATGTGGAGAAGCGGCACTGCTCGCCGACTCATCCGGTCGCCCGGCGTGCCCGCAGCCGGACTACGGCTCCGACGCGCTGTCGGAGCGCGTCGGAGAAGGCTGCGTGCCCCCGCGCAGTTCCGGTCGCGCGTCGAGACGACTTCGACCGGGCAAACCGAAGCCCGCCCCCAGCAGGTGCCGACCTTTGCGATTACTAGACCGGTCGTCTATGTTGATTGTGGCTGCTCGCAGCCGACTGCTCCAAGCACCTACATGCACAACGAATCGGAGAGCCCCGTGGCCACCCCTGTAAAGCTCGCAATCGTCTACTACTCCTCGACCGGCACCATCGCCGAGGTCGCCAAGGAACTGTCCGACGCCGGTCTCAAGGCCGACGCCGAGGTCCGGCTGCTCAAGGTCGCCGAATTGGCCCCGCAGACCGCCATCGACTCCAACCCGGCCTGGGCCGCCCATCACGCCGCCACCGCGGACGTCCCCGTCGCGACCCCCGCCGACGTCGAGTGGGCCGACGCCGTGATCTTCGGTACTCCGACCCGCTTCGGCAACGTCTCCGCGCAGCTGAAGCAGTTCATCGACACCCTGGGCGGCCTGTGGGCCGAGGGCAAGCTGGCCAACAAGGTCTACAGCGGCTTCGTCTCCACAGCGACCGCGCACGCCGGCCAGGAGTCCACCCTGCTGGCGCTGTACAACTCGGTCCACCACTTCGGTGGCATCATCGCGTCACCCGGGTTCACCGACCCCGCCAAGTTCGTGGACGGCAACCCGTACGGCACCTCGCACGTGGACGGCCAGCTCAGCAACCCCGTCGACGACGTCACCCGCACCGCCGCGCGGATCCAGGCCGAGCGCGTCGTGCAGATCGCCGCACAGCTGAAGGCCGCCTGACCGCCTCGGTGGCACCCCGCGTACCCGGCCCCTCCTGCGCGCATCGCCGCGGTAGGGGCCGGGTGCACTTCGTCATCCGATCCGGCGGACGGACCAGGCCTGCGTGCCTCTCTCCGGTTCCGGGAGGAGATCCTGGCGCAGTTGTGCCTCCAAGACGCCAAGGCGAGCTCCGGGGCGGCGCCTGGGGCGCCGACATCAGCGGTGACCTGCTGGACGGCGCGCCGCAGGGCGTGCGGCCGGTCGTCCGCAAGGAACGACCGCATGCCGGGCCCCGTTGAGGATCTCACCGACGCGGACGGAGTCCGGCTGACCTGCTTCGGCGCTGGCACCGCCAATCGGACCATCGCCGAACTCAGGCTCAGCTACTGGCCGTCGGCCCCAGCCGTGGACCGGATCCGGGGCCGCGCGTTCAAACTGTCTGCGGAACCTGCCCCTGTCCGCCAGTTACGGTTCGTCAACGCAGCTCCTCTGGTGTTTGCTGCGGCGTAGCGACTGCGCGGAAGTGCCGGTTCTGCACAGGGACCGTCACGCCGATGCCGACCTGCGAGACCACCGCGGTGGGCCGCCAGATCGCGGCCCAACCGCCGGCCTGCTGATGTGGCTCCCGAAGGGCCTGACCAGCGGCGACGGCGCTGAGCCGGGCCGCGGTCGCGACCGCTACCCGACTCAACGCGTCGTCTTCCGACCGGGGTCAGTTCGACTTCACCAGTCGTTGACGATCCCGGCGTATTCCCCAGGGGCTTCCTCCCAGACCCAGTGGCCAGCGTCGACGACGTCGAGCTTGCTGTTGGGCAGGTACTGGTACTACAGCCGGAGATCTTGTGACGGACTCCCGGTGGCGTCGTTGGCCGGGCATGCTGCTGGATGTGACGGCTAAGCAGATAGCCGAGTTGGACGCCGAACTGTCCGTGTTGACCGGTTCGTTGGGGCACTTGTTCAACCGGCCGGAGCCGCGGGTGGTTTTCGCGCATTTCATCGAGGGGCTGCTGTACCACCTCTGCTCCTTCGCCAGCGAGTGCGCTGCACTCTTCGCCGTACTGGATACCGGGCGCTGATTCCCCAGCTTGACCAACGGGCGCCCCGACCGCCGCGAAGGCCTCGGTAGAGTCGGGGCAATGACAGGAAATCGCGGCCGCTGGCCAAAGACCGACCAGGATCGTGGCATCGAGGACGTGACGCTACTCATCCTGGAATGGCTGGGTGAGCAGGGCGTGAATGCCTTGATCAGGGTGGACGCTGAGAGAGTGGCTGACAACGCGCCGGCGTGGACGTTCGCCGCCAGTGGGGGTCCCTTGGAACATGGCATGCGTGCTGATGGGAGGACTGCGCAACAGTGCATGTCCGCGGCTCTGTCCAAGTTGCGCGAGGCCGGGATGTCGGTTCCGTTTTGATCTCCGTCTTCGGTTGCTCCTGATTTCACGGCGTTGGTCTCCTCGCCTCATCGGTTCCTCTGGACTGCCCGAAGCCCGGCATGCCGAGCTGGACGGCGGTCGACAGCCAACCCCGGCCAACTGGGCTCGTAGACGTCCAGCAGCGGCTGGAGCCGGCGCCGGGCGGGGCGGGCCTGCTGACCTTCTGCTTCCACGGAGATCTCTCGGCGTTCACCGACCGTTCAGGCTACTGGGTGGTTGAACCGGGCCGCTGAAACTAGCGTTGGCGGCGTCCAGCGCGGACCTACGGCACACTGCGCGGCTGACCCTCACGGGACCGCTACGGATGCTGAGCCTGGACCGGAGGCTGCGGTGCGAGGCAGAGATGTCGGGGGTGGGCTGACCCTCGGCGTCGGGAGTACGGGGGCTCGGTGATCAGGTACGTCCACCATCAGCTGATGGGCGTCGCGATGGCGGTGTGCGCCTGCGTCGTCGGTGCGCCGGTGGCCTTCGGCGTGCGCGGGATACCTGCCGTGGTCGACGACGCGGTGTGGATGGTCGTGGTCATCTCCATGCTCGGCGGCGTGCTCTTCGGGATGCTCGAGGCTTCCCGGCTCAAGTGGGTCAGTGTGGTTCGCACCTTCGAGGAAGCGGTTCCGCTGGACGACCCCGAACCCCCCCGACCCGCCGACTACTCCCTGCGCCACAACCTCGTCGACAAGGGTTTCTTCTCCGTGCTGCTGGTGGCGGCACTGGTCGCGGGACTGACTTTGAGCCCCTGGCTGTCCCTGACCCCCCTGTGGGTGTCCCTGGACTGGCTGATCCGGGCCGGCATCGCAGCGCGCTGGGAGAAGAAGAACGCCGTGCTGTTGTGGCGGGGGCACGTCCCGGGCAGTCCGTGGGAGCTCTCGTACTCCCCGGTCAGGCCGTCGCCACCGACTCGAACCGCCACTGATACACCGCCGGAGTGACCAACCCCCTGTCAGACTCGGGGAGTTCGGCCAGTTCGGTGTCGTACGAGGGTCCCACCATGTGATGACCAGCACCCAGTCTCGCGGGGCCCGGAAGGTTTCGCGGCACAGGGGCGGGGCGGGCAGCTCCGGCGCGCAGGCCCAGGCGAGGAGTTCCTCGCCCCGGCCCGCCACCGCCCGGGCCTCCCACATCAAGGGCGACGGTCACGAGCAGAGGTTCTCCTTGCCGATCTTGCGAACGTGATCGTGGGAGTGCCCGGGCACGTGCGGGTCCGTCACCGGCAGGGAGGAGTCGGCGGAGAGGTCCCAACTCGACGCGGTACCTGTGGGGCTCGCAAAGTCATCGCTGCTGGTGGGAGCCCGCGTGCAAGGCCCGCTGCACCCCGTGATCATCTCGATCCTGTACCGGGCCACCCGGGCGTTGCTGTCCGTGCCTGCGGTGCTGCTGCGCCGGGACACGGTCAAGGACGCCGAACTGCTGGTGCTGCGGCACGAGAACGCGGTGCTGCGACGACAGCTCAGCGGTCCGGTCCGCTACGAGCCCGCAGACCGGTTCTGGCTGGCCGCGTTGTCGTCGCTGATACCGCGCCGCCGCTGGAGCGGTGTCTTCCCGGTCACGCCGGGGGCGCTGCTGGCCTGGCACCGCGGGCTGATCGCCGGCAAGTGGGACTACTCCGACAGACGCCGACGCACCCGGGCGCGCTCCCACGGCCACCGCGCTCGAGAAGCTGGTTCTGCGTCTGGCGCAGGAGAACCCGCGGTGGGGCCACCGGCGGATCCAGGGTGAACTGGCCCGGCTGGGGCATCCAAGCGCGCCGTCCACGGTGTGGGAGATCCTGCACGCGGCCGGCATCGGCCCGGCCCCGCGCCGTACCGGCCCGAGCTGGCGCGAGTTCCTCTCCACCCAGGCCGAGGGGATCATCGCGGCGGACTTCTTCCACGTGGACACCGTGACCGGCAGGCGGCTGTACGCGCTGGCGTTCCTTGAGCACGGCACCCGCAGGCTCCACATCACCGGCGTCACTGCCCACCCCACCGCGCAGTGGGCGACCCAGCAGGCCCGCAATCTCGCCGCCGACCTCGGCACCCGCGTCGAGTCGCTGCGCTTCGTTCTTCGCGACCGCGACAGCAAGTACACCGACCCGTTCGACGCCGTCTTCGAAGCCCAGGACACCGAGGTACTGCTCAGCGCACCTCGGGCGCCGCGCATGAATGCCCACTGCGAGCGAGTAATCGGCACGATCCGGCGCGAGGCCCTCGACCATATCCTGATCATGAACGAGGGCCCACGCTCGACAGGTCCTCGCCGAGTATCAGGAGCACTACAACTGCTGCGAATCTGTGTGTGGCTGTCGCCAGTGAGCATGCGATGTCACCGGACCGGCATGTGAGGTCTGGTCTGGTGTGATGTGGTCGGTGGTGTCGTTGTGGTGACCTGATCACGGTGGCGTTTGGATTACGACTGGCTGGTCGGCGTAGTGCAGATTCCCGAGCGATCTGAGGGCGGCCTTTCAGGAGGCGTCGGTGTAGGCGAGGTGGGTGCCGCACACGGTGCACTTGAAGAGCATGGCAGTGGCGCCGTGGCCGAGGCTTTGCAGGAACCGCTCACGTTGCTGGGCGTCGTGCCAGCCGTCCAGGCGCATCTCGGTGCGGAGTTGTTCGAGGGCTTCGGGGTGTGCGGCGAGTTTGGTGTAGCCGACCTCGCCCACGTACGCGGCTGCGTCCTGGCAGTGGATGAGCCAGCGGGGGTCTTGCCAGGCATGGAAGCTGGGGGTGCGGCGGGTGACTTCCTGCAGGACTTCCCACGACACCCCGTCGAGGCCGTAGGCGTCGGCGAACTCGCCGTTGAACCGTCCGGCCGCACCGCCGG
Organism: Streptomyces sp. NBC_00353; assembly: GCF_036108815.1. Classification (NCBI taxonomy): domain Bacteria; kingdom Bacillati; phylum Actinomycetota; class Actinomycetes; order Kitasatosporales; family Streptomycetaceae; genus Streptomyces; species Streptomyces sp. NBC_00353. The sequence continues at coordinate 678,674 of NZ_CP107985.1, read as the reverse complement.
CGGCGATGCACCACGGGCAGATCCGGCCCGGCACGTCCTGTTGGGTGTAGAAGCTCGCTATGTGTAGATCCACCCACGGGCCTGGCCGCAGCACACGCATACCTCGCCACTCGCGGTGACCGCGCCGGTCGTGACGGGTTCGGGGTGGTAGCGGAAGAAGGGCAGTTGGCTGCTCACTGCTGTATTCCCTTGAGATAGAGGGCGGCCAGGTGGGGCAGGCGCCGGTGCATTTCCTGGGCGTCGTCGAAGTCGAAGTCCTCGCCCATGTCATGGGACGGGCCGTCGGCTTCGCCGTGCTGGGCGCGGTACTGGTCGAGGGCGGGGTAGAAGCCGTCTTCGTCGCCGGTGATGCGCCCGTATACTGCCGGCGCCACGTATCCCATCTCCTCGTAGAACACGGCTTCTTCGACGCCGGTGGCCAGCGCGTGGCGGATGTCGGGATGTTCCGCCAGGGAGTCGGGGCAGTGGGCGGCACGCTCGTACCAAGCCCGCCCCAGGGCGATCAGGCCGGCTTTGAAGTCCATGAACCGGTCGTCTGAGCAGCCTCCGCCGATGAGGTAGCCGGCCGCCCAGATGTCCCACCGGTCTATTGCGGTGTCCAGCCTGTCGAAGCGGTCGTGGAAGGCAAGAATCTCCTCGGTACCTCCCGCGGCCAGCAGGTCGGACAGGGCTTCGTGGAGCGGAGCGTCAGTGGCGCGCGCGGTGTCGACGAGGCGCCAGAACGTGTCGGTGTCCATGGCGGGCGACTGTGCCATGAAGCTCTGACAGTGCCCTTCTGCGTCGCCTTCTGCTCGTACCCCACCCGGTAGGTCGATGGCAGCGCGAGCGCGCCGCCGATCAGCGTGCCGGACGATGTCTCCTCCACCACCCGCGCGTACGTGAGCTTCTCCGGATCGAGGCTCTGGTCGATGGCTGCGGGCGGCTGGTCGTCGTCCGGTTCGGCAGGCTCGGGGGCGTCACGCTGCTCGATCCTCCGGGCGACGTGTTCGAGGTACTCGCGGGGGATGAACAAGGTGACCGCTGTTGTCCACGCCACGACGATCACTACGGCTGCCCAGCCGCCGTAGTGGATGGCCGCATACAGCGTGATCCCATGGGCCACCCAAGGCGCCTTCTTGCCAGCGCGGTCACTGAGCCATCTGGCCGACCCGCACACGCCCGTGAACAGCGCGCCGAGGAGGCCGACCTGCTCCTCGGTCTTTTCTGCCTCCGCGTCCTCGCCACCGTCGATAAGGGGGGCCTCGAGTCCCTCGCCGTCGTTGGGGTCGGGGGCGGCGACGAAGCGCACGCCACTCATGCGAGGCGCCTCCCGGGCGGTCCTGGAAAGGTGGGGTATCCCGGTCCGTCAGCAGCTGAAAGTGGGGGGTGCCCCTATCTCTTTGGTCAAGGGAAACGGGGGTGCGTTGGGTCGGCGAGCCGGGCAGCATGGCGGGGTGGCTGATCTGCTGTGGGATGACGTGAGTTCCTTCTTCGACCCGGACTTGATGGGGTCGCTGCCAGACGTGCGCGTCCCGGATGCCTCGGTGGAGGACTGGCAGGCGGTCCTCGATCTTGTCGCAGAGAAGGAATGGAAGTGCCAGTACTCCGAGGGAGAGACAGTGCTTCCGGTGCCTCGGGCGGAGGCTGTGCTGTCCCGCCCGGCGGATGCCGAGTGCCCGGACCTGCGGGTCTGGCCGACTGCCGATGTGTTGGCGATCTTCCGTTTTCATTCCGACGATGAAGTCGACTTCGACGTCGACCTGCGGGAGTTGCAGGGCCAGGATCGACTTGATGTGTTCTGTGGCTTCCTTCGGGAGATCGGGCGGCGGCTGGGCAAACCCGTGCTGATGGACCCGGAAGGCTGCTATGGCGATCCGGTGCTCGGCTTCGATGTCGAGGCCGATCGAGTCGTTCTCCTTGCAGACCCGCAGGTCAGGTGATGACTGCGGCCGGCTGCGGTTCGTAGACGGTTCCGTCACGGAGCATCGCGAACAGGACGTCGGCCCGTCGTCTGGCGAGGCAGAGCAAGGCCTGGGTGTGGTGCTTGCCCTGGGCGATCTTCTTGTCGTAGTAGGCCCGTGATGCGGGGTCGCCCAGGGCTGCGAACGCGGAGAGGAAGAAAGCCCGCTTGATCTGCTTGTTTCCTCTCCGGGAGGGTTGTTCGCTGCGGATCGACGACCCGGAACTGCGGGTGGCTGGGGCGAGTCCTGCGTAGGCGGCGAGGTGGCCTGCGGTCGGGAAGGTGCTGGCGTCACCGACCTCGATGAGGAACCTGGCTCCGGTCCTGACGCCGATTCCCGGCATGGACGTCAGGACCTTCGAAAGAGGGTGAGCCTCCAAGAGTTCCTCGATCCGCCCGGTCAGGAGTTTGCGCTGGTCAAGGACTGCGGCCAGGGATGTGGCCAGGCTCGGGACGATCAGCGCGGCTGCCTCGGTCCCCGGAACGGTGACGGTCTGCTCGTCCAGGGCGGTGAAGATGTCCTCGACCAGTCGCTCGGCCATCCTCGGGACCTTCGGCCGTAACAGCGTGACCAGCCGCCGCCGTCCGGCCTTGCGGATCTGAGCCGGTGACCCGAACCGCTCCAGCAAGGCCAGCACCGCCGGGTGCTGCAACCGCGGCCCCAGCACCCGCTCCAGCGAGGGGTGGATTTGGGTCAGCAGGCCGTGGAGCCGGTTGGCAACTCTGGTGGCTTCGCCGGCCAGGTCGTCGTCGAACCCGACGATCATCTCCAGCGCGGCGATTGTCTCGTCCTCGCCGTCGATGGCCCGCAGGGTGTGAGGCATCGCGCGGGCCGCGTCCGCGATGATGAACGCGTCTCTCGCGTCCGTCTTGGCCTCACCTGGATAGAGGTCGGCGATCCGCCGCATCGTCAGCCCCGGCAGATAGGCGACCGGGCAGCCCATGTCCCTTGCGACCGCGAGCGGCAGGGCACCGATCGAGGCCGGCTGATCGACTACGACCAGCACCGTTCCGTGCTTGGCCTGGAGTTTCGCGAACAGTTCGCGGAGCTTGGGTTCGGTGTTGGGTAGGCGTTTGTGCTCACCGACGACGAGTGTCGACGCTGGTGGTGGCGGTCGAGGAGGGCGCCGCGGCTACGACATTATCCGCCGGTCCTGCCACTGTCCGTACTGGCATCCGCACGCCTTGCTGCGGTGGCCCTCTACGTGCCATTCCTGTGCTCGGTGCTGGAGACCGAGCCCCTGCTCCGGGCGGCGGTCGCCATAGCAGCCGGGCAGGCCCGGCCGGTTTCGCGCAGCCCTGCTGAGTGACCCGGCCGTGAGCGAGGAAACCTGTCGTCTCCTCCGGACCAACGGCTCCCTGAATGGGGACCACTCGGTCCTGCTGCCTCGGCGTCCATGTGCGTACGGTGCAGGTATGAGCTCCTGCTGCAGCCGACGGCTGCTGCCACGCGCAGGCAGATCAGTGGAGGAGTCATGACATCTGCCAGTGAAGTACTCCCGATCATGTTCGGCGTCGACCCCGTGGAACCGGCGAATGCGGCCCTGGCCTGGGCAGCCGACGAAGCCGCCCGCCGTGGAGCGCCCCTCCAGCTGACTAACGCAGTCCTGCCGGTGACTCACCGTGTACGCGGCGTCGAGGAGACCGCGCACCACAAGGCCTTGCGTCAGCTGGGGGACGAGGCGCTCGACAAGGCGATCGTCCGTGCCCATGAGCGGCAACCCGGCCTTGAGGTGACGACTTTCATCACGGAAGCCGATCCGGCCCAGGCCTTGGTACGGCACTCCGCGCACGCGCGGCTGGTGGTCCTCGGCTCGCGTCGGCTTGGCCGACTGGCGGAAGTGCTCAATGCTGCTTCCACGGCGGTCCCGGTGAGCGCGCACGCCGCCTGTCCGGTGGTCGTCGTGCCGGAAGCCGAGCGCGACGTGGAGGAGCCGCCGTACCTGGTGGTGGGGGTGGACGGCAGCCGGTCGGCCGATGCCGCGTTGGAACACGCCTTGGAGGCCGCCGCCTTGCGTGGTGCCTCCGTGCGTGCCGTGTGGGTGTGGCAGCGGCCTCTACTGGGCTTTCTCGATGAGCAGGCAGCGCTCGAGTCGTGCCACAGGCAACTGCACGAAGCCACGGCGGGGCGGTCCCGCGCCTATCGGGATGTTCCGCTGAGCCATGCCGTGTTGCCGGGACATCCTGTTGAGGTACTGGCCGAGGCCGCCGAGCATGCGCTCGCCGTGGTCGTCGGGCGCCGCGGCCGGGAGGGCTTCACCGGCATGCGGTTGGGCTCCGTTCCGCATGGTCTGCTGCACAGGGCCGTCTGCCCTGTCGTCACCGTGCCACCACCGGCCGACGAGGGGCTCTGAGCTCGGACCGGATCGGTCCGGGACCAGAGCCTCGGCGACCCGTTGCGGGCTGATTTCCAGGCGCGGGTCCAGATCCTCCTTGGTGAGCGGGCCGTCAAGGAGAGCGCGGACGGTGAGCTGCCTCTGCTCACGGAGCCAGGCCTGCAGGTCGGGCACCGCGTTGAGCGCACGGCCGAGGGCCTGCGCCCGCTCGATGGTGGGCTCGCCCGCCAGGTCGGCGAGGGCGACGAAGGGGGCGGGGAGCCCGGCTCTTCGACGTCACCACCAACGCAGCCGTTCCGCTCAGTACGCGGAGCATCCTCCTCTTCGCTGCCACGCCCGCCGACGGCATCACACACACCCTCCACGGCAACACCTCGGCAGCGGCGCTCTACCAGGTGGCGGGGCCCGCAACGATTCGAGTCGAGGCGCTGAAACACGTCGACAGCGGAACCACGACCGCCGAGGCCGTCTGGGCCTTGAACTTCCGCTTCAAGAAGGTGTCCGACTGATGGCCGGCACCAGCGGCAGCCTCTCGCCCGTCCCGGCCCTGCCGGTCGTGGGCTGTGGCCTTACTGGCGACGGCACGGCCGGTATGCCGATCACTGCAAACCCGGTTGCGGGACAGGCCGCATGGGCTGACATCTGGGACTGCGAGGACGCGACGTACTCAACCGGTATCGAGCGCAGCGCCTCCTTGAGTGCTGCGCGGTCCCGCTTGTGGGCGGCCCGCTGAGGGGCGGGCCCGCGCGGCCTACGCGGCCAGCACCAGCGCCGTCAGGGACGGCGATGGCGAAGAGTCGGTGCGCACCATCGAGATCCACGACATCCGCACCACCGGCAGGTGCGCACCACGTACATGGATGAGCCGATTCCCTCGGAAGACCGCAGGAAAGCGCCGGGCCTGGCAGACTGTGCGCCACCTGGGGGGAGATTGTCGTGCCGGATGAGCTGACCGTCTGCCGGATACTCGGGGACCAGCCGTTCGCCGAGATCGGCCGGCCCGTGTGGGCGGTGACCGACGAGCGTCACGGCTGTGTCATCGCGGCCGGTGACCTCGGGCACGTCATGTGGCGTGGTACGGGCCACTGGCTCGGCTACCGGATCGGCGTGTACGAGGCTGGCACCCTCCGTCCGCGCCACGTCGTCGCCTCCCGCTACTCCGTATGTGCCATCGAGCCTCACCCCGAGCTGCCGCTCGTCGCCGTCGGCACCGGCCGCTACGACGGCTCGTGGGACTTTCAGGGTGAGCTGCTCCTGCTGCACCTGGAGACCGGGCGCGTGACGAACCTGCTGAGCAAGAGCCGCCAAGTGCGCCACCTGCGCTGGCTGGAGGACGGCAGGCTCGCGATGCTGCTCTCCCCCGAGGACAAGGACGGCGGCTTCCGCAAGGGTTTCGAGCTGGCCGTCGCGGTGGACGACTGGCTGTCTGCTCCGGCCGGTCTGGTCGACCCCGACGACACACGCCATCCGATGGTCGAGAGCGGGCTCCTTTACGACCCGCGTGTGGAGAACACCCTCGCGCGGCTGACAGAGGGCCGGTGGCGGCGGCGGGCGGAGGTGCGGGACCTGGCGGTGCTGGCCGACGGCCGGGTGCTCGCAACCGGCTGGCACACGGACCTCGAATGCTGGGATCCGTCGGGCGCGCTGAGGTGGGCTCTTCCTGCGGACGGGGAGGGGAGCGTCCGGGTCGAGGCGGCCCCTGACGACGAGTCGGCGTGGGTGACGTACCGGGGCTACCGGCGCGACGAGGTGACGGGTCGCCTGGTTGACCGCGCGACCACTGTTCGGCGGATATCGACGGCGGACGGCGATGCGGTGGACTGCGTGGATGTGCCGTCGGTCCCCGCACTGTGCGCCGCGGACGAAGGCTGGCTTGCCCTGCGCCCGCAAGGGCGCGACGCACACGCCGCGGTGCTGCTCGCCCCCACGCACCAGGAGGCGGCACGTCTCGGCCTCGTCCCCGGCCGCTCCAACTCCCCGGCGCTGCGCGTCAGACACAGCGCCCGTCTGCTGTATGTGGACGGCCCCGGCCCGGACGACGACGCGCCGTGGATCCACGCGATCGATCCTCCAGGCGCCCACGGCCCCGCCACTCTGCGCGCCCTCTTCCCCTTGCGCTGGGACCCGGCGTCCGCACTCCAGCCCTGGTACGGCCCCGCCGTCGAGCTGACACACACCCTCGTCCACGCGGGCCGGTCGTACGAACAGGGCGCCACCTACGTGGAAGCCCGCGAGGGCACGTACGTCGTGAGCCGCCGGCTGCCGGACGGAGAGGCACGCTGGGTGTACGGCACCGACAAACCGCTCGCCGATCTCGACGGCGACGAGCGGAGGGTGTACGTCGTGTATCTCACCGGTGAGGTGGAGACACTGGACGCGGCGACGGGCGAGGTGCGAGCCCGGCACACCCTGCGCGCGCACGGCTACCCGGTCACGCCGGTGTCCGCCGCGTACCGGGCGGAGCAACAGCGGCTGGTCGTGGGGACGGTGGACGGGCGAATCCTGGACTGCTCGGTCCCGGGTTGACCGGATCGGTAGAAACCGCCCGCCACTACGATGTGCCAACTGCCGGCGGAGGTCTCCTCAAGAGGCTTCAACGGACGACCGAAGGGTGAGGGGGACAGCTGGCTGCATCGGACGAGCCACCAGTCAGTGCCCCTCCGCGCGGACACGATCCGCAATACCCACTGCCAGCGAGGTTTTGCCATCATCGGTCTGAGCTGTCCAGATGGAGGGGGAGGGCGGCTTGGACCAGGGTGGTGATCCGGCTGGTCGAGCACCGAAGCTTCCGAAGGAGCCGCCAGGACTTGAGGGTGGCCACGGCCTGCTCGACGAGTGCGCGGATCTTCGCGTGGGACCGGTTCACGGCCTTCTGATCAGTGGAAAGGGTCTCCCACTGTCCCCAGCAGGGGGTGCGGACCGTGCCGCCTGCGCCTCGAAGCTGCGCGCGTGCAAGGGGAGAGAGGGGGCAATTGTGGCGAAAGAGTCTCGTCGGGTGGCTGCGGCGGCTCGATCCCAATCAGTCCGGGACCGGGCTGGCCGGTCGGTGCACCCGGCCTGACCGGACCGACGGGCTGAGCCCCTTGTCGGGGATGAAAAAAAGATTGATCCGTATTCTTCTGCCGTGTCGATCCGCGGCTGCCTCGTTCGACCTTGGAGTGAGAGGGTCCAGAGGCGACCCGATATCAAGGAGTTCGAAGATGGCGAAGTACATGCTGATCATGCGAGGCACGGACGAATCCGTTGCGAAGATGATGGAGACGCCCTTCGAGCAGATGCTCGAGACGGTGGGTCGCTTCAATGAGGAGATGATCCGGGCCGGCGTGCTCGTCGCTGCCGAGGGCCTGGATGACCCGGCCCAGGGCGTGGTGCTCGACTTCAGCGGCGAGACGCCAGTGGTCGCCGACGGCCCGTACGGCGAGACGAAGGAGCTGTTCGGCGGCTTCTACGTGATCGACGTGGCTTCGAAGGAGGAGGCGGTCGAGTGGGCCAAGCGACTCCCGGCGGTTGCCGGCTCGAAGTGCGAGATCCGCCGCGTGCCGGGCATCGACGAGTTCCCGCAGGACAACGAGTGGATCATCAAGGAGCGGGCGTGGCGCGAGCGAACCGGCCAGCTCTGACACCCGCGGCCACCGGCGGCCCGCTGAGCACCGAATCGGTGCGGCGGGCCGTCGAGGCCGTCTGGCGGATCGAGTCCGCACGGATCATCGGTGCGCTCGCCCGGGTCACCGGGGACTTCGACCTCGCCGAGGACGTCGCGCAGGAGGCGGTGGCGGAGGCGCTCGTCACCTGGGCGCGCGACGGTGAGCCGGCGAACCCGGTGAACTGGCTGCTCGTGACCGCGCGGCGGCGCGCCATCGACAGCTTCCGCCGACGGTCGGCACTCGACGAGCGGTACGCCATGCTCGCCGGCCAGCTAGCGGAGGGCGAGGCGAACTCGGGCGCGGCAGCCCCGAGGGGCCGGTCGGACGACCTGCCGTGGGATCCCGACCGGGTCGACGACGACGTTCTCGCGCTGATGCTTGTGGCCTGCCATCCGGTGCTCTCGCCGGAGGCCCGCGTGGCGCTGACGCTGCGCGTGGTCGGCGGCCTGGCGAGCGAGGAAATCGCCCGGGCATTCCTCGTGCCCGTGTCGACGGTTCAGGCACGGATCACGCGGGCGAAGAAGACGATCGCCGCGGCGGGAGTGCCGTTCGAGCTGCCGCCGGCCGAGGAACGGCGCGAGCGGCTCGGCGGTCTCCTGAGCGTGCTCTACGTGATCTTCACGGAAGGCTCGACGGCGACGACCGGTGACCACCTGCTTCGTCCCGATCTCGCGTACGAGGCGATCCGGCTGGCCCGGATGCTGGCCGCCTTGCTGCCCGATGAGCCGGAGGTGCACGGGCTGCTTGCCCTGTTCGAGCTCACGGCCGCGCGCTTTCCCGCACGCACCGGGCCCGATGGCGAGGCGGTGCTCCTGGAGGATCAGGACCGGCGCCTGTGGGACCGGTCGGCGATCCGTCGCGGTCTGGCCGCGATCGGCAGAGCCTCGGCTGTCGGGCGCGGCCTTGGCCCGTACGGACTGCAGGCAGCAATAGCCGCCTGCCACGCGTCGGCATCCTCGGTTCCGGAGACCGACTGGGAGCGTGTCGTGCTCCTTTATGAGGCGCTCGGTCGTGTGGCTCCGTCACCCGTGGTCGAGCTCAACCGGGCTGTCGCTGTCGCGATGGCGAATGGACCACAGCGGGCGCTGTCTATTGTGGATGAACTGGTCGCCTCCGGCCGCCTGTCGGGGTCGTACCTGCTCCCGAGCGTGCGCGGCGAGCTACTTGTCCGGCTCGGCCGGACCGCTGAGGCACGGGTCGAGCTGGAGCTCGCCGCCCGACTGTGCAGCAACGTCCGTGAGCGGTCGGTGCTGCTGCGCAAGGCGGCTGCGCTGGCGTGATATCGGGCCGCCTCCGTCCGGGCAGGTGCACCGTGGTGCCAGCGGCTGGGGCACCCGGCCAGCGATGTACTCGCGCAACGCCAGCTCGAGGTCATCGAAGTCACGGACCTTCAGCAGCGCCCGTATCTCCCGGGCATGCTCGCGCTGGGTCGGCAACCGCACCGGGTACAGCTTCAGACACGAGGGGTTCGACGCGCTCGCGGCGCAGGTGCGCGACGACGACACCAATGCGGCCGCCGAGGGCGAGGAGATTGCCTCGGAGGAGACCGCCGCCGCTGTGGAGCCCGAGGAGGGGAAGATCCAGCTCAAGCACCTGTCCGTGGTCACCACCGAGGGCTATGCGAACCGGCCCGGCGGAGCGCAGGCCAAGTTCCTCGCCGAGGTCGGCGAGTCGGAACACAACCGGAACCGCACCCTGACCCTGCAGGCCTTCCGCGACTTCCAGGCAGGCCGCCAGCCGGCCGGCCCGGGCGCCCGTGACCTCGTGAGCTTCTTCAAGTTCGTCGAGAACGAACTCCTCCAGGACGCCGCGGCCCCGCAGATCAAGCACGGCGACCAAGAAGTGATCAATTTGCTGTCCCGGCGAGCCGGCACCCTGCACCTGGGCCTCGCGAACTACTGCTGGTTCATCGACCCGGGCAAGGCCCTCTGCCTCAAGCTCGCCCAGACCGAGGACCGCAGCCGCCCTCTGGCTGGGATGTGTGACTCCGCCCGATGCCCGCAGGTCACCCACTACCCCTGCCATCGACCCGTCTGGGCGTCAGCCGCCGCCAGCAGCAGGGTCTTCATCGGAAAGATCGGCAAGTCCCAGAAGGCCGAGAAGGCGCGACTCACCGCCGAGGCCGAGCGGGCTGACCACGTCGTCGCAGCCATCGACGCGGCCCTGGCCACCGCTACTGGAGGAGTGCATGGGAAGGATCAGTGACACCGATCGGAGTCGGAACGAGGAAGCGATCCGGCCGCCATGGACCGGCTCCTTCGCGGCGAACTCCCGCCCGGCGGCCGATGCGCTCAAGACCCTCGCGGCAGAGACGGGAGTGACCCGCACCGGCTTCTACCCGAAGAGGGACCGGGACGGCAGCGTCCGGGAAGGGCCCTACCAGCACCTTGGTGACGAGTTCGTACGCCGTCTGGCGGCCCTCCGGGAAGCCGGGGAGGCGCCAGACCCCAGAGACGCCCAGATCGAGCGCCTGAAGGCCCAGAACGCCGAACTGAAGGACCGCGTCACCGACCGGGACTCGACCATCGAGGAGCTGACCGAGTTCAAGAAACTCGTACTGTCCCGGCTCGCCGCCCAGCACGACGAGATCACGCACCTGCGCAGCCCGCAGCCGTCCCCCGAGCCGCCGTCGCCCGCCAAGCTGGCCACTGTCCCCCGCGTCAGGACCACCGTCATCGGCACCTGCAGCTGACGGCCGAAGAGCGCCCTCTGGCTGTCCGCCCTACCGGCGGGTCGGGAATGGAGTTGCGCCTCACGATTCGGGCGTAATAACGTGCCGCACGTGGCTTGATCTCCCATGCCGCCGGCCTGACCGGCGGTCGAAGGTGCACTCCGCCGCCGTCGGCATCCGACCGCGGCTCATGGATATGCCTAGGAGATCTCACTATGGCCCCGAGCCACATGCCTGACCGAGCCGACACAGGCACTGCTTTCACTGTCCTGAACGAGGCCAACCAAGCCCATGGCACTGACTTCCAGCTGGATCACCGATTTGATGACGGATTCCAGTCGGGAGCCTGGCTGCTGACCGACGGCACAGGACAACAGGCGGTGCTGAAATGGAGCCCTGACCGCGGCTGGGCCTCGCAGATCGAGCGCGCTGCCAGAGGCGTCGCGAAGGTCCACTCGATCGGATACCCAACCCCAGCATGGCTTGTCGTCGGTGTTACTACCGACGGTTTCGGCTACCAGATTCAGGAACTCGTGCCCGGACGCAGCCGGAACCAAGTGACCGCAGGCGAGGCCCAGTTGCTGATCGGCGTCCTGGAGACGCACGCGGGCCTCGACCCCGACCCGCAGCGGTGCTGGTCTCAGTTCGTGACGGGGCAGATGACCGACCATCGTGACGAGCTGTTTCAGGGCGCAGCCGAGACCGGCCCAACGGGGCAGAAGCTGGTCAACGCCTGCGAGCGACTACTCGCTGCCCATGGGCCTGTCGATCTGCCCACGGGTGATCTGGTCCACGGAGACTTCCGCCCCGGCAACATCCTCTTCCACGGAAACCACGTCAGCGGCGTCATCGACATCGAAGCGTTGGGCAGCGGCACTCGCGCCTTCGACTACGCAACGCTGCTGAGCGCCCATGACATCACGCCCGAAGCGCTGGAAATGCTCTGCAGCGCCGGCGAGCAGGTCGCTGGCCCCGGCGCCCTTGCTTACTGCTTCGCCCAAGTTGTCCTCGACCTCACCGTCTTCGTCCACCAGCGAGAGCTACAGCCAGGCATCCAGAATGTGAGCAAGCTCCTCGATCGCGTGGTGATCCTTTTGAACCGCGCTAATGGGACCTAGACGAGTTGATCCGAAGTGATTACGGCGTGGCCCGCCATTGAGGCCGCGACGTGCTGGCATGGCGCGGGGTGCGGTGCCGGTGCGTATGCGTGAGGCGTCCTCGCCATAGGTGACGTCTCGGATGTGGTGCAGGGCCTCAACTGACCAGTGATTCTGGATGAGTTCGGCGAGTTGTGCCGGGTCGGTCTGTTCGGGCGGCAGGCTGGTGATCGCGTAGACGGTCTTCGTCTCGGCCTTGCCAGTTTTGCGGTGGGTGCGGCGGCGCTTGATCTCCAGGGCCTGGACGGCGTGCGGGAAGAGTAGACCGGGACGGACGGTGCAGACCTTCAGACGGCGGATCTCACGGCGGCCGTGCCCGACCTTGATGGTGCGGTGCTGCAGCGGGATCTGCTGCCAGGGCAGGCGCCGCAACTGCTTGCGCAGCTTCTTCTGATTCCCCTTGACCGCCAGGAGGTAGTGGCCGCCGGCGGTGACGACATGCTCGGCGTGGGCGCGCTGGGTGTGCATCGCATCGGCGGTGACGACCACGCCGCGCAGGTCGATCCGGTCCATCAACGGGGCGAAGGTATTGGCGGCGAAGCGGGCGATGGCGGCCAGGGAGGTGGCTCCGCCGAGGACGGCGACCAGGCACAGCGCGAGCAGGGAGCCCAGGCGGTAGCGGCGGCCCCGGACCCGTCGGGGATCGGGTATCCAGCCCAGCACGTCCGCCAGGCAGGTGAGCTGCGGCGATTGCGGATCCGGGCAGGTGGAGTCGATGTCTGCGCAGTGGCGCCGCAGGACACCGATCAGGGAGGATGACACGCGAACGCGACCCCTGTTCGTGATCTATGGCTTCGACAACCTTGATCATCAGGAGTCGCGTTCACTGCTGCCAGCCGGGCCATTCGGTCGCTGCTCGATCTATCGGGGTGAACCGCTCGTCACGTCGCCTGAGAGCGCATCCGCCCTGGCTGCGTACGCCGCGGTGAACCGTTCAGCGGCCTCCCAGAGTTCGCCTTCGCGCTGCGGGTCGTAGGACTCCTGCGACGAGCGGTCCGCACGGCTGCGGTCGACGTAGGAGCCGGTCGGCGCGTGGGTCGTGCCAAGGACGACGTCGGCGAGGTAGCGGCCCGCCGCGTTGCGGCTGGTGGCGAACGGGGTGAGGGTCATCGCTGGCAGGATGCGGCGCATCGCGAACCTGGAGACGGGGTCTGCGTTGCGGGCGAGGCCGGTGCCGGGTACGAAGCCCGGGTTGTAGGCGACGGCGTCGATTCCGGCCGGCAGGCGGCGCGCGTACTCGTGCACGAGGTAGATGGCGGCCAGCTTGCTCGTCGAGTACGCGATGCGCCCGGCGACCATGGTGTCCGGCTTGGGGAAGGCGCCGGTGCGGGCGAGGACGTCCGGGGACTTCCAGGCCGGGCCGGGCACCATGCCCATGTTGTGCTTGAAGTCGCCGAAGTGGGTGTCGCTGGCGGTGATCACGATCCGGGCGGGAGCGGCGAAGCGGTCCTGGAGCAGGCGGACGAACAGGTGGTTGGCGAGCACGTTGACCGTGAAGGTGGACTCGAATCCGTCGGGTCCCTCGGTGAGCGCGTTCGTGTACTGCATGCCCGCGTTGCCCACGAAGCCGCGCAGCGGCGGCAGGTCACCGCGGTCGAGCCGGTGACGGATCTCGGTGCCGGCCGAGCGGACGCTCTCCAGCGAGCCGAGGTCCGCCGAGATGTGCGAGACCGTGTGCCCGCCCGCGGCGAGTTCCGCAGCGAGCTGCGCGCCGGAGGATCCGCGGGCAACGACCAGGAGGTGCACGTCCGGCGACTGGCGCAGGATGCACTCCGCGGCGACGCGGCCGATCCCGCGGCTCGCGCCCGTCATCACGATGGTGTGCTTCATGGAAGGCTCCTTCACTGGTCAGCCGATGTCGCCCTGCGCGCGCTGCCGGAAGAAACCTCCCGGCGACCCCGCCGCCCGGAAAGTGGATGACCATCCCATGAACCCGCCCCCCAGCCTCGGCCAGCGACTCGTCCAGGCCCGCGAGAGCGGCTTCGTGGGCCGCGCCCGCGAACTGGATCTGTTCCGCTCAGCCCTGGAGGGCACGCCGGATTCCTTCGCCGTGCTGTTCGTTCACGGTCCCGGGGGTATCGGCAAGTCCACGCTTCTGCGGAGGTTCGCCGGCCTGGCACGCTCAGCGGCCAGGACGGTCATCCGGATCGACGGGCGATCCCAGGGCTTGTCCCGGGAGAACTTTGAAGCCGAGGCCGCGCCGGCTATGGCTGACGAACGGCCTGTGTTGCTGATCGACACCTTCGAGCAGTGCCAGGGCCTGGAGAGCTGGCTGCGCGACAGCTTCCTGCCCCGGCTGCCCGCCGAAGCCCTTGTTGTGATCGCGGGCCGGCAGTCACCCGATTCACGCTGGCACACCGATCCCGGATGGGCGCAGGCGCTGCACGTGGTCGACTTGCGTAATCTGCCGCCCTCCGATGCGACCGTACTGCTGACGTTGCGACAGGTGCCGTCCCGGCTCCACGCCCCGCTTCTGAGGTTCGCAGGCGGTCACCCCCTCACGCTCTGCCTCGCCGCGGAGGTCGCGGTCAACCACCCTGCGGACACCGTCGACTGGCGGCCACGCAGGACATCTACGCGGCGCTCCTGGAACACCTGGTCGGCGAGGTGCCCTCGCCCGCCCACCGCGACGCCCTGGAAATCTGCGCCCACGCGCACACCACCACCGTGGACCTGCTGCGCGCGGTCCTGCCCGGCGAGGACGCGAACACCCTGTTCGGCTGGCTGCGCGCGCTTCCCTTCACCGAGACCGGCCCGCACGGCATTTACCCGCACGACGTGGTCCGGGATGTGCTCGACAGCGATCTGCGCTGGCGTGCCCCCGAGGGATACCAGGCCATGCACGAGCGGATCCACGCCTATTTACTGCAGCGGTCCCGCGAGGCGAGCGGATCGGCTCTGCTGCCCGCCATGGCGGCCATGAACCACTCGCACAGCTTCAATGGCGTGCTGCCGGGCTACATGTCTGGGCAGCGCGACCACGACGTGTACGAACAGCCCTACCGGCCGCAGGACCGGGCCGCGCTGCTGCACATGGCCGAGGAAGCCGAAGGCGGGGAGTCGGCCGCCCTCGTCGCGTACTGGCTCGACCGCGCACCGGGCGACTTCCACGTCCACCACAGACGGACGTCCGGCGAGCCGGTGGGATTCATGGCCTGGCTGCGGCTGACCGATCCACCGGAAGGCCGGGGCGAGGAGGAAGCCGCAGTGGACCCCGTCGTGGCCGCCGCCTGGCGGCACGTCCGGGCCGCCGGCCCCGTCCGGGCCGGCGAGCACATCGCGATCGGCCGGTTTATGATCCGCCCACCCGCCTACCAGCGGCCCTCGCCGTCCATGGACCTGATCATCCAGCGGATCCTCGCCGAATACCTGGCACCTGACCAGCGGGCCTGGTCGTTCAATGTGCACCCGGACCCGGAGTTCCTGATGACTGCTGCTGGCCACCGCGCCGAGATGACCATCCGCTTCGCGATCTGGGACCAGATCACCGGTGCCGCCGCCATGCCCACCGCGGCCTGACTCGAAACTGCCACCCGGCCCCACCACACCCTGACACGCCATCAGCCGATCACACCCCCACCAACGTGACACAGCCCTTCGCACGTCGACCGGGCGGGCCGTGCCCCGCTGCCCAGACTTCTGCCCGAGGAGTCAGGTGACAGTCCAGCCGCGCAGCTGGCGGGCGATCCGGGCGACACCGAGCGCCCCGGAGGCGGCGTCCCGAACGAGTGCGAGGGCTGCTTTGGGCGGGTAGTCGAGCCGGTGTCCGTTGAGGGTGAGGTAGGCCTCGGCGGAGTGCCAGGCGAATGCTTCGTTGGAATGCTCCAGGCAAGGCAACTTTGCCAGGGTCTGGAGGAGGGCTGCTGCTTTGAGGTGCAGGGAGCCGTAGATGTCACGGTCCATGGCTTGGGCGTTGACGCGCGCGACCGCGGCATAGAGGGGGCCGTAGTCGTCGACCTGGGGGTCGCCGTCGAGGAGCTCGGCGGCGTGCAGCAGGTAGGTGACGTCGAGCGGGTGGATCGGTTCGGGCTGGGTCACGCGGCGTGGCCCTGCCCCTGCTGCTCGAACTCGCGCGCCTGCTGCTCAGCGGCACGCTGCTCCGCGGTGGCGTCGATGCTGCTGGGCTCGGCGGCGAACGCGGCGCCGCTGCGAGCCATCGATTCCTTGAAACTGTCCAGGAACCTGTCCTCGATGGCGGTGGCGCGGGCGTAGGCGGCGGACAGGATGTACTCCTGCATGCTGACCCCTTCCTGCTTTGCGGCGGCCGCGATGGCGGCCCGCTGCTCGGGATCGGGGAAGCGTAGGTTCATGGCCTTGGGTTCCGACATGGTATTCATGGTACCAGTGGTACCAACTAATGCCCAGGCCTCCGCCACCTGCTACCCCGGGAGCCGTGAAACTCGGCTGCCTGGAGAAGCTCGGCTTGACCAGTCGCAACGGACAGCACTCGCGCTCCTGCCGACTCACCGATAGCGACAGGAGCGCAACGGTCGGCACCCGTACCTCCGGTTTGCGCTCAGCTCGCCGTCGCTCAGGTGGCCGAGCGCCTGCAGGTGGGTGCTTGGTTTCGAGCGCGACAGGAACAGGTAGCGGTACCAACGCAGCAGTTCAAGGCGTTCCTCGTTGCTCCACTCCACTAGGCCAGCCTGGTTCCCCCTCTCCCATGGCCGTGTTGGGGATGTTTGTAGGCGGCCTGGAACTTCTGCAGCATGGCGTAGTCGAGGTCAAGCGGCGCGGCGTAGAAGATCCCGAACGTGCGCAGGTGCTGCTGGATCGTGCGAATCTCTTTGGGCTCGAGATCGTCGCGGATGTCGTTGGCCTCGTCGTAGCCTTTGAGCCCTTCCAACGGCTCTAGCCCGCTTTCCTTCAGTCGGCTGCAGACGTCACGTAGCCAAGCTGGTCCCGCTCCGGCCCCTGCCGTAGTCGAGGTCCAGCCAGGTGGCATGTGGGATGTCCAGGTCGTTTACGGCGCCGCGCTGTCGGCCGTCCTCGCCGCCGTCCTCATCGCCGCCACCCGGGCAGCCGCGCCGTCGTCGCGACCGGTGCGCTCGCCGCGGCCCTCCGGCCCGTGGCCTGGAACGCGATCCTGCGAGCCGCTCACGGAGAGCAGTTCTTCACCTACGCAATCGTGGTCGTCTTCCCCGTCAGCTGGCAGGACACCGGCTCCGGCGTCTTCACCCTCGCCGCCGCGGCCCGGCCGCTACGAACTGGTGTGCAACGAACCCGGCCAGTACGCCGCCGGCATGTACGCCGAGCTCGATGTGACCGGCCGGTAGAGGCCACCGCCCACGGGACCGCCCGCTACGGCGCACGCCAGATGCCAGAGCGGCGCCCAGGGGCTTGGAGCGAGCCTCCAGCCATCGTCAGCACCGGCGACGTCTTCCAGCGGCCCTGCGACCGGCGCGCTCCAGCTCTGGAGCGGGGTTCCTGTAGGTGCCAGGCGGATCCTGATGTTGACGCCTTCCGAGGCAGGGGTTGTGCTGGAAGAGGGGTACACCCCGAGTGAAAGGCATGCCCATGAGCCGTGACCAATCCCTGGTCGACGCCGACTGGGTGCAGCAGCACGTGGACGACGCGAGCATGGTGATCGCCGAGGTCGACGAGGATGTGAGCGCCTACGACACCGGTCACATCCGGGGCGCGGTGAAGCTGGACTGGAAGAACGATCTGCAGGATCCGGTCCGCCGCGATTTCGTGGACCAGAAGCGCTTTGAGGAGCTGATGTCGGAGCGCGGCGTCACGCCCGACCACACCGTTGTCCTGTACGGCGGCAACAACAACTGGTTCGCCGCTTATGCCTACTGGTACTTCAAGGTCTACGGGCACGAGCGCGTGCGCCTGCTCGACGGCGGTCGCAAAATCTGGGAACTGCAGTTGCGGCCGCTCACTGACGAGGTGCCGCAGCGACCGAGGACCGGCTACACCGCCAAGGAGCCGGACTACTCGATCCGGGCTTTCCGTGACGAGGTGCTGGCCTCGATCGGGCAGCAGAACCAGAACCTGATCGACGTCCGCTCCCCCCAGGAGTTCTCAGGTGAGCTGCTGGCCCCCGCCCATTTGCCGCAGGAGCAGGCGCAGCGCGGTGGTCACATCCCCGGTGCCAGAAACGTCCCCTGGTCCAAGGCGGCCAACGACGACGGCACCTTCAAGACAAACGAGGAACTCCGGGCGCTCTACCTCGACGCAGGCGTCGACTTCGACCGCGACACCATCGCCTACTGCCGGATCGGCGAGCGCAGCGCCCACACCTGGTTCGTCTTCCACGAACTGCTCGACCACCCCAACGTGAAGAACTACGACGGCTCGTGGACCGAGTACGGCTCGATGGTCGGCGTTCCGATCGAGAAGTGACCCCGCCGGAAGCATAGGCGGGGCTGCGCGAGACGGATCAGAGATGACCGCGACACCTGTGGATCCCAAACCCACCACCCGAACCGTCGTGACCGGCCGCGTCCAGGTCGCCGACGGGCCGGCCGCGGGCGTCTGGGTCCGGCTGCTCGATCCGGCAGGGGAGTTCGTCGGTGAGGTAGTCACCTCCGCGATTGGGGAATTCCGCTTCTACGTGCCCCCGGGGCACTGGGTGTTGCGGGCGCTCTCGCCGCGTGGTGTCACGGAGATGCCGGTCGAGGCGGAGCCGGGCCGGGCCACCCAGGCCGAGCTGCGGCTCTCCGAGCGGCTGCCCGATAGCGTGGAGATCATCCAGATCTCCACGCTCAGCCTCGGGAACCGCAGCTACCTGATCACGGACGGGTCGGTCGCGGTCGCCGTGGACCCGCAACGTGACCTGGAGCGCGTCACCAGTGTGCTCGAGGACCGCGGCCTGCGGCTCGACACGGTCGTGGAGACCCACCTGCACAACGACTATGTGACAGGCGGTCTGGAGCTCGCACGCCGCTGCCAGGCGGCGTACGCGGTGCCAGCCGGGCCGCCCCTTGGCTTCGACGCCGTCCGGGTCGGCGACGGCGACCAACTGACGGCCGGGAAGCTGCGGATCCAGGTGATCGCCACACCCGGGCACACCGACCACCACCTCGCCTACGCCTTCGCGCCCGCCGACGGGGCACCTCGGCTGGTATGCACCGGCGGCTCCCTGCTGTACGGCACCACGGGCCGTACCGACCTCATGGGTGCAGACCTCGCCGAGCCGCTCGCCCATCAGCAGTACCGATCAGTGCGCCACCTGGCCGAGGTACTACCCGAAGACACCGTCATCCTGCCGACCCACGGCTTCGGCAGCTTCTGCGCCGCGACGACCGTCGGCGCGGTCCAACGCTCCACCATCGGCCGCGAACGGGCCGTGAACCCTGTCTTCAGCCAAACCGAAGACACCTTCGTGACCGGGACACTGACGGGTCTGGAGCCCTGCCCCGCGTACTACCGCCGGATGGCGCCGATCAACGCCGCCGGGCCGCCGCCCCGCGCCTCGCTCCCCGGGCCAAGGCTTGCGGATCCGGCCGAACTGGCCGACCGGATCACAGCGGGCGAGTGGGTGGTCGACGTGCGTCCGCGAGCCGACTACGCACCGGTCCATCTGCCGGGCACGGTCAACTTCGACGCCTCCGGATCCCTTGCCACCTACCTCGGCTGGCTGGTTCCGTTCGACGCCCCCGTCACCCTGCTGGCCGCCGACCACAACGAGTTGCAGGCAGCCCGCATCGAGCTGCTGCGGATCGGCTTCGACCATCTTGCGGCTGCCGCCGTCGGAAACCCGCTCGAATGGGTCGGCCCACAAGAGCTGGCCTCCTACCCGCGATCCGACTTCGCCACCCTCGCCACTGTCCGGACCGGGCGACAGGTGGAGGTCCTGGACGTCCGCAGTGACCGCGAGTGGCGCTCCGGCCACCTGCCCGGCGCCCGCCACATCCCGCTGCCCGAACTGCCCAACGCCATCGTGTCCCTGCCGGAGGCCGAGCACTGGGTGCATTGCCGCAGCGGCTTCCGGGCCGCGATCGCCGCCTCGCTGCTCGCCGCCGTCGGACACCAGGTCGTCCTCATTGACGACACCGTCGAGCACGCGCGCCCCGTGGTGCAGGAGGGTTAGCGCACAGAGGTTCGAGACCGAGTCCGGCGGGGGTCGGCAGGTCACTCCCTTGGGCAGCGCCCCATCGGCTCCCCGGGGGCATCGATGCGGCGGCATGGGGTGGAGGCGTGCCACGCGGCCGCGGCGCAGGGGCCGAGAAGGGCATCATCCCGGGCACGTCGACCTCAACCACGGTGACGCTGCGGCCCGGCCGCTCCGAACTGGTGTGCAAGGAACCCGGCGGGGCCCCTGCGCAGGTCAGCCGCCGCCAGGCTCGGAATGTCCCACGTGACCCTCTTCAGTTCCTGCTCGACGTCGTAGCGGTTTTGTTCCGTCGCTTCGGCGTGGTCGGTGATCGCCACCTGCACGCGGGCCACGGTCTCCACCGTCAGCCGGTTCTCCTGCTGCTCGGCCCATGCCGCCTTTTCCAGTTCAATCAGTTCGTCGCTCAGTTCGATTGCCACGGGGCGCGATCGTACTGGCGGTGGCCGGTTCACGGCACACGGGACTCGCCAGTTCATACACTCGGCCCCATGACTGAATACGTGCAGGTATCCACGGCCACGGAGACGAAGCAGCAGGCAATCGATCTCGCGGGCCCGGCAGTCCAGCAGCGGCTCGCCGCCGGTGCGCAGGTCATCGGGCCGGTCACGAGCGTGTTCTGGCACCTGGGCGAGTACGGCACAGGCGAGGATTGGCAGCTCCTCCTCAAGACGACGACGGACCGCTACCCGGAGCTGGAGGCGCACCTCCTTGAGCATCACCTGTGGGCCAACCCGGAGCTGCGTGCCGTACCGATCACCCTGGGAGCCGAAGGGTGCAAGAAGTGGATCGCTGACTCTGTAGCTCCCTAACCGGCCGCATGCTCCAGAAGGTCCCGGACGACGGATAGATCCGTGTGAGGGCGTAGCTGGTCGAGTAGCGGGGCGATGCGCTGCCGGGGCCGGATGGAGGCGACACCTGTTGAGAGTTCGAGCGCGCGGCCGGTCGTCACGGCCGCCTGCTCGACCTCGCCGGCCGTGAGGTAGGCGTTGGCGAGCCAGGAGAGGTAGAGCGCTTTGTCGCGTGCGTGGTCGTCGGAGTACCGGTTGAGGGCGTCGGTGAGGACGGGTACGGCGCGGAGAGGACGACGGAGCTCGGTCCAGCAGCGGCCCGTCATGATGTCGAGCTCGGTGTCGTCGACCCAGACGGACCAGTCGGGCTGAGGTTCGTCGTCCTGCGCGTCGGCAAGGGCCTTGCGTGCGGCGGTGAGGGCGACTTCCGTGCCGTCCGCCTGGTTGTCGACGGCGCAGGCCCAGGCGAGCCGTTCGTAGAGGAGGGCGCGGACGGAGGACGGCGTCCGGGCGGTGATCGTGGCGCAGAGTCCTCTGCGAACGCGACGGCGGTGCGCCGGTCGTCTGCGATGGTGTTGTAGGCGAGGAAGGCAAGGCTGTTGCCGTAGAGGTCGGTGTCCTGTGCGTCGCGCGCGAAGTCGCGGCTCTCTTCGTAGAGGGATTCGGCGTCGCGGGTGCGACCGCCATCGAATGCGGATGTTGCAGCAGGAGCGGCGTCCGTCTCCCACGGGCGGGGAGCGAGGCCGAGCACGCGTCCAGGGACGCGTAGAGCATCCGCGATCTGCACGATCTTCTCGAAGGTCGTGATCCGGACTTGGCCACGCGCGAGTGTCCCGACCCTGTCGGGCTTGATGTCGCACTCGGCGGCGATCTTCGAGTAGCTGATCCCCGCCCGTTCGCGTGCGAGCCGGAAGACTTTCCCGAAGTCATGGCCGGTCAGCGCGCGTTGCATGTCCTCGTCTTTGAGGAGGTCCCGCGGCAGGTCCGTGGGCGGCTGGTAGATCATGCGGCACTCTTCCTGCTCGCCTGAGTCTGCGTGGTGGTCGTCCACGGTGCGTACCCATCATGGGTATACCCCGCGCCAGGAGGCAGAGGTTTGGCAGGAATACCACTCTGTACGCCAAGGCCCCGGGAGGCGGTGCTGTCCGCCGGCCCGGGGCGTGGACGACTGGTTAGGAGTCGCCGTGCTTGATCGTACCCAACTCGCCTTCCGTGCGGGAAAGTTCAGGGTGGACACCCGTTGCGCTTCCTTGGAGGTAGCGCAATGAGAGGGGTCGAAGCCGTTGGCCTCGTCCCGGCAGGACCGCAAGAAGTCGTGACGAGCCGCGCTGAGCGGATGTTGGCCTCCGGGCACTGGCTGCTGTCTGCTGCTCCGCTACGACCGCAGGCGAAGGTCGAGTGAGAGGAGAACGGGGCGGCTTGGTTGCGGCCGGGAGGCCTGTTCGCTGCCGCGGTGATCCGGGCGGCCGTGGTCCACGCTGCAATCGGCCTGGACAGCCCGGAGGCGTGCGCCGCACCGCTCGCGGACGCCCTCGAAGGCGGCCCGTTGTTCTACAACGCGGAAGGGTTCGGCCGGGAGGGTTCGTACACGGCGCTGCTCCCGGCCCGCGTGGCGCAGCTGCCGCCGATGCCGGGCACAGTGGCGCACCCGCAACGCGGCTTGCTCCTGGTCCCCGCACCCGACGTCATCGAACGCGTTGAGACTGGCCCGTGGTGGGTGACCCAGCTCGACGGTCCGGGACTTCTGTGTCCGCCCGACCGCATCGTCGCTCTGGCGAGCTCCGGCCGGGATGTCCTCCGCAGCCCGGAGGGTCGTCGAGATGCTTGAGTCCCGCCATTCCGGAAAGGTGGCAACCATGTCGCCGCGGGCCCCTGAAGCGGTCGACAGTGCTGCTTCCAGGCCCCTGAGGTTGGGGGCGTCCGTGGTGATTGAGACCAGAGTCGGCCGGAAGTCCGCCTACACCGAGACCCTGCCGAGGACCCCCGGCTCCGCGCGGGTCGCGCGACGCCTGGCATCGTCGGCTCTCCGTTTCTGGGGCCTGGACGAGTTGGAGGATGCCATCCAGCTCGTCATCGCCGAACTGATGTCGAACGCGATCACGCACGCGAAACGGGAGGCGGTGCGGGTGACCGTGACGCGCCTGGACCGGCGGCGGGTGCGCGTCGCCGTGATGGACCTGTCGCGAGAACTGCCGCGGCCTCGCCCCGTCGGCGCGGATGCAGAGTCCGGGCGTGGCCTGACGATCGTGGACGCGTTGAGCGGCGGCCGGTGGGGCGTCGACCCGCTGCCCTGGGGGAAGCGCGTGTGGACGGAGTTGTCGGAGGTGCCTGGTGAATGAACGCCTCGGCCAGATCCTCTACGTGGTCACGCTCGCCGTGCTGCTCGCCGCGCTGGTCCTCGGCATCAAGGACGGATAGCCGAGCTGTGCACCGGACGTGGATAACCGGCCACTGCTGGCGCTGCGACGAGCCCGACGTACCCGTTCTGTGGCTCGGCCCCGTACAGAGCCTGGAGCAGGGGGACGCCCCGTTCTACTGCTGCCAGCCGTGCGTCCGCCGACTCGCCCGCCCCGGCGAGGCCGCCGTATGAAGACGCTCTTCGTGGCCTACCGTGTCCTGACTTGCTGCACAGCGACCGCGGCCTGGAAGCCATGCCCCACGGCCACATCCCTGATCTCCCAACCGGGCGGCTGTATCGCACCGCGTGGCAGCACGCCGACGTAGTCCTGCTCGAGCCCGCGGGAAAGCCCTGTACCAAGCCCTTTGAAGAAGGCTTCCTTGCGCACCCACACTCGGCCGAAGGCCTCGGCCCGCGCCTGCGCAGGTAGTGCCGCCAGTTCCCTCTGCTCCTCCGGGTGCAGAGTCCGGACCACCGGATCCACCCGGGACGCCGAGGGGACTTGCTCCACATCCGCCCCCACCGGCGCGAGAGCGAACGCGAAGAGCACCTGCCCTCTGGTGTGCGAGAGGGAGAAGTGGACCTCGTCACCTGGCACCGCTGGTCGACCATGCGGCCCGCCGCAGACGGGACAGGGTCGCCGCTCCAGCGCCACGGAACCGACTGGTGTGTTCAGGTATGCGCCCAGCAGCAGCCGCAGCCCCACATGCGCGACCACGTACGCCTCCCGATCTTCCGGAAACCGGAATGCCGCGGCCCGCTCTCGCTCCCTGGCGTCGAGTACCTCAGTGGCCAACTCGGAGACATCGGTGCGCCAGGCCTCCGGCACTATTTCCCACAGCGCCGGACCGGTTGGGGGCAGCGGCCCTGGTGCCGGCCGGCCGGATACTGCGATCTCCGCCAGATTGCCGGGTCTGAGCGTCACCTGATCCATCCTCCCTAGCCTGCCCTCCGGCCTTCACGAGGTGTCTTGGCCGATGGGGCGGTTCACTGGTCCGTGGACGTGCGGGTCTGCTGCCTGGCCCGGCGCCGGGCGTCACGCAGACGCTCGCGGCTCTCCTGGTGGCCGGGCCCGCTGGGGTTGTGAGGTGGCGGAGTGCCGTGACGGGCGCCGTCGGCCCCGGTAAGGGGGTGGGCGGTGAGGCCGAGAGCCGCAGCGAGCGCCCGCAGGTTCGGGTGCTGGAACAGCCAGAGCGGTTCCACCCGTCGGCCGAGGACGGTGCTCAGTTCTGCCCCGAACTGCAGCAGCGTGATCGAGGTGAAGCCGGCGTCGAAGAAGTTGGTCGTGGTGGAGACGGGGTGGCCGAGTACCGCCGCGGCGGTGTCTTGGAGCCGGGCGTCGAGTGACGTAGAGGACCCGGGGGAAGGCGCGGTGTGTGCTCCCGCGCCTGGGGCAGCGGGCTTGAGATTCGCGGACAGGTCAAGCCGGTCGACGAACGTGATCGTGGCGGGAAGGGCCGGCGCAGCGAGCACTTCGGTGAGATGCGTGCGCACGGCCGCCTCCTGCGGACGCGACTCCGCAGCCAGGGGCTGTACCCACAGCCGCAGCGCCTGGTGGTCTTCGTCGCCGACGAGTTCGGCCACCGCGTCCGCGACCCCGGGGCAGCCGCGTGCCGCTGCCTCGACCTCGTCGAGCAGGACACGGTGGGAATTGACCAGAACCTGCCGATCGAGGCGACCGACCAGGTGGAGCAGCCCGGTCGAGTCCCGCTGCGCGAGGTCGCCGGTGCGCACCAGCCGGCGGGAGCCGGTGACGAACCGCTCGGGTGCATCGGTGAGGTATCCGGACGCGATCCACGGTTCGCCGACCCAGAGTTCACCGCGTTCTCCGTCGGTGCATCGGCGCCCGTCCGTGGTGAGGAGCTCGACCCTCCTGCCAGGCAGCGGACGACCGATGGGTACGTGTGAGGTGTCGGGGAGCGGGTCGTCGGGATCGAGGCGGTGTGTGACCACCAGTTGCGGGGTCTCGACGCATCCGTAGCCGTTGATGATGACGGCTTTCGGTGCTCGCGACCTGATCAGTGCCGCCGTCGCGGTGGTGAGCGGGGCGCCCCCGCAGATGACGAGGCGCAGGTGGGGGAGGCGTTGGGTGCCCTGAGCCGAGCCGAAGGCCAGGGTCAGCAGGGTCGGGGTCGCGCTGAGGACGCTGATCCGCTGGGTGTGCAGCCACTGGGCAAGCCTGGTGAGGTCGGCCTGCTCACTCGGCGCGGGCAGGCAGAGGCATGCTCCCGTCCGGACCGCGAGGCCGATGTCGCGCAGGGCAGGGTCGTGAGCCGGTCCGCTGAGCAGGGCGATGCGGTCGTCGCTGCCTACTCCGAGCCAGGCCGCGAGGTCGGCGATCGCGGCGTCGGTGACAGGTGTCGGTATGAGTACCGGGAGTGGGTCGGCGGTCGTGCCGGAGGTGAAGAGCACATGTGCCGGCGCGGGAAGGTCGTGCGCCTGCCGGGGCGGGGCAGGAAGGGCTTGCAGAGGGCCGTCGTCGTCGGGGAAGGCATGGGAGGCGCGGCTGCCCAGAGCCGCTGCGTCGCGGCGTGCCTTCGGCCACGCGGCATCGATCAGTACGGGGGTGACCTTGGCGCGCAGACAGGCGAGCAGCCGCTCGATGAAGAGACGGTCCCGTCGAGCGGGCAGGGCGACGAGGTCTCCGGCTTCAGCCGTTGCCAGCACCTGGGCGGCGCGGGCGGTGACGGCGTGGTCGAGTGTGCGCCGGTCGACGACTCCGTCGTCGGTGTCGAGAGCCGGGGCGGTGGGCTGTTCGCCTGCTGTACGGGTGAGGAGTTCGACCGTCGACGGCGCGTGACCGGGGGCGGGTGGTGTGGTGCTGTGTCCGCCGTTCCGCGCCGGCGGCAGGAGGCCGACGAGTTGGCGCTGCGGGTCGGCTGCGGCGGCTGAGCAGACCCGTGCCACCTGCTCCGCGAGATCGGTGAGATCGGCAACATCGTGGTGTGCTGATCGCTGCGGGGCGGCGAGGTGCAGGCGGTAGCCGTCGGCGGTGCGTATGACGTACAGGCTGAGGTCGAACAGTGCCCACCCGGGCGCGAGGTCGTGTTCCGTGCTCGCATGGTTGGCGAACCGCGCTGGTGGAGCTGCCCCGGTGAGGTCGTTGAACCAGAGGCGGATGAGTGGACTGCGGGACGTGCGCGGGAGCTGCAGGCGGTCGAGGATCTCGTCGTAGGTGGGCGTCGCGTGGTCCACGGCGTCTAGGAGCGTGAGGCGTGTCGCCGCGCAGGCCTCGACGACGGTGCGCTTGTCTGCGGCGGGATCGCCGGGGTCCAGCAGCAATGTGTCGAGGAGGAAGGAAACGGTCTGTTCGTCCGAGGGCTCCGCCACCCGGAGGCTCGGCACGCCGACCACACCCGGGTCGCCTCCGGAGCGTGACGCGAGAATCGTGGTGGCGATGGTCAGGAAGAAGACCGCCGGTGTGATTCCGGCGCCGCGCACCATCGAGTCCACCGCGTGGCCGGCTCGGGCCGGCAGGTCGACGGTGTGGGTGGTGGCCCGGTGCTCGTCAGGTCCGGCTGCGAGTGGTGCAGGCCCGGGCAGCGGGGTGCGGGCGCGGGCGGCCAGCCGCTGACCCCACCAGTCGAGGTCGGCCTTCCACTGTGCGGAGTCGGCGTGGCCGGCCTGGCGGCGGAGGTGGGGGAGGAGACCGGGGGCCGGGCGCGGCCACTGCGGTGCGGCTCCGTCCTGGCGTGCGGCGTAGGCGATCGCCAGGTCGTTGAGCACGATGTCCGAGGAGCGCAGGTCGCTGATGAGGTGGTGCATCACCAGGGCGATCCAGGTGCGCCCGGTGGCGGGTGACCAGACGAGTCCGCACCGCCACAGCGGTGCGGTGTCGAGTGGGATCGGCCGGTCGGCGGTCCGGCGCAGTGCGGTGTCGACCTGGTCGGCCACGTCGTCGTGTGACGTGCCGTGTACGACGTCGATCACGAGAGGTACGGAGACTGCCTCGTCGATGACGATCTCGGCGCGGGCGGGTGCGGGTTCGACGACGCGGCAGCGCAAGGCGTCATGACGGTCGGCGAGGTCCGCCAGGGCGGCGCGCAGCGTCGCGGGTTGCACCTGGGCGTCGAGCGTGAGGACCCGCACGACGTTGTAGGCGGGGGAGTCCGGGTGGAGTTGGTGCCACGTCCAGATTCTGCGCATGGCGGGAGAGATGGGCGCCGGTTCCGGGTGGTTGTCGGCGGTTGACTCCGGGGCGGCGGGACGTGGGCCGGCAGGGGAGGGATCGTGCCTGGCCCGCTCGACAAACGCGACGAGGTCATGGAACGAAGGGTTGTCCCTGATGAGGGTGGCGAGGCTGAGTGTGGCATCGAGCTCGGCGCCGATACGGGCGATGAGCCTGGCCGCCAGCACCGAGTGTCCGCCGGCTTCGAGGAATCCGGCATCTGGGTCGGAGTCGCCGAGCAGGTCGGTCCAGATGTCGTGCAGTCGGCGGGGGAGACCGCTGTCGGGGGCGGTCACTGCTGCCCTCCGGTGGAGGTGGTCGGACCGGCCTGGAGCACGAGCTGTGCCAGCGCGGCCCGGTCCACCTTGCCGTTGGTGGTGAGGGGGAATGTGTCCAGGCGACCGAGATGGCTCGGGATCATGTAAGGCGGGAGATGGGATGCCAGCAGCTCGCGCATCTCGGCGCTGGTTGTTCCGGATCCGCGGCAGGTGTAGAAGCCGGCGAGCGTCCGGTTCCCGCCGCGGTCGCAGGTGACGATGACGGCCGATCGAACATTCTGCGCACTGGCCATCACGGCCTCGATCTCCTCGAGCTCGACGCGGTATCCGCGGATCTTCACCTGGTGGTCGATCCGGCCCAGCAACTGCATCTCCCCGTCCGCCCGCCAGCGGCCGCGGTCACCACTGGCGTACATGCGCTGCCCGGGCCGGAACGGGTCGGGGACGAAGCTCCGCGCGGTCTGTGCGGGATCGCCGTGGTATCCGAGAGCGAGCGAGTCCCCAGCCGCGTAGATCTGGCCGACTTCGTCGAGCGCGACGGGTTGTCGCTGCTCGTCGAGGATGTAGTAGTGCGAGCCCTTCAGCGGGCGCCCGTAGGGAATGCTCGGCCACTCCGGGTCCACGGAGTCGATCTCGTAGAAGCACGACCAGACTGCGGTCTCGGTGGCGCCGCCCAGATTGACGATCCGCACTTTGGGAAAGACCTCACGGGTTTCGTCGGGCATGGACACAGGGATCCAGTCGCCGGCGAGCAACATCAGGCGCAGGGACGTTCGCTGCTCACGTGGCGCGTCGCTGCCGGTGAGGAACGGGAGGAGCCAGGCGAACATCGAGGGTGCCGAGTTCCACACGGTTATCTCCTCGTCAAGCAACACCCGTGCGAGCACTCGGGGTTCGGCGAGTTCGGTGTCGTCGGCGATGCGCAGGACGCCCCCTGCGGACAGCACCCCGAAGACATCGAAGATGGAGAGGTCGAAGCAGAATGACGTCACTTGCAGAAGTTTGTCGTCGGCTTGGACGGCGAACTGTTCGGCGGAGCCCGAGAGTGTGTTGAGCAGTGCGCTGTTGCTGACCGCGACGCCCTTGGGGTGGCCGGTGGAGCCGGAGGTGTAGATCACGTAGGCGACGTCGCCCGGACCGGCCGAGACGGGTGGCGGGGAATCGGGCTGCCGGGCGAGGTGCCATCTGGTGTGCACGCGCTGGGCGGGCCGGTCCGCTGTGTCCGGTGGCAGGTCTGTCCGGCGCAGCACGGTCGTGTGACTGCCCTGCGTCGGGGGCCGTACCGCCCAGGCGGGGCCGGGTTCGTGCGGTGCGGGACCCGGCAGGAGTACGGCACCGCCGGGCCGGACGACGGCTGTGACGGCGTTCAGCAGCGCTGGGGAGGGACCTGCGGGCAGGACGGCCACGTCGACGGTGGTCGACACCAGCTCATCGAGGCGTTCCGGTTGGCCGACCTGGAGATCGGCGAACACGCCGTGGTCCTGGGCCCACGCGGTCGCCGTGCGGATCGCGTTGTCGTCCGCGTCGACGGCGGTGAACAGGTCCACATGAGGTGCGACAAGCTTCAGCAGTTCGCCCTGCCCCAGACCGATCTGCAGTACGGTGCGCGGCTCTTCGGCGATGACGCAGTCGGCGATCTCCTTGAAGTCGCTTTCGGTGGTGGCCTGTTCGGTGGGCGGACGTGTGGGACGTGGCTGCGGAGGGCATTCCGTGGGGACATCGAGGAGCACGACGTCGGTGAGATCGGGACAGGCGGCACCAAGTTGCTCAAGCAGGGCCAGGTCATCGGCGAAACCGAGAAGGCAGCGCACTCGTGTCGAGCGCAGGACGTACGCCGTCCGTTCGAGCGGCCACTTGTCGCTGATGGGTACGAACGCGGCGCCCGCCAGGGCTGTGCCGAGGATCGCGACGACGGATCCCGGATTGCGCCGTCCGATGAACGCCACATGGTGGCCGGCTTCGATGCGGTGCTCGTGGAGAAGCCGGGCGACCTGCGCCGAGAGTTTCAGGAGATCCTGGTAGGTGTAGACGACGCGGTCCTTGTCCACGACGGCCGGTGCGTCCGGTGTCTGCCGCGCAGTCTGCGCTACGAGGCCCACTGCGGTGACGCCGTCGGGGACGGCCCGGTCCGCGATGTTCCCCTCGTCGGATGGCCGAGCCGAGGCCGTCTGGACCGTCGTGACCGGCTGCGGCGGATGGGTGGCACTGATGTGCGCCACTCCTGCCGCCACCGCTGCGCCGAACGCCGCCTCGTCCTCGTGCAGTGCGAGATGGGTGCCCTTGACGCGGCGGTGCAGCGGATGCGTGCACACGTCGTCCCAGGCCCGGAGCGACGGCTCGGGCACCAGCCAGTCGGAGTCGAAGCCGACGACGCAGTTCGGTACGGAGAGCGGGGGGCGCGGCCGGTAGCGGTAGCTCTGCACCACCGCGAAGTCCGCGTGCAGAGGCTCGGCGAAGAGATCGGCCATGCCCGGGACCTCGAGCATCTCCGGGGCGGCGAGCCCCATCTCGACGGCGGCGCGGAGGAAGGCCCGGCCGGGGGGATGCGTCGTGACTGACGGATGCCCGATCCCAGTCTGGGGCGCGCGTGTGCCGCACACGACGAGGCCCATGGGCGGAGTTCCCGCGTCGGTGAGTCGTGCGGCCGCTTCGTAGGCGAGCCACCCGCCCATGCTGTACCCCAGGAGCACGATCCGTTCCGCCGGGAGTTCTTCCAGCGCCCCGAGCAGCCCGGTGACGACGTCGTCCGCATCGCGCAGGCAGGGTTCGGACAGCCGGGGTCCGTGTCCCGGCAGGTCGACGATCACCAGAACACTGTCGCCGGGCAGGTACTGGTGCAGCTGGCGGAACGCGCGCCCTGAACCGCCGGCGTAGGGCAGCGCGATCACGAGAGGTCCGTCCCCGTCCGGATTGACCACGTCGCTGAACCAGGCTGACGAGAATGCGGTCATGCGGATGCCGTCCGATCTGGCGTTGTCAGCGGGGACGTGACCTGGGCGTCGTCGTGGACGACAACGCGCAGTTCGCTGGTGTGCGGCTGGCCGTCGGGTCCGGCGAGCCACAGCTCGTCCGTGGCAGGGAGCATCTCGGTGAAGGTGACGGCGGTGGAGGCGTCGGAGGCGGCGCTCCGGCGCAGACCCCGTGCGAGGTTGCGCAGGGACAGCGGCGCGTCCTGGTCGACGAGGTAGGGCTTCGGCTGGTCCGGGGTCCGGGCGAACACCCAGCGCGGCATGCCCAGCTCCTGCAGTCGCCGGCGCAGCGCGCGATGACGGTAGTCGTTGTCGACGGTGTAGGGGAGCTCCGACACCGGCAGATGCCAGGTCTCACGTGCGATGACCACGTCGTCGAGCAGCAGGCGGGGCTGGTGGGCGGCTCGGGGCCGGATGCTGAACTGGTTCGCGACGACTGCGGTGAAAAATTCGCCGAGCACTTCGGTGAGCGGCGCCCGCCAGGTGCCGTCGGCCGAGCGGACGAGGAGTCGGCTTGTGTCGTCCTGTTCGACGAGCAGACCTGCGCCGGGCAGTACGGTCCTGCCCGAGGGATGCCCCTCGTCCGCGGTCCAGGACCAGTACTGGTAGAGCTCGGGAAGGTCGAGGGCCAGCGGAGGGTAGGTGCGTGAGGTGACCGCTGGTGACGCGGCCGGGTACACGGGCACGAAGCGGCCGTCCGGGAAGTCGGCCGCGGTTGCCGCGAGCAGTTCCGCACGATCGTCGGCCTGGGTGGCGAAGGCGCGGTTCTCCAGCGTGTTGACGGCGAGGTGCAGCTCGCCGAGCACCCATTGCGGACGGCTGCCGGGGCGTGCGCGGAGCATCAGGTCCGGGCTGTGCTGCCGGGCGGCGCGCCATCGGACCGGGCCGGCAGGGAACAGCAGGCGCACCAGCGGGGCCGTTGCCGCGGTGGTGAGCCGGACCGAGGACGCCGAGGATTCGGTGGCGGTGGCGAGCAGTTCCGTCCAGCGTGCCTGGAAGTCGGCGGCGACCCGCGAGACCGTGCTGCCGGGCAGTCCGCTGAGGATATCTCCGGAGGCCATCACCAGGTCGCACAGTGCTACCGGCCGTCCTGAGGCGGCATGCAGGGATTCCGCGCGTGCCGCGAGGTCCCGCTCGAGCTCGGCTCCGTTCTCGCACACGAGCCAGCGGGCGGTGTCCAGGAGGAGTCCGAGCGGGGCACGGAGATCGTCGATCAGGTCCGTGCCGATGTCGACGTCGAGGTCCCGTCGGCAGTCCTCGTACACGATGCACCGTCCGAGGTCACGATCGGGCTTGGCGCGTTGATCGCCGACTCCGGTCAGGGACCGGAACTCTGCCCCGAGCCGGTCCAGGGCGCCGTGCAGCGCCACCGGGTCGCCCGCCATGGCCGCGACGGCGTCGACGGCTTCGTCGAGGTGGTCGAGTTCGGCCAGCAGGCTGTCGCGCAGCTTCTCGTCCGGGATCTGCGAGAGATGGTCGCGCAGTGCGTCTTCCGGCTGATCGGTGACCGGGACGGGCAATCCGATGAGGACTGCTCCGGTCGCCGCGAGCCGCTCCAGGGCCCGCGCGGCGGCCGGCGCCGATTCGGGAGGTCCGTACGCGCTCAGCAGCTCACCCACCCGGCGCGGGCGGTCAAGGACAGCGGCCAGGGCGGCTTCGTCGGGGTTCAGAGGCTGCGGTCGGCGTCGTGGTCGGCGCAGTACTCCGCCGTCGAAGGAGCACGCCGGGTGCCGCCGGGCGATCAGGTGGGTGTGGAGGGCCGGCCGCTCCGCGAAGGTACGGGCGATCGCGTCGACGGCCCAGTGCTCGCGGAAGAGGGTGCGGCTGCGCAGCCCGGCCGTGCCGCGCGTGCGGACACCGGCGTGGTCGTCGCCGAACCGTGCCCAGGCGACGGGGCCGAAGAAGCCGATGGTCTCGTTCTTCGCGCAGTAGCGCTGTGCGAGGAAGGCGACGAGGGCTTCGCGCTGGTCTCTGCGGGAGAGGCGTCCGTCTCCGTCTGCGGCGAGATCTGCGGCGAAGCGGCCCATCCAGTTCCGGATGAGAGCCGGGTTCTGCCAGGTGACAGCTTCGAGGAAGGCGGGTTGTGCGACGACAGAGCGTACTGCCGCTGCGGAGGTCTCGCGGCTGCGGATGTCGGATTCGTCGTCCGCGCAGTCGGGTACCGCGAACCTGTCGAGCCATGAGATCGGCATGCCGGCGCTGCGCAGGGCGGCCAGCCGCCACAGCGACCAGTCGTTGTGCAGCGTGAGGCGGTGTGCGGGATCCGCCGCGGGCCCGGGGGCGGTGGAGGTGTGCGGTGCGGCTGTCATCACTGCACCCGTTGGTCGATGACCTCGGCGAGTTCGGCCAAGGTGGGGGCTTCGAAGAGGAACCCGACGGTCAACTCGATGTCGAACACCTCTCGGATCTGCGCCATCAGTTCAATCGCGGTCAGTGAGTTGCCCCCCAGGTCGAAGAAGTCGTCGTCGGGTGCGAACTGGTCGTGCCCCAGGGTGCGCGCCCACAGGCCGCGAAGGCGGTCCGAGGTCGAGCCCGGCGTATCTGTCCAGGAATCAGCGGCCGGTGCCGCAGGCCCTGTTGGTGCGCTTGCGGGCTCCGGTTTCGGTAGTGGCCGGGAAGACTCAGCGCGAATGGTTTCGGAAGCCGGCAGCCCGGAAGTGAGGTGTGCGGCAGATAGTACGGGCACCGGTCGGCCGTTCCGGTGTGGGCGCACAAGTATCTGTTCGGGAGTCTTGGCAGCGAGCAGACGCATCAGGATGTCGGTTCCGACGGATGGGTCGATGCCTGCGTGGTCCTGGGTGTCAGCGTCGTGGTCACCGTGGTCGGCGTCGAACGCGGTCCGGTCGATCTTCCGCATCGTGAAGCCTTCGATGGAGACGAGGAGGACGCCGTCGGCGCCGATGACGTCGATGTCCGCCACGAGCTGTCCGTGGTGGATCTCCTTCCGGCGGATGTGGGCGGAGATCTCTTCCTGAAGCGGCGCGAAGACCGTGAGCGCACGGTAGAGGAAGGGCAGATACGCCTCGTCGGCCCGATCCTCGGGGCCGGGCCCCGGGCACCCCCGCAGCGCGGAGGTCGCCAGGTCCAGCAGTGCCGGATGCAGCGGGTGTGTGCGGAGATCGTCGGTGAACTGCGCCGGGAGCCGCAGCTCGACAAGCCTCTCGTGCGCACTGTCGCGGACTTCCACGACCGAGTCCCAGCGTGCTCCGAGTGTGAAGGCCCCGGCAGCGGATCCCGCCGTCGGACGGGTGGCCTTGCGCAGTGCCGTGAGATCGCAGGCAGGCGCCTCGACGCTCCGGTGTTCGATCCGTCCGGTGGCGTGCGTGACCCACCGTGCGGTCGTGTCGTCCGCGGGCTGGGAGCGGACCTCGAAGCGGTGGCGGGCACCGTCGGGGGCGAACACGACAGTCACACGCCTCGCCCGGCGCGCAGTCAAGGGCGCGACGAAGGCCACATCGGAGAGCACCAATGCGCGGCCGGTGTCCTCCGGCACGGTCTGGCCGAACGCGCGCGTGACCAGGCCGAGGTGGGCGGTTCCGGGCAGGATGGGGGTGCCGTCGAGCCGGTGCTCGTCGAGCGCCCAGGTGTTCTCGGCGTCCAGCGTGGTGGTCCAGTGCAGTTCGCCGACCGCGGGCGCGCCGTCGGGTCGGCTGGCCATGCCGACGGTGGTCCAGCTCGGGTAGTTGATGCTCAGCACCCGGTCCGCGGGGAACTGGTCGAGGCGCGTGCACAGGTCCATGACCGCGTTCGCCGCGGCGTAGTCGCCGCCGCCGACGAGGCCGTCGACGGCAGCGCGACTCGAGAAGAGCACGATCCAGTCGAGTACGGGCCGGCCGGCGAGCGCCTCCGCGAGGGCGAGCGTTCCGTGCACCTTGGGGCGCAGCACCTCGGCGGCTCGCTCCGGATCGCGGACCTGCAGAATCCCGTTGCCTGCGACCCCCGCGAGATGCAGCAGGCCCTGGACCGGCCCGAAGGTGGCCGCGACGATGTCGAGGGCGCGCCGCACCTGCCGCGGGTCACCTACGTCGCACGCGAGCAGGCGGACCTCTGCCCCGAGCGCGGTGGCGTCCCGTACGGCGGTCGTGACGTCGGCCGACCAGGTGTCGACGGGCTCTTCGGTGGCGGGAAGGGTGCGACCGAGCAGCGCGATCCGCGGCCGGATGCCTGTCGCGGCGATGCTGCGCATGATTGTCAGTCCAAGTGCGCCCATCCCTCCGGTGATGACGTATACGCCTCCGGAACGAAGAGCCGATGCGTGGTGGGGTGGCAGTTGCAGCGGCGTCTCCCGGGGCACCCAGCGGTGACGCCCGCGCAGTGCGACGACGAGGTCCTCACCGGCACGGCAGAGTTCATCGCGCAGTTCGTCGACGGGAGTGTTGGAGGAGAAGTCGATGACCTTGCAGCGTTGCCGAGGCAGTTCGGCGGCCAGGGCGCGGATGACTCCGTGGATGCTCGCCTTCACCGGGTCGACCGGGTCGGCTCCTGAGACGTCGACCGCGCCCGAGGTCAGCGTGATGAGCTCGGGGACGCGGCCCGTGGTGCTGGTCCGCAGGCCGTGTTGGACGAGCGCGAGTGCGCTGAAGAAGCTGTCGTCCAGCTGCTGTTGGACGGTGGCCGTCGACGCAGGCGGCCAGGGAGCAGCCGTGATGGCATGCACCAGGAGGTCGGCCTCGGTCCCGTGGCGGGCAAGTGCGGCGAAGACCTGCTCGATGTCGGCGGTGACACCGGGGCGGATCCCGAACTCGTCGCCGTCGTGGCGGTAGGCGTCGGCCGGACGGATCCGGATCGTGTGCATCTCGGCGCGCTTGAGCGCGGCCACCACGTCGTTCGCGCGGTCTTCGGCGGCAGGGAGGAAGACGACGGCTGTGGCCCGCGCGCGGGTGAGAGGGGGTGGTGTCGGAGCGGAGGAGGTCCAGCGCAGGGTCGAGAACGGGCTGGGCTGACCGTTGTCGACGCCGGTTCCCGCAAGAGCCGGCGGTTGTGCGGTGTGGGTTTGGGCGGTCGGATCCGGCGCGGTCATGAGGTCAGCTGCTGCCGGCGGTGTCTCGACCCAGTGCCGTTTGCGCTGGTAGGGGTAGCCGGGCAGTGGGATCCGATGGCGCAGCGGAGCCTGCCCGACGGCCTCCCAGGAGATATCGGTACCAGCCGTCCACAGGTGCGCTGCGGCGGTCAGCATGGCGGTCATGTCCGGGTCGGTGTCGTCACCCGCAGCCGTTCCGCTACGCCGCGGCAGCGTCGGCACCACGGCGACGGAGGCGTCTCGAACCCGCTCGTGGCGGCGGGCCAGCTCGGTGAGTACCTGCCCGGGGCCGACCTCGAGAAGCATGCCGGGCCCGGTCTCGACCAGCGCGTCGAGGGCGGTGGCGAACTGCACGGGCTCCATGAGCTGACTCACCCAGAAGGCCGGGTCGACGGCCTCGTCCGCGGTGATGGTGCGTCCGGTGGCGGCTGAATAGACAGGCAGGGCCGGTGGCGACAAGGTCACGCCGGTGAAGGCCTTCTCGAATGCGCGGGCGGCGTCCCGGAGCAGGGGTGTGTGAAAGGCACTCGAGGTGGGCAGCCGGGTGCATGCGACACCACGGTTGGTCAGCTCCTCGGCCACGTCGGCGAGGTCGTCGTCGGACCCGGCCAGCACCACCTGGTCGGCCCGGTTGATCACGGCCACGGTGACGGTCCCGGTGAGAACGTCGTGGAGTGCGTCCGCACCGGTCGCGGCAGCGAGCATGCCGCCGCCGGCTGCGTGATCGCGCATCGCCCTGGCGCGGGCCAGGACGAGTGCGGCGGCAGCATCGGGTTCGAGGATCCCGGCGACGGTGGCGGCCGCCAGCTCGCCCAGGCTGTGGCCGAGGAGGGCGGCGGGGCGGACGCCCGCCTGCTGCCACATCTGCGCCAGGGCGAGTTCGGTGGCGAACAGGAGAGGCTGGGCGAGGGAGGTCTCGGTGATGTCGAGCCCGGCGGTCCCGCGCCAGCAGTCGCGCAGCGGCAGGTCAGGAGCGTCCAGTCGCTCGAGCCACTCGTCGAGTGCCCGCGCGAAACCCGGCACGCGCCGGTAGAGGCCGTGCGCCATCTCGACATGCTGGGAACCCTGGCCGGGGAACAGCAGACAGACAGAGGGCGGGCTCGTCAGTGGCTGTCGCGAGACGAGGATCCGGCCGGTGTCGGCCGCCGTCATGGTGGTGGCTGCGTCGTGAGCGCCGACGCATACGGCGGCCGCCCGGATCGGGTGGGTCTGGCGGCCGTGCTGCAGTGTCGCCACCGCGTCCGCGAACACCTCGTCCCCCAGTTTCAGGAAGGCATCGGCGAGGCCGGCGCGGACGGCCGGCTCGGCGTCTGCGGTGGGGCTCGACCAGACCACCAGACGCGGTTCCCCTTGATGCAGGGCGGAGGGGACGACGGGGGGCTCCTCCAGCACGACGTGGGCGTTGGAGCCACCGATCCCCATGGAACTGACGCCCGCGCGGCGTGGCCGCTCGGGGTCCCGCGGCCAGGCAGTGAGCCGGTCTTGTACGCGGAACAGGGAGGATCCGAGGTCGAGTCGGGGGTTGGGCGACCGGTAGTTGATGCTGGGCGGCAGCTGTTCGTGTTCCAGCGCGAGTACCGCCTTGATGAATCCCGCCAGGCCGGCCACCGGCCCCAGATGCCCGATGTTGCCCTTCACCGACCCGATGGAGCAGCTGCCGACCGGGAGCGGCTCCTCGGCGAGGCCGACGAAGGCGTCGGTCAGCGCGCTGATCTCGATGGGATCACCCACGACGGTGCCGGTCCCGTGCGCCTCGACGTAGGAGATGTCGCCCGGTCGTACGTCGGCCACGGCCAGTGCTTCCATCACGACTGCCCGCTGCGCGGCCGCGTTGGGCGCGCCGAAACTGACCTTGTCGGACCCGTCGTTGTTGATCGCGCTTCCGCGGATCACGGCGCGGATGTGATCGTGGTCGGCGAGGGCGTCGGGAAGCCTCTTCAGCAGGACCGCACAGGCGCCCCCGCCGAAAACGGTGCCGTCGGCCTCCGCGTCGAAGGGCCGGCAGCGGCCGCTGCGGGACTGGACTCCGCCTTCCGACCAGAGATAGCCGTGCCCGTACGGGAAGTCGATGCTGGCCCCTCCGACGAGCGCGGTGTCGCAGTCCCCGTTGCGCAGCGACTGGCATGCCAGGTGCAAGGCGACCAGGGTGCTGGAGCAGGCGGTCTGCACGGTCAGGCTGGGCCCGTGCAGGTTGAGTTTGTACGAAGTCATGGTGGCGATGTAGCCGCCGAGATTGAGGGTCGATACATCGGAGAGCGGAAAGCCCAGCGCGTCCTTCTGGGGGCGCAGGTGGTGCTCGTGGTAAAGCGGCGCGCCGGCCGAGGCGAAGACTCCGGTTCCCGCGCTGATGGTGGTCGGGTCGTAGCCGGCGTTTTCGATGGCCGTGTGGGCGGTTTCGAGGAACAGCCGGATCTGCGGGTCGCAGGTCTGCGCTTCCCGAGGAGTCATGGAGAACAGGTCGGCGTCGAAATACTGGGCGTCCGGCACCAAGGCGGCTGCCTTGACGTACGCGGCGTTCGTCAACAGGTCTTCGGAGACGCCGTGGTCGCGCAGGTGTTCGTCGCTCAGTGCTGCCACGGACTCCTTGCCCCGGACGAGGTTCAGCCAGTAGGCGTCGACGCAAGACGCGCCGGGGACCTGTGCTGCGACCCCGACCACCGCGATCTTGTCGTCATCGTCCACTGAGGCCTCCTCGATCAACGATGTGCGATGGATTGGAAGCTACGGCCCGGGTGGGGATTGGTCCTGTCGCCGAAACAGGCGACCGATCACCGTTCTCGGGACGGTGCGGTGGCGATGAGCAGGGATCGAAGGGGCTGGAGCCGGCATCCGCGGAAGCGCTTGGCGGAGAGGGATCCGGCACCGAAGTCGATCAGTGTGGCGCCGTCGGCGATGGCGCGGGTGATGGGTTCGTAATAGGTCAAGTTGAAGTATTGACTGTGGTCCGGTGCCGCATAGTCGCGGCCCACCGCACGAATCGTCCAAGTACCGCCGCGGCGATGGACCACCGAGAATGCCACCGGTCTCCCGGAAAGATGTCCCACCAGCGCGCGTACCTCGGAACCGGACGTCATCGCGAGCATGGCCAGGTAGAACTCCGCCTCGAGAGGGCCCGCGGTGTCGCCGTGGCGCTGCTGGGTCTGCGCGAGCAGAGGGGCGACCTCGTCGGCCACCGCTGACAGTGGTTCGTCGCGTACGACGATCCCGCTGTCCGCGAAGGCGCGGCGCTCCTGGCGGACCTGCCATCTGCGCTTGCGCGGCAGAGCGGCCAGATACTCGGAGAAGTGGCCCCATTCGATCGGCATCACGGCCTTGTCGCGCGTGGCGACCGCGATGGCATCCGTCTCGAGTTCCGCCAGCCATCCAGCCTGTGCCGGGTCGAGGTCCGGGATCAGGACCTGCGGGCAGCCGACCGTCGAGGCGACCTCCCGGGCAGCTGAGATCAATGCGCGTGCGGCGTCGGCGCCGCACGCGGACGCGATCGGAGACCTCAGGACCAGATGATTCCGGTAGCCGCCGGCACCGCCGGCCGAACACAGTCGGGAGCCGGTCGAAGACATCCCGCCTTCGAAGATGCTCTCCGGGGTGAGGGACGACTCGTAGGGGCGCGAGAACTGATAGAGGGGGAGCAGGCCGAGAGCGGTGCCCGATGTGCGGCGCACCACCAAGTAGGTGATGTGGGCGCCGCGTCGGCGCGCCATGATGTGGTGGCGCTCCAGTTCCCCCAGGACGTGATCGGGTGCCGTGATGCCGAGTTCGTCCAGGAGGTCGCTCGATACCTTGTCGACTTCCTCGGTACGCATTGCCTCATCCCGTCGCCTGCGGGCCTTTGGGAGGGGCCCCCTTTGTAGGGGACAACGCAGGGCAGGCAGGAGACCAGTCACCCGAACGGGCGGCATGACGCTTCGTGCGGCTGATCCGAGACTCGCCTCACAGGTTTGCCCGTGGAACGGCTTGGATGAACAGTGCGCTCGGCGGGGGGATTTTTCGTATCTGACGTGACGCCCACTCATTCTGGAAACCAACGACCGCTCCATGAACATGGCGCAGAGTGGTGAGGCGGAACCACTTTGGAGGAAGGCTGATGAAGGTTCACATACTGAGTCGTGCGGATGCACGGTGCATCGCGATTCGCGCGCAGCTCCTGCATGGCGAGCGGCCGACGGAACTGACCGCCATGGTTAGGCATCTGACGCTGCTGCAGCTGGATCCGACCGCAGCCATCGCGCCGGCTGCGGATCTGGTGTCGTGGAGCAGGCTCGGTGCGGCCTACGCGCCGGAACACCTGGTCCAGGTGCTGCAGGAGCGACAGCTCGTCGAGATCGGGGCGACCAGCCGGCCGGTCGAGGACGCGGTGCTTTTCCGGGCCGAAATGGCGGAGATGAGGGATCGGCCGCCGACGGCCGACTGGGAGAAGAGGCTGCACGGCTGGCTCGAGGCCAATGACGCATGCCGCCGGGACATCCTTTCCCGGCTGGAGGCCGGCGGGCCGCTGCTCTCTCGCGACATCCCGGACACGTGTGCGCTTCCGTGGAAGTCGACAGGATGGACGAACGATCAGAACGTGATCCGGCTGCTGGGGACCATGGCAGATCTGGGGGAGGTGGCGATCGCGGGGCGCCAGGGCCGCAACCGGCTGTGGGACCTGGCCGACCGGGTGTACCCGGACGCGCCGGTGCCGGACCCGGAGGAGGCGTTGCGGGAACGGAACGAGCGGAGGCTGCGGGCGTTGGGGATCGCGCGCACCAAGTCGACCAAGGTGCCCATCGAGCCCTACGACGTCGGCGGC
Source organism: Streptomyces sp. NBC_00353 (assembly GCF_036108815.1). Classification (NCBI taxonomy): domain Bacteria; kingdom Bacillati; phylum Actinomycetota; class Actinomycetes; order Kitasatosporales; family Streptomycetaceae; genus Streptomyces; species Streptomyces sp. NBC_00353. Next base: position 638,452 of record NZ_CP107985.1, on the reverse strand, counting down.
GCAGGCGAGGCGGCCGTCGTGGAGGGAGTCAAGGGCGAGTGGCGCGTCGACCCCATGTATCTGGGGCAGCCGTTCGAGGGGCGGGCCGCGCTGTTGTCCCCCTTCGACCGTTTGATCCACGACCGCAAGCGCACGATGGAGCTCTTTGACTTCGAATTCGGAATCGAGATGTACAAGCCCGCGGCGAAACGTCGCTGGGGCTATTTCGCGCTCCCGATTCTTTTCCACGATCGCCTGGTGGGCAAGCTCGATGCGTCCGCGGACCGGAAAGAGGGTGTCCTCAGGGTCAACGCCGTCCATGAGGACGAGGCTTTCACGAGGAAAATGACAGCAGCCGTCGACGCGGAGGTGGACGCACTCGCCGAATGGCTCGATCTGGAGGTGGAACGTCCCTGAACGACGCATGCGGCCGATGAAAGGGAGGCAGAGGGCGACATGGATGATCCGCGCCGGAAATGTGCTGACCGGGCTCATCCGCACCTGTGGGCGGTGAGCGACCTTCACGTCGGACATCCAGTGAACCGGAGCATCGCCGACGGACTGGCCGCGCAGCATCCCGATGACTGGCTCCTCGTCGCGGGAGACGTGGCGGAGTCGTCATCGCGGACACAGGAGGTGCTGGCGGGTCTGCGCAGTCGCTTCCGGCGGGTCATCTGGACGCCGGGCAACCATGAACTGTGGACGCATCCGCGCGACGAGGACCAGAGCCGGGGAGTGGAGCGGTACGCGGGCTTGGTGGAGAAGTGCCGCAAGATCGAGGTGCTGACGCCCGAGGACGAGTACGTGACGTGGCGCGCCCCAGAGCAGGAACTCGTCATCGCCCCGGTCCATCTGCTGTACGACTACTCGTTCCGCGACCCCGGCACAGATCTCGACTCCGCGCTGGAGGCGGCATGGGAGGCGGGGCATGTGTTCAGCGACGAATTGCTGTTACACCCGGATCCGTACCCGACACGTCAGGAATGGTGCCACGCCCGCGTCGCGTCGACCGAGAAGCGGTTGGCCGACCTCGGAAAGGGCAGCCCGATCATCGTGGTCAACCACTACCCTCTGATCGAAGAGCCGGTACGGCGAATGTTCTCCCCGCATCTGGCCATGTGGTGCGGCACGCGGCTCACCTCCGAGTGGCACAAGCGCTTCCCGATCCATGCTGTCGTGCACGGTCATCTGCATATGCCGCGGTCGTCGGTCCATGACGGTGTCGCCGTCGAGGAAGTTTCCCTCGGCTATCCGCGCGAGTGGGGGAATCGGGAGACACCGTTCGCGCCACGGTTGATTGCCTGTGGAGTCAGTGCGGTTGGACGTTTATGACACGGGAGCTCCGTCCCGTCCCAAGTGAGACTCGGCAGGAGAAGGGACGCGGGACGAGGGAATGCTCGCGGTGCCGCCGGCTTCCTCGTCCTCTACGGAGGTGACGAATTTGCCGAGAAGCGCGGCGCGGGTGAGCTCGGCCTTGTTTCCTACGTCGAGTTTGACGCGTATGCGTTTCACGTACGTGTCGACGGTGTGCTGGCTTATCCCCAGGCGGGTCGCGATCTGGCCGTGCGTCCTGCCCTGGGCGATCTGGCTGAGAACCTGCTGCTCGCGTTCTGAGAGCGTGGGTTGGCCCGCCTGGACTTTGCTGCCGGTGAGATGGGGGGTGGTGCGGGTGAACTCTGTGCGACCGGCTGATCCGGCGGCGGCGAGCTGGACGGCGCGCACGATTCCGGACCCCGGCTCGTCTTTGCTGATGACCCCTACCGCGCCTGCATTTAAGAATTCATTGCTGTTTGCGGTGAGGTCGTTGGTGAGGACGAGCACTGCCATTGACCGGGCGGCGTCCGTGACGATGTCGAGGTCTGCACCAGCGGCTGCGTCGGCGTCGATGACCGCCACGTCGGCGAGCCAGCACGGCTCCTCGTCGGCCGAGGTTCGGGTGGCGACTATTCTGACCCCGGCCGCTGTGAGGACCTGACTCAGGCCCAGGAGGAAGCACGGAGAGGTCACGAGCAGGTCTGTACGAATCATGCGTGTCCCAAGGAAGAAGGCTGCCACTGGCGGTAGCGCGATCGACGGACGTCAGGTGCGCCGGGTGATGCTCGCTGCGCTTGTCGCGGCGTGAGGTTCATCCGCGAACCGGGAAGTCTGTTGGGGAACATGGGTACCCCTGTGCGGACATGTCAACCTTCGGGTCTTCGGAGATGTGACCCGCGTAGCGCGCATCACGTTACGCGGCCGAACACCCTCTGTCTGCATGCAAGTTGGGTGCGGCGCGTCCGCGGTGTCGGCGCGTCCGGCCGTATCCGCGTCCTATCTGCGGGCATGCCTCTCAGTGACCGTCCGTGCCGAATTCTGTGCTCATCAGCGCCGCCAAAAGTGGGCAAAGTAGTTTGTCGCGCACCCATGAGGTGAGAGGTTGTTACCTGCCGGGGCGACGGGCTAGTGTCGTGGTGCGTTTTCGGAACAGTCGATCAATAACGAGAGAAGACTGCGGAGATGGCTGAGGTTCTGCTTTTCCACCACATCCAGGGCTTGACCGACGGGGTTCAGGCGTTCGCCGGTGAACTGCGACAGGCCGGCCACACCGTGCACACGCCGGACCTGTTCGAGGGCCGCACTTTCGGGAGCCTCGAGGAGGGGATGGGGTTCGCGCGGGAGACCGGGTTCGACACCCTCAGAGCGCGTGGTGTGGCGGCGGCCGAGGACCTGGGTCCGGAGCTGGTCTACGGCGGCTTCTCCTTCGGCGTGACCATCGCCCAGAAGCTTGCGCAGACGCGACCCGGCGCACGGGGAGCACTGCTGATGCACTCCTGCATCCCCGTCGCGGAGTTCGGGACGTCCTGGCCCGACAACGTGCCGGTGCAGATGCACGGCAAGGAAGGCGACGAGTTCTTCGAGGAGGACCTGCCGGCGGCACGCGAGCTGGCCAAGTCCGCATCGGCTGCGGAGTTGTTCACCTATCCAGGTGATCAGCACCTGTTCACCGACGCTTCGCTCGACGCCTTCGACGCGGAGGCCTCCAACCTGTTGATGGAGCGGGTGCGGACGTTCCTCGCGGCGATCTGACCCCCGCTGCGAACCGGCGCTCAGCCGCGCGCTGAACGCTGTGCGGGCCGTGCCGGAAGCGCGCCCGCATCCTGGGCAGGGGCGGACCAGCCCTCGTCAGAGGCGTACGAGCATCTTGCCCAGGTTACGCCCGCGCATCATGTCCAGGAAGGCGCTAGGTGCGGCGGGGAGACCCTCGGCGAAGGTCTCCCGGTAGTGCAGCTCGCCGCGGTGCAGCCACCCGGCGGCCTCCGCGACGAACTGATCCCGCAGGTGCGCGAAGTCGCCGGCGAGAAAGCCCCGAAGGGTGAGCCGCTTGCCCATGGCGAGCGCCAGGTTCCGGGGCGCTGCCGGTGGTTCATCGGCGTTGTACATCGAGATCGCACCGCACATGGCAACCCGCCCGTGCGGGCGCATGGCTCCGATGGCGACCTCGAGTTGCCGCCCGCCGACGTTGTCGAAGTAGATGTCGACACCGTCCGGCGCGGCGGTGCGCAGCGAACGGCGCAGAGCGCCGTCGTGGTAGTCGAAGGAGGCATCGAACCCGATGCCGCGCAGATACGCGACCTTGTCGGGGGAGCCGGCGGACCCGACCACCCGCGCGGCTCCTCTCAGCCGTGCGATCTGTCCTGCCGCGCTGCCGACGGCACCGGCGGCCGCCGACACGAACACGACCTCGCCGGGGCACAGGGCAGCGACCTCCAGAATGCCGGCGTAGGCGGTGAGGCCGGGCATCCCGAGCACCCCGAGGTAGGCCGAGGGCGGCGCAAGATTGACGTCCACCTTCGTCGCGGCGTCCTCCGCCACCGTCGCGTACTCCCGCCAGCCGGCGTTGTGCAGGACGACGTCGCCCGGTGCGAAGAGCGCGGACCCGGACTCGATCACCGTGCCGACGGCGCTGCCTTCCAGCGGACGCCCGATGTCGAACGGCGCCACATACGACGGGATTTCGTTCATCCGCCCGCGCATGTAGGGGTCCACGGACATCACCTGGTTGCGGACGAGCAGTTCACCGGCCTGCGGATCGGCCACCACGACTTCAGCCATGCAGAAGTCGTCCTCCGACGGCCAGCCGAGAGGCCTTGAAGTGAGGTGGATCTCGCGGCCTTTCATGGGACTCACGGTAGGTGCCTCCGGAGGATTGCCGTCGCCCCAGGTTCCTGTGACAGGACGGGACGCCTTGCCTGGCGTTGCCTTGCTTCAGTTGACCCGACACCCGGATACCGTCAGCGGTGCTGTCGCGTACGCGCGTGTGTCGCCCCTCTTGCTGGAGGTTCACCGTGGCGCCGAAGGAACAGCTCGTGGATGCGCGCACCGTCTCCGAGCTGTTGCGGGAGCGTACGCGCGAGCGGCCGGACTCGATCGGCTACACCTATCTGAGCGACGGCGAAGCGGAGCGGGAGACGCTGAGCTACGCCGACCTCGACCGACGGGCATCCGCGATCGCCGCCTCGCTTCATACCGCGGGGGTCGAACCCGGGGAGCGGGCGCTGCTGTTGCTGGCGCCCGGACTCGATTACGTGTCCGCGTTCTTCGGCTGCCTCTATGCCGGAGTGGTGGCGGTGCCGTGCTATCCGCCCGACCCCTTCCGGCGCGAACGCACCCTGCCCCGACTCATCGGCGTGGTGGGCGACGCCGATCCGGTCATCGCCCTGACGACGTCGGATCTGCTCGGGTTCATCGACGATCTCGGTGAGCATGCGCCGCAACTGCGGAAGCTGCGCTGGATCGCGGTCGATGCCGTGTCCGCGGAGACATCCGCCCCCGTCGCGGTCGATCCGGGTTCGACGGCCTTCCTGCAGTACACCTCCGGCTCCACGGCCGCACCGCGCGGCGTGATGGTCTCGCATGCGAATCTGCTGCACAACCTCGGCATGATCCAGAGGTACTTCGGCACCGACTCCGACAGCCAGGCTCTGATCTGGCTGCCGCCCTACCACGACATGGGTCTGATCGGCGGGCTGCTGCAGCCGTTGTATTCGGGCTGTCCCGTGACGCTGCTGTCGCCGCTGCACTTCCTCGAGCAGCCGATGCGCTGGCTGCGGAAGATCTCGAGCCTTGGCGTCAGCGTCAGCGGGGGCCCCAACTTCGCCTACGAGCTGTGTGCCCGCCGTGCCACTCCACAGGAGGTGGCCCAGCTCGATCTGAGCTCATGGAAGGTGGCGTTCAACGGGGCCGAGCCGACCCGCCCGGAGACGCTGGACAGGTTCGCCGCTGTCTTCGGGCCGGCAGGCTTCCGGGCGGACGCCTTCCTGGCGTGTTACGGCCTCGCCGAAGCCACACTAATCGTCAGCGGCACGGAACGGGGCAAGCCGGTGCCTCGCGTCCACGTCGATCGCGACGCACTGGCCGGCAACACAGCCGCCTCCGGTGCGGGGTCGGACGTATCGCTCGTCTCCTGCGGATCCGGCCCCGCGGACCAGGAGATCGCGATCGTCGACGCCGGGACCGGGCAGCGATGCCCCGAGGGCGTGGTGGGGGAGATCTGGGTGACGGGGCCGAGCGTCGCCCGCGGGTACTGGCGTCGCCCTGAGGAGACCGAGCGCGTGTTCGGCGCACGCATCGAAGGCGAGGACGCCGACTATCTGCGTACCGGGGATCTGGGATTCCAGCTGGAGGGGCGGCTGGTTGTGACCGGGCGGCGCAAGGACCTTCTCATTGTGCGCGGCCGGAACCACTATCCGCACGACATCGAGTTCACCGCGGAGCACGCGCACCCGGCGCTGCGGGTCGGCTGTTCTGCGGCGTTCCAAATGCCTGATGGCTCTGCCGAAGAGCGGCTGGTACTGGTGATGGAGGTGCGGGGGGCGGCCGAAGCCGTCGACGGCGTCGAGATCACCGCCCGGGTTCGTGAGGCGGTGGCCCTCGTCCACGGTCTGCGAGCCCACACGATCATGTTGGTGGGCCGAGGCACGGTGCCGAAGACCTCCAGCGGCAAGGTCCAGCGCAGTCTGTGTCGCGCGCGCCACCTGGCAGGCGAGCTGACGGAGATCGCACCGCGTGTGCCTGCGGCCCGTGCGCCCGCGGCCGATGCGCTGCCGGGGTCCCGCGACGATGTGGAGTACCGGCTGCGTGCCCTCGTCGCACAGCTCGTCGGCGTCGCGCCGGACACGCTCGACGTGCAGGTCCCGCTCCTGGCGATCGGCCTGGACTCGCTCGCCCTCGTCACGTTGCAGCACCGGCTGGAGGCCGAGTTCGGTGTCACGGTGCCGCTCGGTGATGTGCTCGCCGGCGGGGCCATGGAGGGGATTCTCGAGCAGATCATCGACGGCGGCTCACCGCGTGTTCCCGGGACGGTCAAGGCGGGGGCGCACTGGAATGGAGCCCCGTCGCCGGCCGTGGATGCGGCCGGAAGGATACAGGCACCGCTGTCGCACGGCGCGCGTGAGATCTGGCTGATGCAGCAACTCGAGCCGGACAATCCCGAGTTCACCGTCGCCACCGCGCTGCGTCTGCCGGAGTCGGTCGATCTCGACGCGCTCCAGAGGGCATTGGGCGCCGTCTCTGCCCGGCACCCGGTGCTGCGTACGACGTTCGAGGTGCTGGACGAGGAGCTGGTACAGGTCGTCCACCCGGAGCGCCCGGTCACGGTCGAGGTGCACGACGTGCCCGAGCTGGACGAACGCGCCCTCACCGCACACCTGACCGCCGTGTCAAGCACTCCGATGGACCTGGTCACCGGTCCACTCCTGCACGTCGGCCTCTACCGCTCCTCCAGCGCTGACGTGCTTCTGGTGCGGATGCACCACATCATCACGGACTTCTGGTCGAGCGCCCTCCTCGCCCGTGAGGTGGGCGCCTTCTACAGCGCCTACGCCGCCGGCCGGGAGCTGTCCCTGACGCTGCCACGAGCTACCTATCTCGACGTGTCCGCCTGGCGGAACGCCGTCCTGTCCGACCACGCACGCGTAGGCCGCATGGAGCGCCACTGGCTCGACCAGCTGTCGGTCGACGCGGGCGCCGCATGGCCACGGCTCACCTTTCCGGCGGGTGACGGGTCCGGAGCCGACGGCGGTGCGATCGAGTTCGCGCTCTCGGCAGAGCTGACAAAGTCGCTGCGCACCCGTGCGGCCGCCGAGAACGTGACGGTGTACGTACTGCTGTTGGCTTCGTTCATGGCGGTCCTGTACCGGACCACAGCGCAGCACGACCTGGTCGTGGGGACGCCCATGGCGGGCCGCACCCGTCCCGAATTCGCGGACGTGGTCGGATGCTGCGCCGGCACCTCGCTGATCCGCTGCCGAGTGGTCGGCGACATGCCGTTCTCCGCGCTGCTCGCTCGGGTCAGACAGCAGGTCATCGGTGCGCTGGAGCACCAGGACTATCCGATGTCCCTGCTCCGCGAGCGCCACGGCGTCGGCGGACGCGGCCATCTCGTGGATGTGCTGTTCACCGTCAACCAGGCACCCCCACGCCCGACCGGCACCCCTGGGGATCAGGGACCGGAGGCACCGCAGCCGCCGAGCACGGCGCACCACACCGACGAGCTCGCCGCGCTGGCCCAGGTGGGCCCCGCGGCGGTCCGCAGCCGGTTGGGGTCCCTGCCGGTCGAGAGGTTCCCGCTGCCCGTCGGCGGTGGTGCGGTCCCCGTCGAGATCGTGATCGCCGAGGTGTCCGGCGCCGCGCACGGTCTGCTGCGATTCCGCGCAGGCTCAGTCGACGCGGCCGTGGCCGGCCGCATGGTGCAGGACTACCTGGCGGTTCTCGATCGGGTCGCCGCCGACCCGGACGTGACGCTCGCCGGCCTCGGCGACGCAGTGGCGTAGTCAGCTGCGGATCGCCGAGAGCGTTGTCGAGATCTCGTGGGTCAGGGCCCGGGATCCCTCGTCGGAGAGCATCCAGTGGTCGGTCTTCAGCTCAACACTGCGGAAGAGCCGCTGAGTCTGCGCCCTCCAGCGGGGCTGCTCCGCTGCGGGCACCGTCGGGTCGTCCGCACCGCGTGCCGTCAGAATCGGGACGGGGAGTGCCGGGGAGGCGGTGTGAACGTAGCGGTCGAAGATCTCCCAGTCCGCACGCATCGGCCGTTCCAGTACGTCGAGGAGGTCGTCGTCGGCCATGAGCGCGTCCGGCATCCCTCCCAGCGCGGCGGTACGCGCGAACATGTCCTCGCGGGAGAGCCTGCTGGTGCCGGTGTCCGGAATGAGTTCCGGCGGTCGGCAGCTGCAGACCACGAGCAGCCGCGGATTCGCACACGGCAGCCGCACGAGCAGACGCGCGATCTCGAAGGCGACAAGGGATCCGGAGCAGTGCCCCAGCAGACCGTAGTCCCCGGAGAAGGCGGCGAAGCCATCGCACTTCGCCGCCTCTTCGATCTCGGTTAGCAGCGCATCGATCGTGCGGTGCGGCGCCTCGCGGACCCTGCGTCCGCGCCCCGGCAGCAGCGCCCCGGTCACGGCGATGCCCTCCGCCTCTGCCGCCTCGCGGAGCGAGTGGAACAGCGTGGGTCCCGCTGCGATGTGCGGAAAGGCGAACAGCTCGAATCCGTCGGTTTCCCTCCGATAGGGAAACAGCTTGTCGATGGGTGACATCAGTGCTCCCTCTGCGAGCGGCATCCGGGTACGCACAGTCAACCCGGCCTGTGCGCAGGGCTCCTGTCCGGTGTTCGAGTGACAGGCTCACCTGCGACGTACGAGAGCCGGTACCCGTTTTCTGCGACGTCACCGAGGGCCGGGCCCGCCCTTAACGTGAACGCCGTGGCCTCTCATCCTTCGCTCCATGCATCCGATCGGACAGACGTGCCCCCTGCGGACGGCGCGTACGTCGCCGGTGACGGTCCTGCGCCTTCCCGATCCGCTGTCGAGGAGGGCATCGGCGGGATCTTCCGCGACATCCTCCGGCGTGACGACGTAGGCGTGTTCGACGACTTCTTCGATCTCGGGGGAAGCTCGCTCATGGCGGTGCGGGCGCTCGGGCAGATCCACGAGCGCTACGGCGTGCGAGTCCGGGCCATGGACTTCTTCGAGTCCCCCGTGGTGGCCACCCTGACGCAGCACGTGATGGACGCCGCGCCCGCCCAGTGGCCACAGGTGAGCCGGCGGCCCGCGGGAGCCGATCCCGTGCTGTCCTACGACCAGCAGCGGCTCTGGCTCGAGGACCAACTCCTGCCGAGCGCCGCCTATCATGTGCACGGCAGGCAGCGGCTCAGCGGCGACCTGGACGTGGCGGCCCTGGACGCCTCGCTGCGCGCCATCATGGACCGGCACGAGGCACTGCGCTCCCGGTTTCCCGTACAGGACGGCCGGACGGTACAGATCGTCGACGCGCTCGCGGACGACTGGCATCTCCGGTTCGAGGACGTGAGTGCCGAACCCGACGGTGAGGCCAGGGCGCGCGAGCTGATGGACGCTGATGCCGCCGCACCCTTCAGCCTCGAAACCGGCCCCCTGGTGCGCTGCCTGGTGATCCGGGTGGGCGAGTCCGAACATGTGCTGAGCATCACCGCACACCACATCGTGTGCGACGACTGGTCGGTCGGTGTCTTCGTGAAGGAGCTGTCCGCCCTGTACGCGGCCGGCGGCGATCCGGAGCAAACGGATCTGCCCGGGCTGGAGGTCCAGTACCGAGACTTCGCCGTGTGGCAGCGGCGCTGGCTGACCGGCGAGTACCTGCAGCGGCAGGTGGACTACTGGCGCGAACACCTCGCCGGCGCCCCGGCCGCGCTGGCGCTCCCCAGCAGGCGGCGCAGCACACCGGACGATGTACCGACGGGCGGACGGGTGTCCGCCGCGCTCTCGGAAGCCGATACGAGTGCGCTCGGCGAGCTGTGCCGGAAGGCGGACGCGACCGCGTTCATGGCGCTCCTCGCCGGGTTCGGGACGGTTCTCAGCCGCTGGTCGGGCCAGGAGGACGTGGTGATCGGGGTGCCGATCACGGGGCGGTCCGACGCCCGCCTGCAGAACCTCATCGGCTTCTTCGTCAACACGCTTCCGTTCCGCCTGGACCTCAGCGGCGACCCGACGTTCGCCGAGCTTCTCGCCCGGGCCCGCAAGGCAGCGCTCGGCGGCTACGCCCATGCGGAAGCACCACTGGACCTGCTGGTCGGTGAGCTCCCCGCCACACGTGTCCCGTCCCGGACACCGTTGTTCCAGGTCATCCTGAACGGGGTCGACACCCCTGAGGTCCATCCGCTCGCAGGCACCACGGGGGAGTTGCTGGACACGCCGGCCCGGCCCAGCAAGTTCGAGCTCACCCTGAGCGCGCGCGAATGGGATGGAGTCCTCCGCTTCGATCTGGAATTCGATGCGAACCGCTACGAGCGGGTCATGATCGAGCAGCTTCTGGAACAGCTGATGGCGATCCTCCGCACCGCGACGCGCGCTCCTGACCGACCCCTGGGTGAGTACCGGCTGACCTCGTCCGGTGAGCCGCCCGTCACATTGATGCCCGGGCCGGTGGAGGACACGACCACCACGGACTCCGCACCGCCCCGTGGGCTGCTGTCAGCCGCTGACCCGGGTGCGGTGGCGGTCGTCGACCGCGACGGCGAGTGGACCTATTGCCGCATCGATGCGGCGGCGGACGAAGTCGCACGGGCGTTGATCCGGCTCTTCCCCATCCGCGCCCGGAACCGTCGGCCTGATGACCTCGACCGTCAGGTCGTCCTCGAGTGGCGGCCGACGGGTCTCTGCGTGGCCGCACTCCTGGGGTGTCTCCGGGCCGGAGCCCAGGTGACGCTGGATCGCTCGGGCGACGCCCCGCAAGCCCCCGGCAGCTTGACCATACGATCCGACGGCGCCGGCATCACGCTGCGGCTCGGGGCGGACGAGATCCACGTCATCGACCCTGGCAAGCCGCCGAGCGGCGGGACGGAGCCGGGCACCGACACCGTGGTGCCCGGTTGCCGCCCCGACTGGGCGGTGGCACGGTACGGGTTCGGCTCCCACGACCGGTTCGCCGTACTCTCCGGCTCCACCGACCATGTGATCTCGGCTTTCCTGACCGCCTTTGCAGCCGGAGGGACCGTGGTGCTGGTCGACCACTCGCCTGCCGTCGGAGCAGGGGCGCTGGCTGCCGAGTTGGACGAAGCCGGCGTCAGCGTGCTCTATGCGGGGCCCGCGGTGCTGCGGACCCTGGCGGGTTGCTCCCTGTCGGCCCTGCGCCACGTCGTGGTCGAGAACGCGGGATCGTTCGTGTCGCGGGATGTCGTCGCAGTACGCCGGACGGCCCCGGACGCCCTATGCACAGGCCTCTACGGCATCGGGCCCGACGGTCGACCCGCGGCGCTCTACGACATCCCGGAAGAGTGGGCTGTGGAGACGGCGCCACTACGTGTTCCTCTTGGCCATGCCGCCCACGGCCCCATTCGGTTCGTGCGGCGAGGCGGGCAGGAAGCCGCGGTCGGCGAAGTCGCCGAACTCTGCATCGGGGACAGCCGGAGTGGGGAGTTCGGACGGCGCTGGGCTGACGGCACGATCGAGATTGTCGCCATGGCCGGCAGCGATCCGTCGACCGACCCCCTCCAGGTCACCTGTGCGCTGCGGGAACTCCCGGGTGTCGTCGACGCCCTCGTCGTGGACTCGACGCAAGCCGGAGCAGGCACCGAGCTCGTCGCCTATGTCGTCACCGAGGACGGAGAGTTCGACCTGGCCGCGGCGCAGCCGCGACTTGCGGCACGGCTGCCCGACGCACTGCTCCCGCGGCATCTCGTGGTGCTCGAGCGGCTGCCGTTGGACGCGGACGGCGAGTACGACCTGGCTGCCCTGCCGCGCCCGGAGTCGAGCGAGACAGCCGACCGGTACGTCGCCCCGCGAACCCCCCTGGAGCGGCAGCTTGTCGACATCCTGGCGGCGCTCCTCAAGGTCGACCGCGTCGGTATCCATGACAGCTTCTTCGAACTGGGCGGATTCTCCCTGCTAGCGACTCAGCTGAACATCCAGATCCGGGACACCGTCCAGGCGGACCTCACCCTGCGCGACATCTTTGCCTCGTCGACGGTCGAGATGCTGGCGCAGCGCATCGCGTTCCGGCAGGCCGAACAGGAGCCGGTGGAGGATGTCGAGGCCCTGCTGAGCGATCTGGAGTCCGAGGCATCCCGCCACGCCTGAGGGCCGCGGCAGGACCCATGAGCTGGCCTTACGACCATCGTCACGGCTAACCATGCACGAGGTCGTTAGACACGCGACCGGGGCGGCGCCTGCCGGACCCCGGTCAAACGTGAAGGTCAGAACGTGAATGTCCGTACGGCAAGGGTCTGCCCCGACAACACCGGCCAGCCGGCCCAACTGGTGTTCGACGGGAGCCGAGGGGCGTGGACACCGTCCGGTAGACCGGAGGTGAGGGACACGGCGCGGATGCGCAGGGGGCCGCTGCCTTCGGCCCGGATCGTGAGGTCCATGCCCTTGTCCGGGGGTGCGGCGTAGCGGAATCCCCAGCCCCAGGGTTCGGTCAACGCGGTCTTGCCCGCATTGAGGTCCACGCCGTCGACCGTGGCGCCCCGCACCGTGTGTTCGGTGGTGTTCGCGAATACGTCCACCAGGTAGGTGTCGTCGGGAACAGTGAGGTGAAGGTGTACGGTGCGCCGGCCGGTGGCGGGGTCGATGGCGTCGGGGGCGGTGCGCCTGATGCGGGGTTCGGGGACATCGGGGGCTTTGAGCGCTCGGCCGTGGTAGAGCGGCGCCCCCGCGAGGGACGGTATCCGGTCGTCCAGCCGCTCGGGTCCTTCGTCGAGCAGCCGCCCCACGGCCGGCTGCTCCCGCCCGCCGCGGCTGAGCCAGCTGGCCGTTCCGGTGTCCGACTCCCAGGCATACGCGAGGCTGACCGGGCGCGGGTTGCTGTCGGTGTACCCGTTCAAGGCAGCGGCGACGGTCGCCGCTGCCGTCGCGCTGAGGAGCAGGCCCGCCCCGAGCGCCGCGGAGACGCGGCGGCTCGGCGAAGGCTCGACGAGGGGGAGTGCCGTCGCGGCGAGCAGCGTCACCAAGAGCAGGGGAGCAGCGCTCAGGCCGAGCCCGACCGCGGTCGTCACCAGCACCGAGACGGGGATCAGGAGCACGGTGGCAGGGAGAGCCGAAGCGGCGGTCGCCAGCACGTGCAGCGGCGAACGCGGTTCGGCATGCAGCGTCGCGGCCAGAGCACCCAGACCGATCAGGGCCGGCCAGGTGAACAGATAGGCGCCCCCGGGGAGGAGCACGGCGCTGACCAGGGCGAGCGCCACGAACCAGCCGAGTACGCCGGTGCTTGCCTCGGCGCACGACATACGGCGTTGCGCCCACCGGTACCAGAGGAAGAGGACCGCCACCATCAGGAACGATGCCGCCAGAAGGTAGGGCCCCGGGTGGTAGACGGCACCGATGCCGAAGGTGAACGCGGGCTGGAGCGCGCTCAGCAGCCACCATCCGCCGAAGCCGACCCCCACGGCCGCGAGGAGTACAGCGGTGAGCGAGCCTGCGGCGAGCCCGGCTCTGGAGGGACGCAGTCCGTGACGCCGGCCGCGGATCAGGACCAGGACGAGGGCCCCGAGTGCGACGAGGGCCAGTGGCAGGGTGAGCGAGCCCGGGTAGGAGACGACAGTGCCGAACAGGGAGAAATAGGTGGCCTCGGGCTCGTCCTCGGCGAGGTCGGCGGCGCCCAGCGAGCGCACGGCGGCGAGGGCGGTGTCGCCCATGTCCTGCACGCTTCCGGCGTTGACGTGGGCGACGTCATCGTGGATGGTGTGGTAGCGGGCGACGCCGCCCATGAAGGCGAGGTTGATCCCGCGCATGCCGTCGGCCGCCAGGACGGTGAGGTCGGTGTCGTTGGGGAGCAGGCTGTACAAGGCGCCCGCGAACGACGTGGTCACCGCGTGGGAGTCGGCGACCGCAGAGGTCAGACCGCCCTCCATCTGGAACATCAGGGCAGGGCCCGAGACTCCGCGGGCTTCCAGGTTCACGACGGCGACTCGACGGGGGTCGCCGGCGACTTTCGACTGGACGAACGCCTGGGCGCCGAGCAGACCGGGTTCCTCGGCGTCGGTGAACAGCACGTCGATGTCGTTGCGCGACTGCGGCATGGAGCCGAGCGCACGGACGATCTCCAGGACGGCGGCGACATTGGCGCCGTTGTCACTGGCGCCGGGGCCGTTGGGCACGGAGTCGAAGTGGGCGACCAGAAGGACCCGGCCGGTCGGTTTCGAGCCCGGTATGTGGGCGTGGATGTTGTTCACCCGGGCGAGCGTCGGATAGCCGCCCGATGGTGTGCGGGATGCGACCCGCGTCTGCACGGTGGGCCGGACGCCGAGGCGGCGCAGCTCACGGACGAGGTAGGCGCGCACCTCGGCCGCGGCCGCGGAACCGGCGGGGTGCGGAACCGCAGCGATGTCATCGAGCCGCGCGAGGGCCCGCTTCGCGGAGAACTCTGTTTGGGATGCGGAGGCCGGCTTCGGCTGAGGAGTCCGCAGGGACCAGACGCTCGCCGCGCCGATCAGCAGCAGCACGAGCGCGACCGCGAGGGACACCGCGCGCCGGTGCCACATGGTGGTGGGCGAGGTGCTGTCCTGCGCGGCTGGGGGCGGCGGTGTCTGCTGCTGGATCGTCATAGGCGTTGCTGACCTGTCATCAGAGAGCGCGGTCCTGTCCGGGGCCAATGATCCGGCAGCCGTCGCGGGCGCGAGCACTCCCCGGTTTCAGGGACTCCTGAGCAGGGCGCCCTCACCCGGCCCGGCCGGCGGCTGTGCTGTGAAAGGGGGACAGCCCGGGCCGCACGGACACCGCTACGGTGAGATCACGCTTCTCGCCGGCGCGCGGTCGCCGGCCGACAACCGCGAGCGACCACAGTGGAGAGGGGCCCATGCGGCTGCGGAGTCAGACGGTCGAGCAGGGCGACTCGCCCATCAGCGCTGCCTACGATCTGCTCGAAGGGCATGAGTGGGAGGGAAAGCTGCTCGATCTCGCGCAGGCGGCACCGCAGTATCCGCCGGCTCCGGTCGTGAGCGAGTACGTGGCCGACCTTGTCCGTCGCGGAGGCGGCAGTGAGTACACGGAGGTGCCCGGACTCCCGCGGCTGCGGGCCGCGATGGCCGCTGACCTGAGCGAGGCGTACGCAGGGCGGGTGGCCTCGGAGAACGTCGTCGTCACCGCGGGGTGCAACCAGGCGTTCTCGCTGGTCGCCTCAGCGCTGGCCGGCCCGGGTGACGAGGTCGTGCTGGCGCTGCCGTACTACTTCAACCACGACATGTGGCTCCGTATGAACGGCATCACGCCGGTGTACCTGGAGCCCGACGAGGACCTGGTGCCCCGCGCGGTGCAGGCTGAACCGCTGATCACCGGGCGGACGCGCGCGATCGTGCTGATCACCCCGGGGAACCCGACGGGGGTGACGATGCCGCCGGAGGAGATCGCCGCGTTCGCGACGCTGGCGGCACGGCACGGCATCGCCCTGGTGGTGGACGAGACCTACCGCTCGTTCCGGAGCACCGACCAGCCGGCGCACGACCTCTTCGCCGACCCGGCTTGGACGCGGACCGTGGTGAGCCTGCACTCGTTCTCGAAGGACCTCGCCCTTCCCGGCTATCGGGTCGGGGCAGTGGTGGCGTCGGCCGAGCTCAATCGTGAGGTGTGCAAACTCCTTGACTGTGTGGCAGTCTGCGCCCCGCGGATCGGTCAGGAAGCGGCGTGGGCGGGGCTGACGAAGGCCGGTCGGTGGCGGACCGACCGTTCGCAGGAACTCGCACGCCAGAGGGCGTGGCTGGGCGAGGCGATGGCCGAGCGCCCGGGCGGGTTCGAACTGCTGTCGTGCGGTGGGTTCTTCGGCTGGCTCAGGCATCCCTTCGCGGATCGTTCGACGGAGGATGTCGTGGGTGGTCTTGTCCGCGACCACGGCGTGCTGGTGGTCCCAGGAACCGCCTTCCTGCCGGAGGACCGCCAGAACCTGCGGGTGAGCGTCAGCAACGCCGATCCGGCGGCCATTTCTGAACTCGTGGTCCGCCTGCGGGATATGGGGGCCGCTAAACCCCGACAGGCGTAGACCCAGGCGTCAGTGTCCTGGCTTCACGTGACAGTGCAACGAGGGGGGCGCGGCGGTAGCTTGCCTCTTGTCCGAAGCTGTCGAATCCGACTGGTGAGGCACCATGAATCCGTTCGACGATCCCGACGGCACCTTTCATGTGCTCGTGAACGACGAGGAGCAATACTCTCTGTGGCCGACGGCTCTCGAGGTTCCGCCTGGATGGAGCATCAGCCACGAAGCGGACACACGCCAGGGGTGTCTCGACTACATCGAGGTGACCTGGACGGATCTTCGGCCGCGCAGCGCCCGCCGTGACGGCGTCGGAGCCGACAAGGAACCGGCGCAGCGCGGCGGAGGCGTTTAGTGGACACCAGCATCTTCTTCTTCTCTGCGGACGCGGAAGCGGGAGGGGACGCGGATCCATACGCGTTGGTGAAGGCGGTCGCCGCTCGCATCGACGACAGCGCGATGTGCGGGCTGTGGACGCCCGAACGGCACTTCAACGTCTTCGGCGGTCTGTACCCCAATCCCTCGGTGCTGGGTGCTGCCCTCGCTGTGTCGACCAGCAGGGTGGCGATCAGGGCCGGCAGCGTGGTGCTGCCCCTGCACGATCCCGTGCGTGTCGCCGAGGAGTGGTCGGTGGTCGACAACCTGTCGGCGGGACGCGCGGAAATCGCCTTCTCCAGTGGATGGCACGCCAACGACTTCGTCCTGGCTCCGCAGGCCTACGCCGGGCGACTCGAATCCCTGGACGATGCCATGGACCGATTCATGCGACTGTGGCACGGGGGCGCCGAGAAGCGGACCGACGGCAACGGCGACCAGATATCGGTCACGACGTATCCGCGCCCGCACCGAGCCGATATTCCCTTGTGGATGTCGGGCCAGTCCGACACGACGTTCGTGCACGCGGCGCGGCGCGGCATGGGGATCGTCACGAACTTCACGGGCAGACGCCTCGACGACCTCGAACGGAGAATCGCCCTCTACCGTTCCGAGTTCGTGCCGTCCAGCCACACCCCGAGCCCGCGGGTCGGGCTAATGCTGCACACGTACATCCATGATGACCCGCGTGCCGTCGCGGACGCACTCGACTCGTCCTATGACGCCTACATCCGCCGCCACCTCGACCTGCAGCTCCAGAACGAGGCTGCCGACGTCTCGGCGGCTGATCTGGACGACATGGTGGCCACGGCCAAGGGCCGGCTGCGGGGCGGCGGTGGCCTCGTTGGCGACAAGGCCGCCTGCGCGGAGCGCATCCGCCGCTTCGGTGACGTCGGCGTCACCGAGATCGCCTGCCTGGTCGACTTCGGCATCGACCCGGAGCTGGTGCTCGAGAGCCTTGACGATCTTGACGATGTCGCGTCGTCAGTCCAGTGATTGGGGGAGCAGTGGAACTGCCACTCGCGAAGCTCGAAGAATGGATGCGGCGCTACTATCACGCGGTCGACCACGACATCGGCAGCAGCGGAGTCCGGGACCTGACCGTCGGCGAGCTGTGTGACATCGCCGACTTCGACCTGGCCGAACTGGCGGAACTTCCGTTCCACGACAGTGAGCCCCTGGGAGGGCGGAATCTGCGCGCCGCGCTGGCCGACCGCTGGACCGGCGGCGACAGCGAGCGCGTGATGGTCACCCATGGGTCCAGCGAGGCGATCTGGCTCGTCATGCAGACCCTGGTGCGCCCCGGCGACGATGTCATCGTGGTGGATCCGGCCTACCAGCAGCTCCACGACATCGCGGTGGCCCGCGGCTGCCGCCTGAGAAGGTGGGACCTCTCCAGCGGCGACGGCTTCGCCGTCGACACGGACCGGCTCCGGAAGCTGGTGGCCGCGGAGCGGCCACGCATGATCGTGGTCAACTTCCCGCACAACCCGACGGGCATATCCATCACCCGCGAGCAGCAGGACGAGCTGATCGAGATCGCGGCCGCTGCCGGCGCATGGCTCGTATGGGACAACGCCTTCGGCGAGATCACCTACGAAGACGGCAAACTGCCCCTGCCGCACGACCGTTACCCGCGCAGCCTGTCCTTCGGTACGTTCTCGAAGAGTTACGGCCTGGCCGGCATCCGCACCGGATGGTGCCTGGCGCCGCCCGAGCTGCTGACGGAGATGGCGTACCTGCGCGACTACGTGGCGCTCTATGTCTCACCGGTGCTGGAGTTCTTCGCGGAACGGGCCGTCCGCAACGCGGACCGCATCGTCGCCATGCAGCGCGCACATGCCGGGGAGAACCGGGAACTTCTGCTCGCATGGGCGCGCGAGCGCCCCGACCGTGTCCGGCTGACACCTCCCGCCGGCGGCGTCAGCGCGCTCGTCGAACTGCGCGGCGTCCAGGACGTGACCGAGGTGTGCCGCAGGCTCGCCGAGGAGTTCCGCACGCTGCTTATTCCCGGGGAGTGTTTCGGGGACACCTACCGCAACCACGTCCGGCTGGGCTTCGGAGGCACCCGTGCCGAGCTCACGGCGGGACTGGCCAACCTGGATCTGCTTCTGAAGTCGTAGGTCCGGCGGCGGCTCCCTGCCGGACCTACGACTCCGGGGGCTAGTTCCGTACTTCGCGGGTACCTCGTTCAGGTCTGTGGCCAGCAGGGTAGTGCGGGTTGCCAGACCGAGGAGGTCGAGCAGGTGGAGCTGGATGCCCCGGGTGATGGCGATGACGGGCGGGTCGGTGGCGTTGGTGACCCGTAGCCGCAGGTCGGACAGGTGGTAGAGGATCATGCGGCCGGCGGGCCGCACCTTCTGGTTGCCCGGATACAGTCCCTGCATCTTCTGGTCGCCCCCGAGTGCCCGGCGGACCTGCCGTTCGATCAGGCAGAACAGCAGCAGGGCCAGGCAGATCACCGTGATCAGTGCGGCGACGCGTTTGTTGACCTGCACGAAGATGGGGGTGACGGCCAGCGGGCCCTTGAAGTCGCCGTATCTGCGCTCGACCGTGCCCTGGCCCTTGTGCCGGCGTAAGACCTCGCTGGCACCCGCCTGTTCGGGGGTGAGGGTGGTCAGCAGCG